>JBILVU010000070.1:0-29327 GCA_044370285.1 Prosthecobacter sp.
GTAGTGGAGATTGCCGTTGCTCATCAGCGAGGCGGTGGCGGAAGGCTCCTCGATGGTGCCTTTCTCGTGAAAGAGGCCGAGAGCATGGCCCAGCTCATGCGCGATGCCGCCGAGATATTTCGAGTTGAACTGTCCCACGGTCATTTCCCAGCGTGGGTTGTAGTGCTCCGTGATGACCATCGGTGTAGCGTCGCCAAGCAAGGCCGGATCGAGCAGCTCGCAGTCCGCAGCATGGCAAAAGCCCTGTCCGCGTCCGGCGTAGCCGTAGTAGGGCGCATCGAAAACATAGCGCCCGTCGGCCTCGCGATGGCAAAGCGCATGGATGGCGAGGACATACTTTCGGGAGAAGCCGAGCGCCGTCTGGATTTCGCGTTCGATTTCGTCCCCACTCGCATAGCTGTAGCCGCTGGCGGGCTTTTTGCCGCGCACGACATGCAGATGCAGGCGTCCGTCCCTCATCTGGTAAGGAATGCCATCGCTTTCATATCCGAAGCGCCGCAGTCCGTCACGGTAGAAGGTACTGACATCGGCCATGACCCGGTCGAGCCGCTCGGCATAGCCGGGCAGTGGATAACGATCCGCGGGGTGAAAGTATACTACCCGCAGGATGGCCCCGCTTTTGGCTTCCTCGCGATGAAAAGCCTGAATTGCAGGCAAAGCCGAGCGGATCAGAGTTGTCCCAGCAGGATCCACCTCGGCAGAGCGATCACAGCCCTCAAGCAGGAGTAGAAGGGGAAAAAGGCGTGAGATCACCTGCGCTTTATGCCATGAGGCATTGCTCGCGGTCAATAGGGTAGCGAGGAGCTTTATGAATTCCCTGCTACCACAAAAAGCGCTCCTCATACGCCACCATGCCGCGCTTCAGCATCGACATGTATTCTTCCTGGAAGGTCTTCATCCGGTGATGCTCTTCCTGGTTCAAGACATACGTGCGTACCGCCTCAAGATCCGGTGCGGCGAAGGTGAAGGCTCCGTAGCCTTCCTGCCATGCGAAGCCCGCCAGACGCAGTTCCTCGTGGATCCAGCGTGAGGACTCGCTCTTCACTTCCCGCATCACGTCGGCGAGGCAATGCGTCGCCCGCAGACCGGCGGCGATGTGGAGGTGATCGCCCGTTCCGCCCACCGCATGCGCCACGCCGTCCATGTTTCGGATGATGCCGCCGATGTATTCGTGAACGCGTTGCCGATGCGTCGGCGAGAGCCAGGGTTCCCGGTTTTTCGTGCTGAACACGAGATGGTAATGCAACGAGAGATGCGTCGAGGCCATGCAGGATAGTTTCAGATCGGGCGAAGGATGGCAACGATGAAGTTCGAGGCATTTCGTTGTATCAGCGATCGTGCCGGAGGCACGAGAGAAGCCAGCCTCCTCCATTCGGCGTCGCCCCAGATTCCGTGCCGGAGGCACGCAAGAAATTAGCCGGTGGTGCAACCACCGGATCATCACGCCCCGCCACACCAAACCGCCACCGCGCCCTGGAAGGGCGCGAGAAGGGCACACGGGGTCTGGCGGGCAACATCGCCGGGGGACATTCGAACGCTTCTCGCGCCCCTGCCGGGGCGCATCTCGTATCGGTGGTGGTGGGGCGGCCCGGTTCCGGTGGTTCCCGGTCGCTCCGCGACCTTCACCACCGGCTAATCTCTTTCGAGCCTCCGGCTCGCATCATTCGAACGCTACCTTGTTTGGTGACACCGGAAAAGTTTTTGTGTAAACGAATCTCATGGCTGAATGGCACTTCTACTGCGAAAGAACCGATCCGATTCCTTTACCTCCTGCATACACTTTTCCGCAGGCGTTCAACTACATGAATGAGAAGGGAAACTCATTCTACATTCTGGAGTCTCCCAACGGAGATTACATTCAATGCGGAGGCGGTAGAGAACGATGCACAGTCGAAATCAGACGCTATGCTGATCAATCTCGGAAGTCATACAAACACATGGTCGTGGGTGTTGCTCCGATTGCGTCGGACACGACATCAATCGAAATGACTCACGGCCCAGTAACTGTTCGCACCTCCGAAATGCTGGACCGTTGGCAAGCAATTCAACTGTTCGATAGCTTTTTTCACGAAAGAGAATTGCCAGACTGGGCACAACTAAGGCAGCTGGACATGTAAACAACTGCTGATCTCCTGTTTGAGGCTTCTTCGGACCTCAATGCTTCACCGAGCACCCCGGCCCGACGCTTTGGAAGAAGTCGTTCCCCTTGTCATCAATGAGGATGAACGCCGGAAAATCTTCGACCTCGATCTTCCAGATGGCTTCCATGCCGAGTTCGGGGAACTCGACGACTTCGACTTTCTTGATGTTTTCTTTCGCGAGGATGGCGGCGGGGCCGCCGATGCTGCCGAGGTAGAAGCCGCCGTGCTTTTTGCAGGCGTCGGTGACTTGCTGGCCGCGATTGCCTTTGGCAATCATGATCATGCTGCCGCCGTGGCTTTGGAAGAGATCGACGTAGCTGTCCATGCGGCCGGCGGTGGTGGGGCCGAAGCTGCCGCTGGGCATGCCGGCGGGTGTTTTGGCGGGGCCGGCGTAATAGACGGGGTGGTTTTTGAAGTAATCGGGCAGCGGCTTGCCGGCATCGAGCATCTCCTTGAGCTTCGCGTGGGCGATGTCGCGGGCGACGATGATGGGGCCGTTGATGAGGAGGCGTGTGGTGGTAGGATACTTGCTGAGCTCGGCGCGGATCTCGGCCATGGGGCGGTTCGTGTCGATGCGCACGGCGTTGGTGTCTTTCCGGTGGCGCAGTTCCTCGGGGATGTATTGCAGCGGGTTGGTTTCGAGCTTCTCGATGAAAACGCCGTCACGCGTGATCTTGCCCTTCGCCTGGCGGTCGGCGGAGCAGGAGACGCCGATGCCGATGGGCAGTGACGCGCCGTGACGCGGCAGGCGGATGACGCGGACATCCAACGCGAAGTATTTGCCGCCAAACTGGGCGCCGATGCCGCACTCGCGAGCAGCCTGAAGCATTTGCGCTTCGAGTTCGACATCGCGGAAGGCGCGGCCGTGCTCGTTGCCGGTGGTGGGGAGGCCGTCGTAATACTTCGTGGAGGCGAGTTTGACGTGTTTCATCGTCGATTCGGCCGAGGTGCCGCCGATGACGAAGGTCAGGTGGTAGGGCGGGCACGCGGCGGTGCCGAGCGAGGTCATTTTATCGCTGAGGAACTTCACGATGCTCTTCGGATTGAGCACGGCGCGGGTTTCTTGATAAAGGAAGGCTTTGTTCGCCGAACCGCCGCCTTTGGCGATGAAGAGGAATTTGTAGGCGTCGCCATCGGTGGCATACAAATCGAGCTGGGCGGGCAGGTTGGTGCCGGTATTCTTTTCGTCGAACATGTTCAGCGCGGCGTTTTGCGAGTAGCGCAGGTTGTTCTCCGTGTAGGCGAGATAGACGCCCTTCGAGAGCGCGGCCTCGTCGCCGCCGCCGGTCCAGACCTGCTGGCCTTTTTTGCCCATGATGATGGCGGTGCCGGTGTCCTGACAAAACGGCAGCAGACCTGCGGAGGCCACATCGGCGTTTTTCAGCATCGTGAGGGCGACCATGCGGTCGTTTTCGCTCGCCTCGGGGTCGTCGAGGATGGCGGCGACCTGCTTGAGGTGCTTCGGGCGCAGGAAGAAATTGATGTCGTGGAAGGCCTGGTTCGCCAGCAGCGTGAGCGCCTCGGGATCGACGGCGAGCAGCTCTTTGTCGCCGATCTTTTCGACGCGGACGTGTTCCTTCGTCAGCAGGCGGTAGTCGGTGTCGTCGGTGCCGAGTTCGAGGAGGGGCTGGTAGTGGAAAGCGGGGGTTGGCATGGCTTCCGTGAGCTAGCAGCGGTTTCGGAGGGCTGCAACGCTTCGGAGGTGGTTCGGACGCTCGTTTTTGCCGCAGAGGGGCAGAGGAGCGGAGATGGCAGAGTTTTTTCAGACGGCCAGAACCTTTGCTCCTCTGCTACTCTGCGGCATAACCGAACTAGCCCTGACTCACAAACACCGCCCGCTTCCAGATGGGCACGCAGGTCTTGATCTCCTTCAAATACCAGCGGCAGAGGTCGAAGGCTTCGGCGCTGTGCTTGGTGCGCACTTGGATGATGATGCTGGGCTGCTCGGCGGCGACAAAGCCGAGCCGGTGCTGGATGAAGACGCGATGCGGGCCGTGGTCACGCTCACCACGCTCAATGAGATCGCCGAGCATCTTTTCCGCCATGGGCAGGTAGGCGCTGTAATCGATGCCAGAAATCGGGCGGCCGTCTTCCTCACCACGCACGACGCCGAGAAACTGCGTCTCCGCGCCTTCGCCCGGCTCAAAAAGCGTGGGCGAGGTGGGGATCGGCTCTTCGTTGAGCAAGAAGCTGGCGTTCACAGGTTTCACGGCGCATGCGGCACATAGTCGATCTCCATGAACTCGGCCACTTCGGGAATCCAGCGGCCTTGGACAAAGGCGGTGTGATCGGGGTGATCGTTGTAGAAGGCGTAAGCGGCGCTGTCGGCGAACTCCATGCTGAGGCCGAAGGTGAAGTTGTTCTTCGGACTGGTCTGACGGAGGCACTCGAACTTCTGCACGCCGTCGATCTTCGTGAGTTCGCAGGCGGCGCGGAGGAAGTCACGCTCGGCTTCGGAGCCGGGGGCGTGGTTGAGACGGAAGACGACGGTGTGGCGGATCATGAGGGGAAAGGGCGAGTGGAGAATGATGAATGACGAAGGTCAAAAGTTCCAGTGCTCGGCTTTACCTTTCGCGGGGGTGAGTTCGATGGAGTCGATGTCGCTGTCGGGAAGGTAGAGACGGAGGGTGCCAATGGGGCCGGTGGCTTTGATGAGCAATTGCACGTCTTGCCAGTCACCGGGTTTGACCTCGAAGGGCAGGGAAAGCATGCCGGTGGTGTCGGCGGAGCCGTTGGGGAAGCTATCGACCTTGCCTGCGCCGCCGGTTTGGCTGCGCACGCGGAGTTTGATCGTGGCTGGACGGGTCATTTTGCCGGTGGCGTGGCCGAGGAAGGAGACCTCTGGCTTGCCGGTGGCTTTCATGGTGAGAATGCCATCCGTGAGGGTGGCTTTGCAGCCGCGTTCTTTCCAGCCGCCGAGCGGGTCGGGGGCTTTCGAGGGGGCTTTGGCCGCGACGGGTTTGTAGGCGGGATTGGGGCGCGGATAAGTCGCTCCGGTGTCTTTGAGGAAGGCGTCGATGAGGGCGCTGAGTTCCTTCACCTTGTCCGGCATGGTCGTGGCGAGGTCTTTGGATTCGCTGAGGTCGTCGCGGAGGTTGTAGAGTTCGTGCGTGGCTGGATTGCCAAACCAGCGCAGGAGTTTGAAGTCGCCGCTGCGCGCCCAAACACCGCCTGCTTTGTTGGCTCCGGCATGCGGGTGGTAATTGAAGTAAGCGGTGCGGTCGAGCGTGCCTTCGCCTTTGAGCACTTGGGCGTAGCTGACGCCATCGAAGACCTGCTTCTCCGGTTTGGCGATGCCGAGGAGGTCGAGCACGGTGGGATAAATGTCGATGCAGCCGACCACGGCTTCGCTTGTGCTGCCTTTCGCGATCTTGCCGGCGTAGGACCACATCAAGGGCACGCGGGTGCCGCCTTCGTAGAGCGTGCCTTTGCCATCGCGCAGTGGTGTGTTCATCGTGGGCGGTTGGAGGCCCGCCCACTTCTGCCAAGCCTCGTTGGCGGACTTTTTGCCTTCGGCGATGGTGTTGCTGTGCGTGTTGCCGCCGTTGTCGGAGGTGAAAATGACGAGTGTGTTGTCGGCGATGCCTTGTTTCTCCAATTCATCGAGGATGCGGCCAAAGCACTCGTCCACGCTTTTGAGCATCGAGGCCATGATGGGGTTCCCCTGGCGGCCGGTGGGATCTTTTTTCGCGGTGAAGGCCTTCGTGTATTCTTCCTTGTGTCCCCACGGTCCATGCACGCCGTAGCACCAGAGATTAAGGAAGAACGGCTTGTCCTTGCCCGCCTGGATGAACTTCACCGCCTCCGCCGCCTGGCGATCCACGATGTATTCGCCCGCCGGGCCGTCGGTGATGGTGCCGATCTTGTTTTTGGCATTCGCGACGCCATCGGGCTTCACGCCGTAGGGTGAGAAATACTCGCCGGGCGGGCCGGGATCGGGATGGCAGTGAAAGGCCACGTCAAAGCCCTGCTGCTCCGGCCAATGCGGCGGCGTGAGGCCGAGATGCCACTTGCCGATATGCGCGGTGCGATAGCCGTTTTGCTTCAAGGTTTCCGCCAACGTGATTTGCAAAGGTTCGAGGTAGTTTTTGCTCTCCGGCGTGAGCATTGGCGCATTCGGCGGAGCGGACTCCGGCAGGAATGCATGGTCCGCATCCTGCGGCGGCAGGTGCCCGGTGGCGCTGGTGATGCGATGCCGCGCCGTATACTGCCCGGTGAGCAGGGAAGCCCGTGTGGGCGAGCACAGCGGCTGCGAATAGGCGTTCGTGAAACGCATCGCCCGCGTGGCAAAGCGGTCGATGTTCGGCGTCTCGTAGTATTTCGAGCCATACACGCCGCTATCCATCCAGCCCATGTCATCGACAAGGAAAAGAATGACGTTCGGCTGCGAGGCGGCGGAGGAATGGCCGCAAAAGATCGCAAAGAACGCAAAAAGAAGAGAAAGGAGTTTGGATGAGGCGGTCATTGGTTGGGATTTCGGGGACAGGGCGTACTTTCGGATGTCGAAGCGGTAGCTGCCAAAGTTGATGAGCAGGCCGTGCTCGATGCGGGAGGATTTCAAATAGCCGATCGCCTGCGCCACATGCTCATTAACGACGGATTTGACGGCTTTGAGTTCGATGATGAGGCAGTTTTCGACAAAGAGATCGGCAAAGTACTCTCCGATGACGGTTCCATCCTCGTCGTAAACCGTGATGGGATGCTGTTGTTTCACGTCGAGGCCGAGCTTCCGAAGCCTGTGAGAGAGTTCGTTCTCATAAACCTTCTCCAAATGGCCGTGGCCATGGTACTCGTGGATGGCGTAGGCCGTTTCGCGGATCAGGTCACACAGCTCAAAGATCGTTCTCATGATGATTTGGGTTCGCAGGTCCTGAGAACGTCCAAAGCACTCCTTCATTTCTTTGCGATCTCTGCGCTCTTTTGCGGCTAATCGGACGAATCGCGTAATGAATGGCCGCAAAGGATCGCAAGGAACGCAAAAAGACCGGGGTGCAGCTTGGATGAGAAGGCTCATTTCTTTGCGGCTATTCCGATCCGCTGGCGTCATCTTTCTCCGTGCCAACAACAATGGTCGGGCCGGCGAGATTCGAACTCACGACCTCTTGCACCCCATGCAAGCGTTCTACCAGGCTGAACTACGGCCCGACCTTGTTGGCGCACGCTTTGGGCGTTTTGAGGCGTCCTTGGCGGCGAGGGGGGCGATTCTGGCGGTTTGCCGCCGGTTTGCAACCGCGATGTTTCTTGCGGTGAAAATTCAACGCGTCGCACGCAGGCTGCCGGTGATGCCTTCGCGCAAAGAGGCGGGCAGCGGGCCCGTGGCCGAGGTGTCAGGCATGGCATCGGTGACGGTGAACAGCTCGTGCAGCGTCTTCACCGTGTTCGCCGCACCGGCGGCGAGGTGGGCGTGGCGTGGATTTTCTCCGGTGGGCGGCGTGCCTACGGCGTGCAGGGTGAGGCTGGGCACATTTAAGGCCTGTGCGAGGTGCGAGGCCGCGCCGTCCACGCTGAGCACGAGGCGGGCGCGGGAGAGCAGATGGAGGAATTCCGGCACCATCGTCATGCCGGAGAGGTCCTCGACGGTGACGCCGAGCTCTTTGGCCTGCTGTGCGATGCGGGCGCAGTGCTCGTAGTGCCAGGGATCCATGCCGCCGGTGATGAGGAGGCGTTTGAGGCCGAAATCATGCGCGGCACGCAGCAGCGTGGCCCATTGCCCCGGTTCGCAGGCCTTCGTGGCGGAGGTGGTGACGGGGTGAAGCAGCAGGAAGGGCTCCGCCGGGCACAGGCCCTCGCGTGTCCAGTCCTCCGGCGGTCGCTCAAGCACGGGCGACTCGTAGCCAGTGCTGATCTCCGCCAAGGTGGCATCCCAAAGCCAGCGAGCGAGATCACGCCGACCGGGCGCGATGACCTCCAGATGCGAGTAAATGGCGCGGTGCGTGCGGGTGACCCAGCCCGGCTCGGGCACGAGAAGGGCCTTTTCACGGCAGAAGGTGAAGGCGGCGGCGCGGGTGGTACGCCCGCCGGGATCGAAGGCGCGGAGGCGGTCCGGCATCCAGCGGCGCTTCCCGGTGGCGAACTGCGTGTGCGGCATGAGCTCGATGAGCGGCCGCCACTGCGGCGGGCACAGGAGATGCACCCGCTCGCCAGTGACGAGCGCAATTTTTCGCAGCACGGGCTCCAGCAGCACCGTGTCGCCGAGTTGTTTATGAAGAATGACCAGCTCGCCCATGTAAGCGGAAAATCTCAGCGCCTCCGCCGGAATGCGCAACCTCCATCACGCACTTCGCAGCGCTTGCATGAGCGCATTGAGCTCCTCACGCACATCGCCGTCATCGCTCACGGTCTGGGCGATCTCGGCTTTCACCGCATCGCGGAAACGCTTTCGCAGCCGGTGAATCGCCACTTTGACGGCTTCGAGGCTCAAACCGAGCTTTTCAGCGGCGACAGCCTGCGGCGTCGAATCGGCCTCGACGGTGAGCCAAGGCTTCAGGGCATCAAAATGAGCCGTTTTGCCTTCGGAAGCTATCGCGGCCTCCAAACGGCTCAAACTTCTCGCCAGCACGGTGAGCGCCCATTGGCGGTCAAATTCGGCATCCGGCATGCCTGCGGCTTCATCGGCCATTTCATCATCCATCTCCGCATGTTCGAGACCGCCGCCGCGCTTCGCCGCGATGGCTTTGTCGCGTTGATCCGCCGCGAAGTGCTTCAAAGCCCCGAGCAGGTAACTGCGGAAGCGACCCCGCTCCGGCTTCGCTCCTTCGATGGCACCACCGGCGAGCAGTTTGGCAAAGAAGTCATGCGCCAGCTCCCGTGCGGCATCTTCCTCGCGTCCTTCCCGCCGCAAGAACGCCACCACCGGCGCATAGTAGGCCTCGCACAACTCGCTGAGCGCCGCTGCGGCCTGCATGTCACTGCCCCGCGAGCGGGAAACGAGCGTCCAGCGGGTGTCGTGGAAGGAGGAAGTCATGCTTTGACAGAAAAGAGGCGATGAAGAACACTTTCTCCATGAGAACCGCCACCGCTCACGATTTGATGACCCGCCTGCCCACGATACTCGCCTGGCTGGAGGCGGGGGAGGAGGTCGTGGTGAAGCCGAAGGCAGTCAAACCTGCCGTCGGGGAGGCGAAGGTGGATTGGAGTCAGAGTGCGGCGTCCCGTGATCGGACAGGCGAAGGCATGCTGAATGCGGTGGACGCCGTCGAGCTTTCCGACGATTCCCAGAGAGTGAATCAAAGTGTTGTCTATAACCGTCCTCATCAGGTGGGCCATCTGAATATGACTCACGAGGAGTTGCAGGAGTTCTACGAGGACATGCGTGGCTCTTATTGAGCACTTTTTGAAACCATGATCTGTGCAGACACCAGCTTTCTGATCTCGTTTTACGGAAACGATCTCCTCACTGATGAGGCTAGACGGCAAATGCGCCCTTTCCGGCAGATCGCGGTGCATGCAGTGATTGATTATGAGTTTGCCAATGCTCTGCGGCTTCTCGTTTTTCGAGGCAAGCTCCTTCCGCTCGAAAGAAAGCGCATGATGAGTGATTACGAGGCCGACAAAGCAGCGGGTGTTCTGCTCTCGAAGGATGTTGAGCAAAGCTGCCTCTTTTCTGAGGCAGAGAGATTGTCCGATAAATATACCGTGACCGCAGGCCATCGCGCCTACGACATCCTGCAAGTCGCCGCCGCTTTGGTGGTGGGTGCCACGGAGTTTTGGAGCTTCGATGGGAAGCAGCGGGCGCTGGCGCAGGCCGAAGGATTGAAGGTGGGGCCGTGAGGTCATGGCGGCATGAGGATGATCTTTCGGAGTAACAAGCCGGTGGTTTGGCTGGAAGGCGGGATCACTCCAGCGGTGGCACGACGATCTGCTTGTAGATTTCCCACCTGAGAAGGCGGTGCCGGATTTGGAAGGCTTCGACTTCTGACAAAGGCACCTGAAAGTTCACACTCTCCAGACGGGCGACTTCCCTGGAGCCGGGCGCACGATATTTTTCCAAACGTGCGTCCACCATGCTTCCATGGGCGGACCCCTCCCAGTGGCCGATCTTCCGGCCAGACTTTAGGATCGCGTAGCAGCCCACTTGCTTCGTGAAGAGATTTTCGTTGTGCCAGGACACGAAAGCCCGTCCCTCCTTGTCATTGCCCGTGGCGGTGACGAAGCCTGCAACCCCCTTCAGCATCTCTTCGCCTTGGAACTGAGGCGAGACCTTGTTTGAAAGTTCCCAAGGCCCCGTGCTAAAACCGAGCTCCACCGTGATGTGACGCGGAAGCTGCTCTTTGCTGCCAAGAACGAGGCTGCAACTGCGGAGCGGAGGCTGTTTCGTGGATAGCGGCGCGCTACCGGGCCTGCCGTGGGCAAGCCGAAGAGGTTTGCCGGATTCATCGAGCAAATTGATTTCGAGCAGGCTTCTGCCATCGAAATCTGCATGCTCGAACCAAAGCAGCACCATGCACTCATCGGCGTGCGCTGGATCGGTGGTGTGGATCAAGTCGGGAAAGGACTCCTTCACCTGGCGCAGCGCCTGGGCATCCTGCACCTGACGGCCCTGAGTGTCGTAAACCTTGTCTTGCCATGTTTTGTCACCACGCCGCTTGAGCTGCAGATACCTCAGCTCGGGCGATCGCAGCTCGTCCCATTGACGCGTGCCTTCCAGCGTCTCCACATCGATTTTCGCGGAAGCCTGCTCGGTCATTGATTGAACTGGAGTCAAGGCATCCGGCGTGAAGTGCGAAAACAGCATCTTGCCAATCACCTTGTCCCATTTCACGAAGAAGGACTCGGGCTTGCCGCCACGTTTCAGGAGGAGACCATCGCGTTCGCGTTTTTCGACGCGAGCGATCCAGATGTGGCCGCTGTCGTGTTCGAAGAGGATGAGGTCACCTGCGGCAAAGCCGGTGTCGAGGTGCGAGGCGAGCCAGTGGCTGTTCTTGGCGACTCCAGGCTCGTTCCCCTGCGGCACGCGGTAGGCTCCCATGATGAAGCTCTTGATGAAGTAGGCCACGACCAGTCCAATGACCACGTTTCCGGCGGCCTTGGTCAGCCAGGAAGGCTTGGTGACCGGTCCGTTCACGGGATGATGGCGCAGCCAGGACCACACGGAGACGAGCACGGCCGCGATGGCGACCTGAGTGAGCGCCAGCGCCGCCCACGGGTAGTCGTCCTGATGGCGGGGCAGTTGGTAAAAGCCGGCGATACCGGCGATGAGGATGGAGGCCGACCACTTCACGAGCTTCTTGCCCGCCAAGGCATTCACCTCATACCAGCGCTCGTCGGTGTTCATCGTGGAGGCCAGACGCACGCCGTAGAACGAGTTCACCGGCACGAAGCAAAGCCACAGGGGCACGCCCGCGATGAACATGAGCAAACCACACGCGGTGATCGCGCCGGGAATCAACATCCACGACGAGAGCGCCACGGTGGAGGTGGCGAGCGCATACACGAGCCAGCCGATCACCGCGCACACGGCGGTCACCGCAGGCACGAGCCAGAACATCTTCACGCTCATGGGATGCTCCGGCTTCTCACCCGCCGCGATGTCCGCTTGCTCATAGCCCCAGGCATAGGCGCACCACATGAAGGCGCTCACCGGCAGCCACACGACGGACAGCACCGCGCTCCAGGAATACGACGAGGTTATCGCGAGCGTGAGACGTGGCATGAGCTGCATGTTTTTGACCACCTCCACCGCGTGAACGTTATCGCCACACCCTTGGTGGGCGAAAACGATGGCACCCATGCCGTGCCAGCCGAGCACGATGCCGCCGACGGCATGATAGCCCACGGCCAGCCCGCCCACGGCGAGTGCGCCGATGCTGAGCCCGCCATACGAGAGCAGCAATCCGACCGCAAGACCGCTGAAGGAGATCAAACCGAGTCCAATGCCGCCAAACGCCACCAAACCGATCGCCACGCCACCGAAGGCAAACAAGCCCTTCGCGATGCCGCCAAAGGCAAACACGCCGCGGGCACGGTCGCCGATGGCGAAGATGCCATGCGCCTCGCGTGTCTCGCCGGTCACAGGATCGCGACCACTCACCACATGCAGCAACGGCATGCCGCAGAGCCTGCGCTTCGATTGGTACTCAAAGGGAGCGCCGCGCCGAAGCCGTCTGCCACGACGCGGCAGCGGCCCCGCACCCTCCACCTGCGTTTTGAATTCATCCACGCTCTGCTGACGGCGTGTGCGTTCCTTCTCCAGAGCACGAAACACGATCTCGTCGATGTTTCCGCCCACGCTGGAGAGCTCCGACGGCGCGGCGAAACGGCCCAGCGGCAGTTCACCAGTGAGCATCTCGTAAAAGACCACGCCGAGGCTGTAGATGTCCGCACGGTGATCGACGCTCGAGGGTTGCTCGATCTGCTCGGGGGCCATGTAGGGCGCGGTGCCGAGTTTCGCGCCGCTTTGCGTGAGGAGCATGTCACCGCCTTTTTCATTGAGGATCTTCGCGATGCCGAAATCAGCGATCTTCACGCGACCGGCCGTATCGAGCAGGATGTTCTCCGGTTTGATGTCGCGATGCAAAACACCCTGGGTGTGGGCGAATTGAAGCGCATCGCAGATGGCCGGGATGATCTTCAAAGCCTGCTCCGGGGTGAAACGGCCTGCTCGCATGGCCTGGCGCAGATTCACGCCATCGACGAACTCCATGGTGAGATAAGCAAAGCCACCGCTCTCACCAAAATCATGCACGGCGACGATGCTCGGATGGCTGAGCCTCGCCAGCACGCGGCCTTCGCGATTAAAGCGCTCCGCAAAGCCCGGCGTGGCCGCGAGGGACTTTGGCAGCACTTTGAGGGCGACGACGCGGTCGAGCTTGGGCTGCCGCGTTTTGAACACGGCGCTCATGCCGCCGTGGCCGATGAGACCGAGGATTTCGAGGTCGGGAAACGCGGTGGCGATTTCCTCCAGCGTGGGCAGATCGGCCCGTTTCAGCGGCAGCGTATCGGCGTCGCCATCGGTCGGCATGGCCGCGGCAGCCATGAGGCCGGCGGGATCGAGACCGTGGAAGGGATCAGTGGATGAGGAGTGCATGTCACCGGTTGCCTGAGGGACTCGGCGGCGGAGGTTACATGAAAAGTGGCCGCGAAGGGCAACTTTCACTCCTTGCGCTATGGCCCGCCAACCGCCAAAATCGCCGCTCCCAACCCACCATGAGCCGATTCGCGCCCTTTTTGTGCCTTTTCATCCTCGCCGCCGTCTCCATGGCGGCGGAGAAGGCGTCCGTGGACTCCATCGCGTGGGGCAAAACCGCCTCGGGTGAAAAAGTGCGCCTCTTCACGCTGAAGAACGCCGCGGGCATGGAAGCGAAGATCACGAACTATGGCGGCATCCTCGTGGCGCTCAGCGTGCCGGACAAAAAAGGCCAGTTCGCCGATGTGGTGCTCGGCTTTGACACGCTGGAGCCTTACCTCGGCAAGCATCCGCACTTCGGCGCTTTGACAGGCCGTTATGCCAACCGCATCGGCGGGGCGAAATTCAAGCTCAACGGCCAGGAGGTGCAGGTGACCGCAAACTCGGGCAAAAACCACATCCACGGCGGTGTGGAGAATTTCGCGAAGAAGGTCTGGAAAGCCTCCGACTTCCAAAAAGGCGACAGCGTGGGCGTGGAGATGCGCTACACCAGCCCGGATGGCGAGGAAGGCTTTCCCGGCACGCTCGAATGCCTCGTGACCTACACGCTGAAGGCGGACAACACGCTCGAAATCAAATACCGCGCCACCACGGACAAAGCCACCGTCGTGAACCTCACGAACCACAGCTACTTCAACCTCGCTGGCGAAGGCAGCGGCGATGTGCTGGGCCACGAGATGATGATCGCTGCCACCGAGTACACGCTCACGGATGACGCTTTGATCCCCACCGGCGAGATCGCAAGCGTCGTGGGCACGCCGCTGGAGTTCAATGTGCCGCTGAAGATCGGCAGCCGCATCGGCTCGGACTTCAAAGCACTCGTGCAGGGCAAGGGTTACGATCACAATTACATCCTCCGCGCCGGAACGGGCCTGCGCCTCGCCGCGAAGGTTCGCGAGCCGAAAAGTGGTCGCGTCATGACGGTGATGACGACGGAGCCTGGCGTGCAGCTTTACACCGGCAATCATCTCAAAGGCGTGGCCGGCAAGAGCGGTCATGTGTATGAAAAGCGCCACGGCTTCTGCCTTGAGACGCAGCACTATCCCGACAGCCCGAACCAGCCCGCCTTCCCGCCCGTGGTGCTGCATCCTGGCGATGTTTATCAAAGCACCACCTCTTTCCAGTTCAGCACCGAGTGATCACCGACGACATCAAGCCCCCCCAAGCCAGCAAGACTGCCCCCGTTTTTGTCGCCGAGTCCGTCACGGACCCTGCTTTCATCCAAGAGCAGGATTTTGCCGCCCGCCAGTATCGCGGCCGCCGTGAGAACCAGGAGGACTACTACGCCTTCGCCGATGCCGCCGAGCCCGGCGAGCGCAGCCTGGAGCGCCTCATGCTCGTCGTGGGTGATGGTCTCGGTGCCCATGCCGGCGGCAGCGTCGCCAGCTACATCGGCGTGAATGCCTTTGTTCGCGCCTACCACGAGGTGGATGGTCATCCGGCGGAAAAGCTCCACCACGCCCTGCAAACGGCGAACAGCACTCTCGGCTACATCACCGACCGCATGCCCGCCGTGGCTCCACCGATGGGCACCACGATGATCGGCGTGCTGGTGACGCAAAAATGGATGGAATGGATCAGCGTGGGCGATTCGCCGCTCTTCCTCTTCCGCGAAGGGAAACTGAACCGCATCAATCAGGACCACTCGCTCGCCCCGCTCATCGAAGAGCGGGCCAAACGCGGCGAAATCACCGCCGAGGAGGCTGCGAACCATCCCGACCGCCACACCCTGCAATCCGCCCTGCTCGGCATGCCCATGGCGATGATCGATTCGCCTCCGCATCCCATCGCCCTGCAAAAGGGCGACATCATCATCGGTGCCAGCGACGGCATCTTCACCCTCAGCGACAAGGCCCTGGAAGAACTCCTCGCCTTCGGCAAGCACACCACCGCCGATAAAATCGCCGACGCCATCATCTTCGCCATCCGCCGCATCAACTACGAGCGCCAGGACAACACGACCGTGGGCGTGGTGAAGATCGCGTGAGGTGCCAGACAGCCCGCCTATGAACACTCGCTGTTGCCGCAAAGCACCGGAACTCAATGCCGCTTGAATGTAGGACGGAGAGCCACTTCCCGCAGATTCAGAGCGGCCCTCAGATTGGCTTCTGAAGAATCTGCGGGCCGCTCTGAATCTTGCGGGAGCTTTTCCGAGTTTCCTGTCGCTGAATTTATTCGCGAGGGGCAATGAGGCGGAGAACATGGAGCTTCTCGTTGATGCCATCCTGCGCTCTTTGCGGCCATCCGTGTCACATCCTGCCGAAAGTATGCCTCGGCGGCTTGATGACGGGCGCATGCTCTTGTAATGCGCAGCATGCCCTACTCAGCCGACAACACCTGGATGCAGGCCATCGAGTCCTTCCTGCTCGATGAGCCCTCCGTGGAGGCCATTCGGCTCGATCCGGCTTCGAAGAAGGTTGAGATGGCCACGCTCGGTCGCGTGGATGGGGATTTGCTTCAGTCCAAGCTCGCCGAGGTGCTGCGCAGCATTGATGCGAAGTGGCTGAAGCAGATGCCGGAACACACCGCCATGCTCGAAGTGAGCCAGAAGAGCGGTGTGGTGCAGATCGAGAAGCCCTCATGTCCCACCGCGCCCACGTTTTGGAAGTGGCGTGAGTTTGAGTGGCCGGAGGCGGATGAGATGGAGCAGGAGAGCGACGAGGAATGGCGCACGCTGGCCATGCAGGCGGCGATTTGCGGACTGACTCTCGTCGCGGGCTACCTGGTCGAAAAATTCGCCGAGGCGCCGATGTGGGTCTCGCAGGTGCTGTTTGGCATTTCGCTCATTTCCGGCGGTTGGGACGCAGCGAAGGATGCGTGGGAAAACATCCGCGAGGGCCGGCTCGATGTGCATTTCCTCATGCTGGCCGTCGCGCTGGGTGCGGTGGCGATTAGGGCGTGGGAGGAAGGAGCGCTGCTGCTCTTCCTTTTCTCCACCAGCGGCGCTTTGGAGCATTTCGTGCTCTACCGCACGCACCGTGAGATCAATGCGCTGACGAAGGCCGCGCCGAAGTTCGCCCACGTGTTGCTGCCGGATGGAACGACGGAGGATCGCGGCGTGGCCGGGCTGCGCATCGGCGATGTGATCGTGGTGAAGCCGGATGAACTCTTCGCGGTGGATGGCACCGTCGTCTCCGGCCTCACGGCGGCGGATGAATCCACGCTCACCGGCGAGGCCATGCCGATCACGAAGGAAACTGGCGCGGCCATCTTTGGCGGCACGCTGAATCTCTGGGGCCTCGTGCAGGTGCGGGTGGATAAACTGGCCACGCAAAGCTCGCTGGCAAAAATCATCACGCTGATCCAAACCGCGCAAAAGATGCGGGCACCCAGCCAGCGCTTCACGGATCGCTTTGGCACGCGTTACACGCTGCTGACGCTCGGGATCGTGGCGCTGATGTTTTTTGTGTGGTGGCTCGTTTTTGGCATTCCGCCCTTCGAAAACACCGCCGCGTCGAAGTCGTCGTTTTATCGCGCAATGAC
Source organism: Prosthecobacter sp. (assembly GCA_044370285.1). GTDB lineage: Bacteria > Verrucomicrobiota > Verrucomicrobiia > Verrucomicrobiales > Verrucomicrobiaceae > Prosthecobacter. The sequence goes on from JBILVU010000070.1 coordinate 16,750, forward strand.
GCTGCTGGTCGTGATGAGCCCCTGTGCGCTCGTTTTGTCGATTCCCTCGGCCATTCTCGCCGCCATCGCGTGGGGAGCACGGCATGGCATTTTGTTTCGCGGTGGTGCGGCCATCGAAAAGCTCGCCGAGGTGGATGTGATCGCCATGGACAAGACCGGCACGCTCACCGAGGGCGAGCTGAAGGTGACAAAGATCGAATCCTTCCCCGCTGGGCGCGAAGACGATGTGTTGCGCATCGCGGTGAATCTGGAATCGAACTCGAACCACCCCATCGCCCGCGCCATCACGCGTCACGGGCAAGCCAAAGGCTTCGCGGCAGAGAAACTGGCCGAGTTTCACTCCATCGCCGGTCAGGGACTGCGCGGACGCACCGAAAGCGGCCTCAGCTATGTGGGCAGGCGCGAACTCGTCCATGACAGTGCCCTCGGCGATGCCTTGGCGGGTGTCCCCGATGCGCCGCTGGGCTTCAGCGAGGTGTGGGTGCTGCACGAGCAGATCGTCGGCCGCATTTTGCTCAAGGACGAGGTGCGCCCCGGCAGTCGCGCCGTGCTCGAAAGCCTCGCGAAGGACGGCGTGCGCACCATCATGCTCACCGGCGATCGCCGCGCCGCCGCTACCGAGGTCGCGAAGCAGCTCGGCCTTAGCGAAGTGCGTGCCGGATTGCATCCCGAGGACAAAGTGGCCGCCATTCACGAACTCACGCAGCAGGGCCGCAAGGTCGCCATGGTCGGCGATGGCGTGAACGACGCCCCCAGCCTCGCCGCCGCGTATGTCAGCGTCGCCATGGGTGCGAGAGGCAGCGATGCCGCGCTGGAACAAAGCGATGTCGTGCTGATGCAGGACAAGATCGAAAAACTCCTCTCCGCCCGCCGCATCAGCGAACACGCCCGCCGCATCATCCAGCAAAACATCTTCATCTCCCTCGGCAGCGTCATCGTGATGGCCGTGGCATCATTGTTTGGCATCGTCCCGCTCAGCCTCGGCGTGCTGACGCATGAGGGGAGCACGGTGCTCGTGTGCTTGAACAGCTTGAGACTGCTGTTTGAGAAGGAGTGAGGCTTATTTGCGGCGCAGCAGGTTGAGACGGTTCACCAGCGAAGCTCGAATCTCGCGGTAGCGGTCCTCGGTCTGGGCGAATCGACGCAACTCCGCGATTCCCTCGCGAATGATGAATACGCCGACAGCAATCACTGCCAGGCAGGCCAGGAAGGTCCCAAAGGAAAAGGGGTTTCCAACAAAGACACTAAACACCCCAACGACACCCGCGCCCATTACAAGCACACCGAGTGCCAGACAGCCTATCGAGCCGCCCTGCTCTATCGTTCCCGTGTTGGCGTTCACATTTCCCTCCTCACGTTGTCTTGTCTCCCAGTCACGATCGAGCCGTTCGATGTCGTTTTGCAGCTCAATGACCTCCAGCCGCCGACCATGATCTTCCGTGGCGGCTTGAATCTGTTCCAGAATCCGCGAATGCGATTGCGTGGCCTCGCGCACGATCTCCAGCGGCGTGCTGCAATGGGCGCAGGTGACGAAGCGGACACTTTCGTCTGCCACATCGAGCGGAGCGCCGCAGCGCTGGCAGAGCACGGGGATGATTTTCATGGCGTCGATTCTGAGAAATGGCCTTCGAGGTGTCAATTCCGCCCGCGAATACTTTTTCCCATGACGAGCAGAAAACTCCTCGTGACGCCCGTTGCACGCTCCGGCATCTCCCGCTAGAAGCAGCCCGCCCGAATGAACCTTCCGAACCAGATCACCCTCGCCCGCCTCGTCCTCACGGCGGTGTTTGTGGCGTGTTTTTATCTGCCGTGGTCGAATCACCTCTCGATTGCGGCGCTGGTGTTTGGGCTGGCCTCGATCACCGACTACCTCGACGGCTCCATCGCCCGATCCCGGGGCATCGTGACGAACTTTGGCAAGCTCTTCGATTCGCTAGCGGACAAAGTGCTCATCGCGGCCGCTTTCATCCTGCTCGTCGATCTGGGGGATCTGCCCGCGTGGATCGCCATCGTGGTGTTGGCGCGGGAGTTTTGCGTCACTGGCATCCGCCTCATCGCCGCAGGGCAGGGTGCCATCCTGGCAGCGGAAAAGCTGGGCAAGCACAAGATGGTCTGGCAGATCATCACGGTGAGCTGGTTCCTCGTCCAGCGTGCCTCGGCGGAGACGCTATTCAGCTTCGCCAAACCTCTTTTCACCCTCGCGCCCGGCTGGGTGCCCACGGCGATTATTTATTTCACCACGCTGCTGACGCTGGTCTCCGGCTTCAGCTACTTCTGGAAAAACAAACACCTCTTCAACGACGCATGACACCCGAAGCTCAGATCCTCTCCCTCGGACTCACCCTGCCACCGCCGCCGCCGCGTGGTGGCGTTTACAAGCCCGTCGTGATCGTCGGTAATGTGGCCTACGTCTCCGGTCACGGCCCCTACCGTGGCCCCGATGACTACATCTGTGGCCGCGTGGGTGACGACATGAGCCTGGAGGAAGGCAAAGCCGCCGCCCGCCAAGTCGGCCTCGCGATGCTCGCCACCCTCAAGAGTGAACTCGGTAGCCTCGACCGCGTGAAGCGCGTCGTAAAACTCCTCGGCATGGTCAACAGCACGCCGGACTTCGGCGAGCATCCGAAGGTCATCAATGGCTGCAGCGAGCTCTTCGGCCAGGTGTGGGGCGAGGAAAACGGCATCGGCGCCCGCAGTGCCGTGGGCATGGGCTCCCTACCGGGAAACATCGCCGTTGAGATCGAGGGTATCTTTGAGGTCGGCTGACGGGTTTTACCCCAGCATCTCCACCACCGGCAGATCCGCCGGGGCTAAATCATAGCGTGAAATCTCCGCGAGTGTCACCCAAGCGAGTGCCGAATGCTCATGCGGATGCGGCTCCGGGCTTGTCGCGGTCAGCTCGCACTCGAAAGGGATGAGGCGGATGGTGCCCCAATCGTAAGCATGCTCGCAGGCGGGTAGTTCGCGAAGAATGCGGACCTCACAGGCCAGCTCTTCATGCAGTTCACGGTGTAGAGCCGCTGCGGGCCGTTCACCAGGCTCGACTTTGCCGCCGGGGAATTCCCACAGGCCGCCGAGTTTCTTGCCCTCCGGCCGGCGGGCAATCATGACGGTTTCTCCGCGTTTCAAAATGGCACAAACAACATCCACACTCATGCGGCGGACAGTGCCAGCGTTCCGCGCCGACGCAATGGGAGCCGGGCGGCTCCCGATTCCGCCCGGCTCCGTTGTTGCTTTTGGGCATCAACCCTCAACAGGTTAACAACCAATCACTCTCAAGACCCAGTTCATGGGGCTCACGCCCGCAATCACTGTGCTGGCATTAGATTCGGGCCCGTTGAGCGTGTTCAAAGCGGTGAGAATTTTTTTCAGAGCTGCGCTCCGCTTGTCGCATTTTAAATCATTCTAGCCCGATCGATTCATGAAGCATTCCGGCGGCGGGTTGAGGACGCTTTCACGGCAGTATTAGTCATGCGCCAAGTGTTGCGGACGCGGCGGCAAAACGGTGTTGATGAAGACTTTTTCCGTTTTGGTGCCGAACCACGGATAGAAGAAGAGGCCGCAGGCTGACTCGGAATGCCATGCTCCATCGACCAGGTTTTCAAGATGCCAGTGGAACGGCACTCCAAGGGATAGCTGCTCCCGAACACGCATGGCTGGGCTGAGCATGTCGCGAATCCGTCCGCCCATTTCGGCCACGAAGTCTTCCAGTGGTTCCGTGGCCGGGTAATGGTCATGCCATCCTTCGGCGGAGAGCATCACTTGGTCAGAATAAACATGCGCATCTATGTCGAAGCCAGTCTCAGGCGTCCCTTTCAACTCAAGCAGGCAATGATCCTCATCCTCATCGATATACCAAGCATGCTCGATGGCAGATGAAGCCAAAGCTTGCTTCATCCGACTGATAAACAATCGGCAGAGCACCCTCGGGTCTTCTTCTATAGCACTCATCACACAAAATCCGTGATCGAGCCGAACTCGGCATCGAAGAGCCTGCGGTAGGTGCGGAAGGCGAAGCGGTCGGTCATGTTGGCGATCCAATCGCAGACGAGGCGGGCGCGGACCTTGGCATCGGGTGCGGCGGCGATCTCGCTTTCGATGTTTTCGGGGATGAGGCGCAGGCCTTTGGGCTGGGCGGGCTCGATGTAGCGATCTCGAAGGACGCCGAAGAGCTGCTGGAGGATGTGATCGGCCTTGTGATCGAGCTGCTGGAGCTGCGGGCTGCGGAAGACGAGCTCGAGGGAGATCTTTTTGTGCAGATCGGCGCGGGCGCGAAGCGCGGGGTCGATCTGAAGCTCGAACTGATGACGCTGGGTGCTGGCGCTGAGGAAGTTTGCGGTGGGGACGAGCTTCGTGGCGCGGATGCAATCGCCGATGAGGCGATTCAGGCGGCCTTCGACACGGTCTTCACGCATGGCTTTGCACAGGAAGGCGACCCACTCGGCCTGGGAGGCATCGAGGGGCTGTTTTTCGGCCCAGCGTTCCAGATGGGTGACGTTGATGAAACCGGCGCGGATGCCATCGGCGAGGTCGTTAAGCGAGTAGGCGGTGTCGTCCGCCCAGTCCATGATCTGGCATTCGATGCTCTTGAAGCCGTTGCGTGCCTTGCCGGGTGTGAGCTCGACGGGGAAGGCTTGGCCGCCCATGGTGAAATCGAGCCACGTTTCCTGGTCGTCGTAGAGGTAGTGGTTGGTTTTGCCAGCGGGACGCTCGGTGAAGAGAGTTTTGTATTTCAGCACGCCATCGAGCAACGCCCGCGTGGGGTTCATGCCAGCGCGGCCTTCGCTGAAAAGCGTCTGCGTGAGGATGCGGAGCGTCTGCGCATTTCCCTCAAAGCCACCGTAAGGCTCCATGAGGCGGTGCAGGGTGCGCTCGCCCGCGTGGCCGAAGGGCGGATGGCCGAGATCGTGGCTGAGGCAGGTGCTTTCGACAAGATCGGGGTCGATGAAGCACTCGTCATCAAGGATGTCTCGCTGCTGACGGAGCCATCCGCAGATGCTGCGGCCGATTTGAGCGACCTCGATGCTGTGGGTGAGCCGCGTGCGGTAGAAGTCGTATTCGCCGGAGAGGAATACCTGCGTCTTGCTCTGGAGGCGGCGGAAGGCGCTGCTGTGGATGATGCGGTCGCGGTCGATCTGGAACGCGCTGCGATACTCGCCGTCGAAGACTTTCCGCTCGTGGAGTGTGGCGGTGTCGAAGGAGTTGTAGAAGCGGTTGGCGGGCATTTCGAGGCGCAGGCTAGCGCAGGTTCAGGCGCGGCGGAAACATGAAAAAGGGCGGATCTCGCGATCCGCCCTCTTGTGTGATTTTCTAGCTGAGCAGCTCTTAGATGTCCTCACCGACGGCGTAACGCACGAAGCGACGCACGACGAGGTTTTCGCCGAGTTCGGCGATTTTGCTCTTCACGAAGTCGCCGATGGTGATGTCGGGGTTCTTGATGAAGGCCTGCTCAAGGAGGCACTGCTCGGCGAAGATCTTGTCGATCTTGCCCTGCACGATCTTCTCGACGATGGCCTCGGGCTTGCCCTTGACCTGCTCGGCGGCGATTTCGCGTTCCTTGGTGATGAGATCGGCGGGGATCTCCTCACGACCGATGAACTTCGGATTGGAGGCGGCGATGTGGAGGGAGATGTCCTTCACGAAGGCCTGGAAGATTTCGTTGCGGGCAACGAAGTCGGTTTCGCAGTTCACTTCGATGAGCACGCCGATGCGGCCTGCCATGTGGATGTAGGAGGAGATGATGCCTTCCTTGGTCTGGCGGTCACCTTTGGTTTCAGCCTTGGTGATGCCTTTCTTGCGGAGGATGGTTTCGGCCTTTTCGAGGTCGCCTTCGGCTTCCTTGAGGGCTTTTTTGCAATCCATCATGCCTGCGTTGGTCTTTTCACGCAGGGCCATGACGATTTTCGCGGAGATTTCTTCTGCCATGATCGGTCTGGGGTTGGGGATGAGGGTTTCTTATTTCTTCATCTCGGCCGTGGCGACGATGACGGGGTCGATCAGCTTCTGCAGGATGATGCGGATGGAGCGGATGGCGTCGTCGTTGGCGGCGATGGGGTAATTGATGACGGAGGGATCGGCGTTCGTGTCCACGAGGGCCACGATCGGGATCTTGAGGCGGCGGGACTCGGAGACGGCGATGTGCTCACGGGCAGCGTCCACGATGACGACGGCGTCAGGGAGCTTGTCCATGTGGCGGATGCCGCGGAGGTTGCGCTCAAGCTTGATGCGCTCGCGGTTGAGGGAGGCGAGCTCCTTCTTGGACATCTGCTTGAACTCAGGCTTCTTCTCGATGTCTTCGAGGTAGTTCAGGCGGGCGATGGACTTGCGGAGGGTCTCATTGTTCGTGAGCGTGCCGCCGAGCCAGCGGTGGTTCACGTAGAACTGGTGGCAAGCTTCTGCCGCCTGCTTGACGGCTTCCTGGGCCTGACGTTTGCAACCGACGAAGAGGATCTTCTTGGACTTGCGGGCGAGTTCACTGAGGAAATCGGCGGCTTTGTCGATCTGGTTGACGGTCTCCTCGATGTTGAGGATGTGGATGTTGTTTTTGGTGCCCATGATGAATTTCTTCATCTTAGGGTTCCAGCGCTTGGTCTGATGTCCGAAATGGACGCCAGCTTCGACGAGTTCGACGAGTACGGGGGATGACATGTGGGTATCTAGAGTGCCTTTTCTTCCGCACGCGGCCGGTAAGGGCGACGCTCTGGCTCACGAGGAGCTGATTCGGTGGATCGGGCGATAGGTGACCTTTGTCCCGTCCAGAATGGCCGGGCGAAAGGGGTCGCGATGGTAGCGGCGACCACCCCGGCAGCAAGCGGTTTTTCGACTCGTGACCGGCTTGTCACCCAGGAGATGGCTCCAAGAGGTCGCGAAAGCCCCCCCCACGCAGGTTTTACAGCCCTAAATCCGTCACGGCGCCGAGGCTGGCGCTGGTGCAGAGCTTGGCATACTTCGCCAGCACACCACGGGTGTAGCGGGGCTTCGGCTGCTTCCACTTGGCGAGGCGGGCTTTGAGGTCCTTGGCGGGGATGCCGAGGGTAATTTGACGCGTTTCCGCGTCGATGGTGATCGGGTCGCCGTTCTTGATGACGGCAATCGGGCCGCCGACAAAGGCTTCCGGCGTGACGTGACCGACGACGAAGCCGTGGCTGCCGCCGCTGAAACGTCCATCGGTGATGAAGGCGACGTCTTTGCCCAAACCCTTGCCCATGATGGCGGAGGTGGGTGAGAGCATCTCACGCATGCCGGGGCCGCCTTTGGGGCCTTCCATGCGGACGACGATGACGTGGCCTTTTTTGACCTTGTCGTTCAGGATGGCCTGGAGCGCGGTTTCTTCAGATTCGAAGACGATGGCCTTGCCGGAGAAACTGAGGCCTTCTTTGCCGGAGATCTTGCCGACGGCACCTTCGGGGCAAAGGTTGCCTCGGAAGATGACGAGGTGGCTGTCCTTCTTGATCGGGTCGCTCAGCGGACGGACGATGGTCTGGCTCTTCGGCCAGAAGATCTTGGAGTTCTTCATGTTCTCCTTCATCGTCTTGCCGGTGACGGTGAGGCAGTCGCCATGCATGAGGCCTTCGTTCACCAGGATGCGGATGAGTGGGACCGTGCCGCCGATCTTCACGAGGTCGTTCATGAAGTATTTGCCGCTGGGCTTCAGGTCGGCTAGCACGGGCGTTTTTTTGCCGATGCGGGTGAAGTCATCGATGCCAAGCTTCACGCCGGCTGCATGGGCCATGGCGATGAGGTGCAAAACGGCGTTCGTGCTGCCGCCGAGCGTGATGATGAGCGTGATGGCGTTTTCAAAGGCCTCCTTCGTCATGATGTCGCGGGGAGTGATGCCCTTCTTGATCATGTTCATGACGGCCGCGCCGGCGTCGAAGCAGTCGATGAGCTTGTCACTGCTCACGGCGGCTTGGGCACCGGAGTTCGGAAGACTCATGCCCATGGCCTCAATGGCGCTGGCCATGGTGTTGGCGGTGTACATGCCGCCGCAGGAGCCTTCGCCGGGGATGGAGTGCTCTTCGATGTCCGCAAGCTGCTTGTCGCTGATCTTGCAGTTCGCATGCTGGCCCACGGCTTCAAAGACGGTCACGATGTCCGCGTCCTTCTTTTCGGGACCCACACAGCCTGGCAGGATGGTGCCGCCATAGACAAAGACCGCCGGGCGATTCATGCGGGCGATGGCGATCATGCAGCCGGGCATGTTTTTGTCACAACCACCGATGGCGACATAGCCGTCGAGACCTTCGCAGCCGACGACGGTTTCGATGCTGTCCGCGATGACCTCACGCGACACGAGCGAGTATTTCATGCCCTCCGTGCCCATGCTGATGCCGTCGGAGATGGTGATGGTGTTGAAGATCACGCTTTTGCCACCCGCGGCGTCCACGCCCTTAGCGGCTTCTTTGGCCAGGCGGTCGATATGCATGTTGCACGGTGTGACCATGCTCCAGGTGCTGGCGATGCCGATTTGCGATTTCTGGAAGTCCTCGCGTTTGAATCCGACCGCATGCAGCATCGCCCGGCTGGCGGCGCGTTCCGGCCCATCGACGACGATGGCGCTGTGTTTGCGATGGAGGGATTCGGTGGAGGCGGCTTTCTTGGGCATGGCGGTGGGAAAAGAGCCGCCAGTGTGGCGCGGAGAGGCCTGGATGCAAGACGCGGGTGACGGATGCTGCCGCCCTTCTGAAAGAAGACAGCCGCAAAGCTCGAACTGACCTTCACCACCATGAAACTCACTTCGCTGCTCTCTCTTCTCGCTCTTACCACAGTATTGCACGCCGGCCCTCCGGAGGGCTTCAAGGCGATTTTCAACGGCACGGATCTCACCGGCTGGTACGGGCTGAACCCCCACAGTGTGGTGAAGCTGGAAGGCGAAAAGAAAGCCGCCGCGCTGCAAAAGATGCGGGAGGAATTCGCCAAGCACTGGCGGGTGGAAAACGGCGAACTCGTCAACGACGGCGAAGGCGGCTATGCCACGACTGACACGGACTTCGGCGACATCGAAATGCTAATCGAATACAAAACCGTGCCCAAGGCGGACAGCGGCATCTACCTACGTGGCAATCCTCAGGTGCAGATCTGGGACAAAACGCAGGTCTTTGATCCGAAGAAACCCGACCGCAAACCGCACCTCGGCTCCGGTGGCCTCTTCAACAACACGCCCGGCAAGCCCGGTCGCGATCCGCTGGTGCTGGCCGATAAGGGCTTTGGCGAGTGGAATAGCTTCCGCATCCGCCAGATCGGGGAGGTGACCTGGGTGTGGCTGAACGAGCAGCTCGTGGTGGATGGCGCGGTGATGGAAAACTTCTGGGACCGTGCCAAACCGATGCCCCCGAAAGGTCCGATCATGCTGCAAACGCATGGTGGGGAGATCCGCTGGAGAAACATCTATGTGAAGGAACTCAGCGCCGCGGAATCCGCCGAGCTGCTGAAGAAGGCCGGGAAGTGAACTGGACACGAAAAAGGGCGGCTCGTGGGAGCCGCCCTTTTTATTTGGGTCGAAAATGTGGCGGGGCTTATTTCACGATGCCGAGGAGCTCGACGTCGAAGATAAGAGTGGAGCCTGGGGGAATGTCATCGCCTTGAGCCTGGTCGCCGTAAGCGAGATCAGAAGGGATGTAGAAGCGCCACTTGGAGCCGACGGGCATGAGCTGAAGGCCTTCGGTCCAGCCGCGAATCACGCCTTGGAGGGGGAAGGAGGTAGGCTCGCCACGCTCGACGGAGCTATCGAAGACTTTGCCGTCGATGAGCGTGCCGTGGTAGTGGACGCTTACGCTATCCGTCACGGCAGGCTTGGGTCCGGTGCCTTCTTTGAGCACTTCATATTGCAGGCCACTGGCGGTGGTGGTCACGCCTTTGCGCTTGCCGTTATCAGCGAGATATTTTTGGCCTTCTTCCTTGTACTTTCCGGCGGCGGCGGCCATTTCCTTCTGTTCTTCGGCCATTTTTGCCTGCTGCTTGCTCTGCATGAGCTTGTTAAAGCCATCCATCGCGGCGTCGAGTTCTTCTTTGGTGTAGGGCTCGGCTCCAGTGGCGGCACCCGTGGCACGCTCCATGCCGGCTTTGAGCTTGTCGGCATTGATGGCGATGTCTTCGTTCTTGAACTGCTGGCCAAGGCCGATGCCCATGGCGTAACCCGCGGGCTTCTTGCCGCCCAGCACATCACTCACGCCTTCGATGAAGGCACCGAGATCCATCTTCTCCTTCTGGCCGGCGAATTGACCGCCGACGTTTTTGCCGATGAAGTAGCTCACCTTCTCCATGTCCACCGCAGGAGGTGCGGCGTTGGCGGGCTCGGCTTTTTTGACTTCTTGAGCGTGCGTTTGGCCGAGCATGGAAACAACGGCAAACAAGGATGCAATGTGGAGTTTGTTCATGGAGGCGCGGAGACTACCCGTCCGCGATGCCGGGTCAATCGGGGCTTTCGTCACGTCTTTGCCTCTGCGCCGGGCATTTGACGGCACCCCCGGCTGCGCCTAAGCAGGCCTCATGGAACGCCCCGCTGCCATCACCCAGATCCGCGAAGCCTGCAAAAACATCGCCCTTCAATTCATGAAGATTCATCCCGCTGTGCCCGGACTGGCGGATGAGGAGACGCAGAAGGAATGCTTCCGCTGCGTCCATGAGATGACGGTGCTGCTGGAGACGATCAAAAAGAAGATCGGCCGCTTGGAGCGTTCGGATGACAGCTCGCTGCTGTGAGCGGGCGAAGGCTTCGCGGGGCACTTTTTGCGAAGCGAACCATCCATTGGTGGCAGAGGGGAGATTTGAACTCCCGACCAAAGGCTTATGAGTCCTCTGCTCTACCCCTGAGCTACTCTGCCGTTAATGGCTCCTGAGGTAGGGTTCGAACCTACGACCTAGTGGTTAACAGCCACCCGCTCTACCGCTGAGCTACTCAGGAATCATGGTCCCTTCCGGGGAAGGGGGCGGGATGAATAGCCGTTCCGGGTTTTCGTGCAAGCACTTTGTCACCCGACCGCGCGGAGCGGTCATTTAGGGCTGCGGGCAGCCTCACGCTTGTGTTTGACCACCTCGATGACGATCGGCAGCACGGAGACGACGATGATCAGGAGGGAGACGAGCTTGAAGTTGCTCTTGATGATGGGGATGTTGCCCAGGGCAAAGCCGAGGATGGAGATGCTGATCACCCAAAACAGCCCGCCGCCGAGGCTGAACATCAAAAAGCGGCGGTACTGCATGCGGCCAAACCCGGCGGTGAAGGGCGCAAAGGTCCGCACGATGGGCACAAAGCGGGCGATCACGATGGCTCGGCCACCGTGCTTCACGAAAAAGGCCTCCGTTTTCGCCAGGTAATCTCGTTTGAACCAGCGCTGGTTCACGATCCAGCCGCCGCACTTGCGACCGATCCAGTAGTTCACGTTGTCACCGAGGATCGCCGCGCAGACGAGGAGCGGAATGATGATCTCGATGCGCATGAACCCCTGCGCGGCCAAGGCACCGACGGCAAACAGCAGCGAATCTCCTGGCAGGAAGGGCGTGACGACGAGGCCCGTCTCGCAAAACACGATGGCAAACAGCAGCGCATAAATCAGCGGACCGTGCTGCTCCGCAAAGGTTTGCAGGTGTTTATCGACGTGGGCGATGAAATCGAAAATCTGGGTCATGCGGGAAGGGAGGCCGATACTCCGGCGCAGGTGGGAGGCGTCCAACAAAAAGTGGCGATTGTTTCGTGATGCAGCGCCGTTCTAGCCTCCGCCCGCCATGCGATCCCTCCTCATCCTCACCACCGCCCTTCTCGCCGCCTTTTCACCCGTCCTCGCCGATCCGGTGTACGAGCTCCGCATCTACACCTGCCACGAGGGCAAGCTCGATGCCCTGCTCACCCGCTTCCGCGATCACACCTGCAAGCTCTTTGAAAAGCACGGCATGGGCAATGTGGGCTACTGGGTGCCTGTCGATGAGGAAAACGGCTCCAAAACGACCCTGATCTATGTTTTGGAGCACCAGAGCCGCGAGGCCGCCAAAGAGAGCTTCAAGGCCTTCGGGGCCGATCCGGACTGGAAAGCCGCCGCGAAGGCCAGCGAGGCGAATGGCAAGATCGTCGCCAAAATCGAGTCCATCTTCATGACGCCCACGGATTACTCGCCCGCGTTGAAGGTGGAAAAGAGCGCCAAGCCCCGCATCTTCGAGATGCGCACCTACACCACGCCTCCCGGCAAGCTCGATGCCCTCCACGCCCGCTTCCGCGATCACACGATGAAGCTCTTCAGCAAGCACGGCATGAGCCACCTCGCCTACTGGACGCCCACCGATGCAGAAAAAGGTGCCGGCACCAAGCTCATCTACATCCTCGCCCATGACAGCAAGGAAGCCGGTCTCGCCTCCTTCACCGCCTTCCGTGCCGATCCCGATTGGATCAAAGCCAAAGGCGATAGCGAAGCCGCCAACGGTGGCCCTCTGACCATCCAACCTCAGGCCGAAGGCGTGAAGAGCGTGTACATGAAGGCGGTGGACTTTTCGCCGGTGCAGTGAAAAGAACGCAGCCCCATCCATCTCATGCGCTGTCCCGTTGTTTTCTCGTTTTTCCTGCTCGCCTCCGCCCTCCACGCCGAGCC
>JBILVU010000071.1:0-29262 GCA_044370285.1 Prosthecobacter sp.
AACGCCGCGAGCCCAGGCGCAGATCGCCCTGCTGCCCAAAGGCTACAACGGCCTCGGCGTCACCGATTCGAGCAAGATGATCAGCACCGTCTTCAATGCCATGGAGATGGTCTCGAAGCAGGCCGCCGGGCAGAAGAAGTCCGCCACCAAGAAAAAAGGTCCCGGCAAAGGACCTGCGAAAGGCGGCGATGACGACGCCAAACCCGCCGAAGCCGCTGGCGATGCCCTCGCGAAGATCGTGGACTCCAAAAACCGTCCCTCCGATGCCACCTTCCAGAAGTACTTCGGCACCATGATGAGCGGCAGTTACTCTCATCCCGATGCGCTGCATGTGCAGATGCTCTCGACGCCTGTGGAAGCGAAATAATCGCGGCAGCGAATCTTCCTCTTCCTCCGACTCCTACTCTTCCTCCTCCTCGTCGAACGTCTCACACGCTCCCGCCTCGTGAAGCCTTTTCATTCTCTCTCCTCCACGCACCCGCAGCGTTTCATCGGCTATCCGGGAGGAGGAGTAGGAGTAAGAGTCGGAGGAGGATTAGCGGCACTGATGCTGGCCTCGAATGTGTTGTGCGCCCCCCTCTACTTCGACGGACCCGAAGTCGTGAAACTCGATTGGGCCACAGGCTCGCCCCGCGCCGCCGATTTCAATGGCGATGGCCTCACGGACATCGCCATCATCAATTCCGATCGCGCCCGCATCGAGATCCTGCTTCAGCGCAAAGACGGCGTGAAGCCCGGCGACCCAGAGAAAACCTCTCGTGAGGATCGCTGGAACCCCATTCTCGAAGTCTCGCGCTTCGACAAGCAGCCCCTCGTCATCGGTCACGCGGCCTTTGCCATGGCCGTGGGCGATTGGAATGGCGATACGAAGCCCGACCTCGCCATCATCACCGATGACGACAAGCTCACGCTCCGCATGCAGGACGGCAAAGGCGGCTGGACGCTCAAAAAGGACATCGCGCTCGATTCCACCTCCGAGGACACCGAGGTGCTCGCCGCCGCGGATTTGAATGCCGATGGCAAAACCGATCTCGCCCTGCTCACCGACACGCGGTTGATGGTGCTGCTGCAAAAAGACAAGGCCGGTGAATGGGCCGATGCGCAAACCTACGCCCTCGGCGAAAGCGGCTGTGCCGGATTGCATGTGGCCGATTTGAATGCCGACTCGAAGCCCGATCTCTTTTACACCGCGCCGGAGGGTGATGCGCTGCTCGTGCGCCTCCAACAAGACGACAAAAGCTTCGGCGAGGAATGGCGCATCGAGATTCCAGCAAGCCGTCACTGGCTGCATCCGGTGCGTCTTGGCGGCGGCAAGACCGGCGTCGCATGGATTCAAAACGAAACCGGCATGATCGAGGTGGCTCGTTTGACTCAAGCCAAGGCTGAGCCGGATAGCGACCGCGCCTCCACCATCCGTTACGCCATGCCGCCCACCGAGAGCAAAGGCGGCGCCGTGGCTTACGGCGATCTCACCGGTGATGCCCAGGCCGATGTGATCATGCCCGAGCCGAAAAGCGCCCGCCTGTGGCTCTTCAGCGGTCAGAAAAACGGCGGCTTCAGCCAGGGGCGTGAGTTTCCCATCCTCGGCGGAGTCGAGTCGCTGCTCATCGCCGATGCGGATGGCGATCAGAAGAACGACGTCATCCTTTTGAGCGCCACGGAGAAAGCCATCGGCATCGCCAAATGGCATGAAGGCCGTCTCAGCTATCCCGAGATCGTTTATCAGGCCAAAGAAGGCGAGACGCTGCTCACCCTCACCAGCGGCAGCATCGGCACCCTCGCCGGAAGCATTCACGCCGTCGTCGAGATCAAATCCAAGCCACAGCTCCTCAGCATCACCGCGAAGGAAAAGAAGTTCACCACCGCAAGCCTCGAAATGACCGCTTTGACCGGCAGCAGCCGCGTCAGCGCTCTCCGCGTGTTCGATGCCAATCAAGATGGCAAAGGCGATCTCGCCGTGTTTTCCAGCATCGGAGCCATGCAGGTGCTCCTGAGCACCGCCGACGCCAAAACGCCCTTCAAACGCGTCGAAGGCATCCCGGATACCTTCGTGAGCAAGCTCACCCCCGGTGCCCTCACCACTGGTGATCTCGATGGCGATGGCAAAGACGAGTTCGTCATCGCCCGCGAGCAGCTCGCCCGCGTCTTCCGCGTCGGTGCCGATGGCAAAGCGAGCATCGTGGAGCAATTCAATGCCCCCGATGCCAGCGCCGAGATCCACACGGCCCTGCTGCAACGCGACGCCGACAAAAAACTCCGCGTCACCCTCATCGACACCGCCCACAGCAAACTCTACGACCTCGCCGCCGGAGCCGATGGCGTTTACCGAAGCCAGCACAGCCATCCCCTGCCCGCGATGACGCCCGATTTGATCCGTCTCGTGAACCAGCGCCTGCTCCTGCTCGGCAAAAGTAGCTTCCAAATCACCCCGCTCGATGGCGATTCCCTCCAACTCGAAACCGTTTCCACTTTCGACAGCGATCTCAAAGACACGCAGCCCAGTGATTTGATCCCCGCCGCCTTCTCCGGCCTTGAAGCCGATGATCTCGCCCTGCTCGACACCGCGAAGAGCCGCGTCATCGAGTTCTTCCAGCCCGATGAAAAAGCCAAGGAATGGACCAGCCGCATGCACTTCCGCATCTTCGAAACCGATCCCCACTTCCGCGGCAAATCCGGCCGCGAAAACGAACCCCACGACTACACCGCCCTCGATCTCAACTCCGATGGCAAACTCGACCTCGTGCTGCTCTGCCATGATCGAGCGCTGTTTTATGTGAGGAAGTGAGGGGCGGGCATCTCGGACGCGTCAGAAAGGTCAAACTCGTCCGACGAGTGCGGCCAAAAGTCGCAAAAATAACTTCTTATTCATCTTCGGCCCCCAGGGCCATTTATCCTCGTGGGACTAACTCGGGAGTAACCATCACCCCTCCCATGAAATCCCATCTTCAACTCCTCCTCGCTCTTTCCGTCGCCACGGTGGCTCAGGCACAGCTTCCGGCAGATTCTTCGATTACCTTTGCGCCGGGTGCGGCGGCAAACACGAGCCGCGTCACGATCATGGATCCCGGTGATCACGTCTGGACGCTGCAAAGCTCTCCCGACCTCGTGAACTGGACGAACGTGCAGAACTACAAGGTCCACAATGGTCGGCTCGATTGCACCACAGCCCACGCCCCCTCCACGGCGAACCTTTTTTACCGCACCTCCTACTCCGCCGGACTCCAGAGCACGATCACCAGCACGCTGGCCACGGCAGTGAATCTGCCCGTCTCGCCTTACGATTACGACAATCCCGTGCTGCCTGCCAATTTCGCCGTTCCGCCGATCTCCAATCAGAGCAACATGCCGGTGACAAACATCACCACCGATGCCGGTGCCAAGCTCGGGCGCATCCTTTTCTATGACAAACGCCTCTCGCTGAACCAGACGGTGTCCTGCTCCTCCTGCCACCAGCAGGCGCACGGCTTCTCCGATCCCGATCAGTTCAGCAAAGGCTTCGAAGGCGGGCGCACAGATCGCAATTCAATGGGCCTGAGCAATGCCCGCTGGTATCAGCGCCAGTCCTTCTTCTGGGATGAACGCTCCGCCACACTGGAAATCCAGGTGCTTCAGCCGATTCAAAACGCCGTCGAGATGGGCATGACGCTGCCCGCTTTGGAGGCACGCCTCGGTGCCGAGCCCTTCTACGTCGATCTTTTCACGCAGGTCTTCGGCACGCCGGGTGTCACCTCGGATCGCATCTCGAAGGCTCTCGCCCAGTTTGTGCGTTCCATCATCTCCGTGAGTTCACGTTTTGATACCGCCCGCACGACGAATTTCGTGGTCGGTGCCAATTGGACGCAGTCGGAAGAACGCGGCCGCCAGCTCTTCAACGCACCAGGTAGTTGCAGCGCCTGCCACGGCACGGATAACTTCGTCCCCGGCCCGAACATCTTTAACAACGGCCTCGAATTCCCCTATGTCGATCTCGGCAAAGGTGGCGTCACCGGCGTGGCCACGGACAACGGCAAGTTCAAGGTCGGCTCCCTGCGCAACATCGAGCTCACCGCGCCTTACATGCACGACGGCCGCTTTGCCACGCTGGAGGCGGTGGTGGACTTCTACAGCACGCAGGTCGTGAACAACCCGAACCTCTCCCCGCCTCTACGCACTCAAGGAGGCGGTGTCAGTCGTCCAAACTTCTCCGCGCAGCAGAAGGCCGATCTGGTGAATTTCATGAAATCGCTCACGGATACCTCGGTGGCCACGAATCCGAAATACAGCGATCCCTTCAACTACGGCTATTGAATCTAGCGTGGGAATCGCGGAGCGTGACCGCGATTCCCATTCTTCATGCGCCGCCTCGATCAAGTCCTCTCCTCCCTCGGTTACTGCTCGCGTCGCGAAGCGGTCTCGTTCGTGAAACAGGGGCGCGTGAAACAAAACGGCCTCGTTTTGACCAAGGCGGATCAAAAAGTCGAGCCGCATGCCGTCACGGTCGATGACGAGCCGCTCGAAGCGCTCGATGGATTGCTCGCCCTGCTGCACAAACCCGTCGGCTACGTCTGCACGCACGGCGAGGGCGAGGGACCGACGATTTATGAGCTGCTGCCGGATCAATGGCTGCGTCGCAACCCGGCCGTCACGAGCGTCGGCAGGCTCGACAAAGACACCAGCGGCCTCCTGCTCGTCACCGACATCGGTCCGCTCGTGCATCGTTTCACCTCACCGAAGGCTGAAATCGAAAAAGTGTATCTCGCCGAGCTGGATCGTGATCTCGAAGCCTCGCTCATCGAAACCTTCGCTAGGGGCGATCTGATGCTCCGCAGCGAGGAGAAGCCTTGTTTGCCCGCGAAGCTCGAAATTCTCTCCGCACGCACGGCCCGACTCACCCTCACCGAAGGCCGCTACCACCAGGTGCGCCGCATGTTCGCCAGCCAGGGCTGGCACGTCGAGAAGCTCCACCGCGAGCGTTTCGGCGAGTACACGCTGGAGGATCTCGCGGAAGGCGAGTGGAAGATGTTAGAAATGACGAAACCAGAATGAGGAATGACGAATCAATGACGAAGTCCGAACATTCGGGCTTCATTCCTCATTCGCCATTCTGGTTTCCTCATTTGAGCGACGCATGCGCCTCACGCAGGAGGCTTTCGGTCGTCTCCCAATCAATGCAGGCATCGGTGATCGACTGGCCGCGAACGAGTTGATCGAGAGGTTGCGGGAATTTCTGGCTACCGCCGACGAGGTTGCTCTCCAGCATCGCGCCGATGATGGCCTTCTGCCCGGCGGCCCGCTGGCGGACGATCTCGCGAAAGACATCCGGCATGCGGCGGTGGTCCTTGGCGCAGTTGCCGTGGCTGGCGTCGATCATGATCGCGGGCTTGAGCTTCGCGGCTTCGAGGCCGTCGATGGTCTCCATGACGTTGTCCGCGCCAAAGTTCGGGCCGTTTTCGCCGCCGCGCAGGATGATGTGGCAATCGGGATTGCCGCTCGTCGTGACGGCGGAGGCCACGCCGTCCTCGTTCACGCCGAGGAAGGTCTGCGGCTGCATCGCGGCTTTGATCGCGTTGATAGCGGGCGCGATGTGCCCAAACGTGCCGTTTTTGAAGCCAAGCGGCATCGACAGGCCGGAGGCCATCTGGCGGTGCGTCTGCGATTCCGTCGTGCGGGCGCCGATGGCGCTCCAGGAGATCAAATCGGCGATGTACTGCGGCGTGATGGGATCGAGCAGCTCCGTGGCCGTCGGCAGGCCGAGGTCGATCACATCGCGCAGGATGCGCCGGGCAAGGCGCAGGCCATCGGGGATGTTGCAGGTGCCATCGAGGTCCGGGTCCATGATGAGGCCCTTCCAGCCGACGGTGGTGCGTGGCTTCTCGAAATACACCCGCATGACGATGCAAAGCCGGTCTTTGAGCTCATTCGCCAGAGCCGCGAGCTTTCGCCCATACTCCAATCCGGCCTCCAGATCGTGAATCGAGCATGGACCGAGCACGACGAGGAACCGCGAGTCTTTGCCAAACAAGATGTCGCGGATCTCGCGACGTGATTCGGCGATGAAAGCCGTCTGTGCCTCGGTGGGAGCGATTTCAGCCACCATGGAGCGCGGCGATGGCAACGCGATGTTGGAGGCGATGTGGAGATTGGCGGTCTGGCTCATGGGATAGCGCCCTTAGCATGAGGGCAACAGTTGCTCACGGAGAATCACCAACTGATGGAGTCGCGACGCACTCGATCTCCGTCTTTGAGGATAAACTGGCGGTCTTTGGCGGGGATCGATTCGACTTCGGGAGCGGTCCTCAGCCTGCATCTGCCAGGGTATGATTTGCCTACGGTGATGTCATAGCATGTGTAGCGATAACTCTTCTCTCTCTTGGTCAGCGGTTTCAACACGGCCAAATCCAAGACCAATCCCAGACAAGCACCCATTGGCAGATGATAAATTCCGGGTCGCTCAAAACCCTGCTGCACCGTCACCTCGATGGTCCCTGGAAGGTGCTCGCCAAAATGGGGCAGGTCTCGCGGATGCAGCGAGGGCTCTGAAACGCATCCCGCTGTCATCAAAAGAAGGCAGCACAAAATCAAGTGCTGCCAGCCTTGGGACCGGATCAGCTCTTTGGATCGTGCAATGGCTCGATCGGTAAGCGGTTTGTCTGAAACATACGCCACCTGCCAGGGTATCTCGGGATGCCCTTGTCTAGCTTGAAGGGTCACCGCTCGGATTTTTGCTCCGAGGCCTCGCGGTGCGTTGTTGGCCTGATCTGGCATGATTTGGAGCAGGTTAATTCCGGCTTGAATTCATGCGTCCAACTTTTCCCCTTCCGACTTCGCGATCACCACCGCGCCGACGGTGTCGCCGAAGACGTTGACGGTGGTGCGGGCCATGTCGAGGGGGCGGTCGATGGTCAGGATGAGGCCGAGGGAGGCTTTGATGGCGTCTTCGCTGAAGCCGGCGTTTTGCATGATGATGATGATGGCCACCAAACTTGCGGCCGGGATGCCGGCGACGCCGATGCTGCTCACGAGCGCGAGCAGCACGACAAGGAACTGCTGCGTGAGGCTGAGGTCGATGCCAAGCACCTGGGCGGCGAAGACGACGACGACGCATTCGTAGAGCGCGGTGCCGTTCATATTCACCGTGGCACCCAGTGGGATAACAAAGGAGGCGACGCGTTCGCTCACACCGGCTTCTTCGCGGATGCAGCGCATGGTGACGGGGATGGTGGCGCTGGAGGAGGCGGTGGAGAAGGACATGAGCAGCGAGTCACTCATATTCTTGAAGTGCTGGAGCGGCGGGATGCCGGCTGCCTTCAGCACGATGGGCAACACGACGAGCGTGTGCAGCAGCAGGGCACCGACGACGGTCAAAACGTAGGGCACGAGGTTTTGCAGCACGCCCACACCGACCTCTGCGATGGCAGGGATGACGAGGCAAAAGACGGCCACGGGCGTGAATTTCATGATCCATGTGGTGATGAGCGTCATGACATCCGTGAGCTGGTTGAAGAAGTCGCGAAGCACCACGGGTGGGCCGGTGGGCAGCAGCACCATGGCGATGGCGAAGAGGATGCTCACGACGATGATCGCTAGCAAATCGCCCTCCGCGCAGGCTTGGATGATGTTCGTGGGAATGGCGCGGCGGATGATATCGAGCAGCGATGAGGCTCCGCCCTCGGCCTTTTTCATCACGTCACTCACCTGAGCGGCGTTTTTGCCTTCCAGGGCGGCGTCCATGGCGGCTTTGAGCGTGGTATTTGGCTTCCCATCACTGCCGAGGCCGGGCTTGATGGTGTTGACCATGAACAAACCCACGCAAACGGCCACGAGGCTGCCGATGACGTAGTAGGCCCACGTTTTCAATCCCATGCGGGCAAAGCCATCGAGTGATTTCAGCCCGGCGATGCCGCTGATGATGCTGGCGACGACGAGCGGCACGATGACCATCTTTAAACCCCGCAGAAACAGGTCGGAAACAAAGCGGCAGCCCTCGATGGCGGTCTTGATCCACTCCGGCGCGGCTCCCTCCGCCGGGTGGGCGATCTTTTGCAGGATCATCCCGACTCCGACCCCAGCCGCGAGGGCGATGACGATGGGCCAATGATTGCCGTGGGAGGGTTTGGGGGCGGTTGTATCAGACATGCGCGGCTCTTCTAGCCGAATCCATGCCCGGCGTGAAGGTAAAAAGAACGGCGGGCCTCACCTGTTTAAGTGAGGCGCTGAATCACGCCCGTGGATGAAACTTCCGATGCGTCTCCTTCAACCGCGCCTGATCGACGTGGGTGTAGATTTGCGTCGTGGCGATGTCCGAATGGCCGAGCATCTCCTGGATGACGCGGAGGTCGGCACCGTGATTGAGGAGGTGCGTGGCAAAGCTGTGGCGCATCTTGTGCGGGTGGATGTGCTGCTCCAGGCCGCAGGCGGCGGCACGCTCGGTGAAGATGAGGCGGATGCGCATCGGGCCGAGTCGTTGCCCACGAACGGAGAGAAAAATGTGGCTGGAGCTTTTTGCCTTCACCAAGGCGGGACGTGCGTGCTCCAGGTAAGCCGCGATGGCCTCCCGGGCCGCACCGCCGACGGGAATGAGGCGCGTTTTGGCTCCTTTGCCCGTCACGCGGATCCAGCCCTCCTCCATGCTGAGATTCTCCAGCCGGGCATCGAGCAGCTCGGAAAGCCGCAGGCCGCTGGCGTAAAAGAGCTCCAGCATGGCCCGATCTCGACGGTCGAGGGGCTTGGTGCCGTTGATGGACTCGATGAGGCGGCGCACGTCGTGCTCGTTCAAGGTATCCGGCAGGTGCTGTTCGGGGCGCGGCGGCAGGATGGCATCGGCGGGATCGGCGGGGATGTGTTTTCGGGCCGCCAGCCATCGGAAGAAGATTTTGATTCCGATGAGCTCCACACGGGCCGAAGAGGTGGCAAGGCCGTCCTTTTTCCGACGGGCGAGGTAGTCGGTGATTTGGTCCGTCGTCACCTGTCCGGGTGATTCGGAGGCATGCACCTGCTTGTACCATGACGCAAAGGCCTCCAGGAACCGCCGCACGAGGAGCTGGTAGTTCACGGAGAGGCCGCGTTCCGTGGCCAGATGGAGAATGAAGCCGTCGATGAGGTCCAGCACAGCCCCAGCATGCATGCGGACCGTCTTGGTGACAAAAAAACATTGCCGTCAGGGGTGGCACCCGGCAAAGATGGCGTTTCAACTTTCTCCTCTTATGGCCTCCCTGAACAAAGTCATGCTCATCGGCAACCTCACCCGCGATCCCGAGGTGCGCTACACCCCCAAAGGCAGCGCCGTCTGCGATATCGGTCTCGCCATGAACCGCGTGTACAAATCTGAAAGCGGTGAAAAGGTCGAGGAAGTCACCTTCGTCGATGTCACCCTCTGGGGCACCACGGCCGAGCTGGCCGGGAAGTGGCTGCACAAAGGCCGCCCTGTCTTCATTGAAGGCCGCCTTCAGATGGATTCCTGGGAAGACAAGGCCACCGGCCAGAAGCGCACGCGCCTCAAAGTCGTCGGCGAAGCCATGCAATTCCTCGGCAGCGCCCAGGGCGGCGGTGGAGATCGCGGTCCTGCGGGCGGCGGTGGCGGCGATGAAGAAGGTGGCGGCTACTCCGGCGGTGGTGGTGGCGGAGGAGGAGGAGGAGGAGGAGGAGGATATGGTGGCGGCGGCGGTGGTGGATTCAATCGCCCGCAGCAGCGTCCCACGCAGCAGCGTGGCGGCGCGGGTGGTCCGGCTCCGGCCCAACGGCCCCAGCAGCGCCCGGCTCCCGCCCAGCAGAATGATGACTTCGGCGAAGGTCCGATCACGGACGGCATGGAAGACGACGACATTCCGTTTTGATGCCTCTTTGAATGACCGAGGAGCATGAGCAGCGCATCTACCAGATCATTCACCGCATGGTGATCTGGGATGAGTCTCGCGAGAATGTTCTCGCGAAACTGGAGGTCAATGGCATCACCGGCCCCCAAGCGGACGCGATGTATGCCCGGGCCCAGGCGGAGCGCATCGCTGGCCTGCGGGGCAATGCCGTGCGCCAAGGATTGGCAGGATTGTTCCTGATGACTGCCGGGATCGGTGTTTTCTATGCCTTTTGGGTGTGGTTCGGAGACATCACGCGGGCTCTGTTGATTTTGTGCTTCGTCACGACGGTGATCGGCTTTTGGAAGGCGACCGAGGGCGTGCTGGGCTACCTCTTTGCGCCGACCAAACGCGGTTCGCTGGCGGACGAGGAGTGATGGCCAAACTGGGCCACGGGAAAATCTGGCCTGAAAAGGTGCGAGGCCGCGAGGAAGGGTATTGAGGCGGCGTTTCGAGCAGTCTCATGAAACTCACCTGCCTTCTTACCTTCCTCTTCACGGCTGCGCTGGCCGTGGCGCAAACGCCCAAAGCTCCCGCCAAACCCAAAGGCCCCACCGTTCCCGCCGATGCGCAGTGGCATGATGTGACGACCTGGGGCGTCGAAGGTCGCGGCTGGGGTGATCAGGAGCGGAAGCGCTGGTTTGACCGCTTTCCGGCGAAGGCCGAAAAGACCGTGACACCGGCCGTTTGGGGCCTCAGCCGCGATTCAGCTGGGATGATGGTACGCTTCAAAACCGACGCGAAGGCGATTTACTGCCGTTACGACCTTGCCAAGGCCAATCTGGCCCTTCCCGCCATGCCAGCGACGGGCGTGAGCGGTCTCGATTTGTATGCCCGCGATGCGCAAGGCCAGTGGCGCTGGGTCGCCTGCCCGAAGCCGGACAAGCAGCATGTGGAAGCCGTCATGATCAGCGATCTGGCAGCGGGCGAGCATGAGTTCGCGGCGTACCTGCCGCTCTACAACGGCATCGAGAAGCTGGAGATCGGCGTGCCGAAGGACGCAAAATTTGAAGGCCAAGCTCCGCGTGAGAAGCCCATCGTGTTTTACGGCACCTCCATCACCCACGGAGCGAATGCCTCGCGCCCCGGCATGGTGCACACGGCGATCTTGGGTCGTCGTCTCGACCGACCGGTGCTGAACATCGGATTTTCTGGCAATGGACGCATGGATGCGGCTGTGGGTGACTTGATCAACGAACTCGATGCCGCCGCCATCGTGATCGACTGCCTGCCGAACATGCAGCCTGCGGACGTGACGGCCAAATGCGTGCCGCTGGTGAAGCAAATGCGTGCCAAACATGCGACGACACCGATCATCCTCGTCGAGGACCGTCGTTTCACGAATTCGTGGATCACCCCGGCGAAGGCCAAGTTTCACGACGACAACCACGCAGCGTTGAAAGCGGCCTTTGAACAACTCCAGGCCGAAAAAGTGGCCAATCTGAGCTACATCAGCGGTGATGCGCTTTACGGCACGGATGCCGAGGGAGCGAACGATGCATCCCACGCCACCGATTTAGGCTTCATGCGCCAAGCGGATGTGTTTGAGCCTGTTTTGCGTGCGGCTCTGAAGTAAGAAGGACTATCGCTTCACGCCTGCTCGGTCGTGTGGAAGTCCGGGTAGGCGTTGGCGGCGTGCTCGGCGAAGTCGAGGCCATCGATCTGTTCGGTGTCGCTGGCACGGAGGCCGACGAGGAGATCGACGAGCTTGAAGATGCCAAAGCAGATCACAAAGGCCGTGATGGCAATGCTGAAGGTGCCGAGCGTCTGCACACCGAGTTTTTGAACATTGAAACCGGCTTGATCGAAGAGGGCGACGCTGATCGTGCCCCAGAGGCCGTTGCAGAGGTGAACGGGCACCGCGCCGACGGCGTCATCAAGCTGGGCACGTTCGAGGGCGATGGTGGCGACGGTGGTAATCACACCGGCGATGATGCCAACGATGAAGGCCGCCGCCGGGGAGATGTTCGCGCAGCAGGCAGTGACGCCTACAGCGCCACCGAGGCTTCCATTGAGCGTGATACCGACATCCGGCCGACCTTGCACGAACCACATCGAAATCATGGCGGACAAAGCCGCGGCGGCTGGTGCGATGGTGGTGTTCACGGCGATGCGGCCGATGCTGGCATTGCCGATGAGGGTGGAGCCGGCGTTGAAGCCGAACCAGCCGAACCACAGGATGAAGACGCCGAGCGCGGCGAGCGGGATGTTGTGCCCGGCGATGAGGCGCGGTGTGCCGTCCTTGGCAAAGCGGCCATGTCTTGGCCCGATGACGATGATGCCGGCGAGGGCGCAGGCTCCGCCGCAGGCGTGGACGACGCTGGAGCCAGCGAAGTCGATGAAGCCCATGTTTTCGAGCCAGCCTTTCGTTCCGCCGACGCCGAAGGCTCCGCCAAAGCTGCCCCAGGCCCAGTGGCCGCAGAGCGGGTAGATGATTCCGGCGAGCAAGGCTGCGTAGATGAGGTAGCCGACGAATTTCGTGCGCTCAGCCATCGCGCCGCTGACGATGGTGCAGGCGGTGCCAGCGAAGACGACCTGGAAGAACCAAAAGGACCAAAGCTTGTCATCGCCCGGCAGATTGGAGAGCCAGAAGCTGTCTGTGCCGATCCAGCCGCCGGCGCTGGTGCCAAACATGAGGCCAAATCCGATGAAGAGGAAGACGAGCGAGCTGATGCAGAAATCGAGGAAGTTCTTCATCACGATGTTGATGCTGTTTTTCGCCCTCGCGAAGCCGAGCTCGACCATGGCAAAGCCTGCCTGCATCATGAAGACGAGCGCCCCGGCGAGCACCATCCAGACGTAGTTCAAATTGAGCTGCACGGCCTCGATCTCGGCCTTGGCGGCGGTCTCGACCGGGGCAGGGGAGGAAGAGGGGGCAGGGGAGGCGGCTGGCTTTCCAGGCGCGGTGTTTTCGGCGATCTTGTCGAGTTTCGTGATGATGACGTCGAGTTTGGTGTCGATCTTTGCCGTGTCCTGTCCGGCGGCGAGAGCGGCGCAAGCCAAGGAGGCAGAGATGATGAGAAGGCGGATCAGGTTCATGCGGGCGGTCAGAGTTGGAGTTCAGCCAGCGAGGCTTCGAGTTCGGTGAGGAGCTGGCGGCGCTTGGCGGTGTTCGGGACGTGCTCGAGGATGCTGGCGGCGAGTTTTTTGACCTCGGCAGCCGGCAGGCGGTAGGGGTCCTTGGTCTGCGAGGCTTCGAGCGTGCGGTCGATCAAATTGGAGGCTTGGCCGCGGCCCATGACCTTGCCGAGAATGCCTTCGACGACTTTTCGCACGCTGCCCCATTGATTCACGACGGGCTCGGCCTTGTCGGTGATCTGCGTGAGGGCTTTTGGTGAGGTGACGAAGAGTTCCTCGATGCCGGTCGAGGCCGGTTTGGCATCGCTGGAAGCAGCGGCGAGTGCGGCGGCATGATCGCTGAGCAGCACGGAACCTGCGCTGGCGGCCAGATCGGGATCGGCCTTGGCGGTGAGGAAAAAGACGAGTGAGATGTCCTCGCTCGACACGATGAGCAGCACGCCGCCGTCAAACTCGAGGTAAATCTGACGAATCCGGCGGCGCACCTGGCGGTAACCGGCGAGCAGTTCCTCCAGGCGTTCACGCAGCTCTTCGGCACGGCTTTCAGCGAAGGGCATCTGGCGGTGGATGGTGTGCCTGCCTTTGAAGAGTAGCACACCCGCGACGCCGTCGAGGCGTTGCAATGCGGCGGCGGCGGAGATGACGGGTTCGAGGCTCATGAAGACGTGCGCAAATTATCGGCCGAGGGATTCGAGCACCTGCTTGATGGAGCGGCGGCTGGTCTGGATGGAGCCGTGCCAGCTTCCTTGGTTCTGTCCTCCAGCGAAGGATGTTTGGCCGTCGCGGTCTTCGAGGATGCATGCCTCCAGCCGCCGCATGCCGAGCGTTTCAGCCAGCCTCGCTGCGTAGTAGCTTACATAATTCACCTCGCCGGAGAAGCGTTGGGCGTTCTCATGATCGCCACCAGAGATGTGTTCGCGTCCGCTGATGGTCTCGATCTTGATGAGTGTGGGATCGGGTTCCATGCGTATGACATTGGCGGGCTGCCCGGACCGGGCATTGGAGATGGGAATGATGCGCGTGGGTTCCATCGAGGAACTCATCAATTAGCAGCACCTGTGCCAAAAGACGGTTGCGTTCGTGGCGAGCACCGTCATGGATCGCCGCCGATGAGCGAGAGCAAAACGCAACAGATTAACATGGCGGTGGAAGATGCCGATGAGGCACGGAACGCTGCCCTATCGGCCGAGCATGCGGCGGAAGATGCCGAAAAAGCCGCAGCGTCGGCGGCGGTGGATGCGCGGGTGGCTTTGGAGAAGTTTGAAGCTGCGGAAGAAGCTGCCGAGCAAAAACAGGCCTCCATTGAGTTGTTCGAGCTCTGCACGGCCATTCTTCTCGGCTTAGGCGCCATCTTTTCCGGTATCGCCAGCCACCAGGGCGGTCTGTGGGACGGTGCTTCGCTGGAGGCCTACAGCCAGGCTTCGACGATCTCTACGCAGGCGGCGGACGCGGCGAGTCTCGCGAACGCCATCATCACGCACGACAATAACGTGAACCTCCAGGCCATGCAGATGATCTGGCAAGCGCAGCTTTTACCGAGGGATCATCAGGACCGCGAATTCCTCCTGCATCAGGCGAGCGTCTTTTACCTGCGTCAGGCGAGCGATGAGGCCTACACGGCCCTAGGGCTGCCGGAGGATGCGCGAAAGATGTATAAAGAATCTGGCATCGAGAGCATCCCCGAGGAGGAACTGCTGATGGTGCAGCGAAAGGAGTACAGCCCCGACTACTATCTGGCGATGTATGCCGGCAGCGATGAGAAGTACAAAGAGGCCAAGGTGAAGTTCGATGAGGGCAGCCACGCGAACAACGCAGGTGATTACTTCTCACTGGCGGGCGTTTACTACGCGTTGAGCCTGTTCTTTGCCGGTATCGGCCTCGTCTTCAAGACCGGCATGCGCTGGTGGTTCTTCTCCATCGGATTCTTCATCTTCGTGGCTACCACCATCTACATGTTCACGCTCGAGTGGGCGTGATTTTCCTTCGCACACCATGATTCGCAGAGACGACAACGGCCATGTTCATTTCGGGCGCTGGCTCGATTTCATCCTCCAGGCGCTGATCGTCGTGAATCTGATCACGCTGGCACTCGAGACGCTGCCAAATCTCTCTGAAGAGCAGATTTACTGGTTGGAAATGATCGAGGTGGTCAGCATCGCCATCTTCACCGTCGAGTACATCGCCCGCTGCCTGCTTTCGCGGCCGCTGCTGCGCTACGCCGTGTCGTTTTATGGCATCGTCGATCTGCTTTCGATCCTGCCCTTCTACCTCAGCGCGGGCCTGGATCTCCGCAGCGCCCGTGTGCTGAGGATGATGCGCTTATTCCGGCTCTTCAAGCTCACCCGTTACAGCAAGGCCGCTCGGCGCTACCGCCATGCCTTCGTGATCGCCCGGGAGGAGCTGGTGCTTTTTGGCTGTGCGGCACTGATCGTGCTCTACCTGGCCGCCGTGGGCATTCACCACTTCGAATGCGAGGCCCAGCCGGACAAATTTGCCTCCGTGCCGGACTCCATGTGGTGGGCCATGGTCACCCTGACGACGGTTGGGTATGGCGATGTGTATCCGATCACCCTCGGAGGTCGGCTTTTTACCTCCGTGGTGCTCCTGCTCGGTCTCGGCTTCGTGGCGGTGCCCACCGGCCTGCTCGCCGGAGCACTGTCCAGGGCCCGCGAGCAGGAAAAGAAGCTCGAAGAAGAGGAGGAAGCGCTAGCTGCCTCGAAAGCCGCTGCCGAGGCCACCGAGGAGAAGTAGTCGCATCGATGCCAATTGCTTCGGAAGCCTGAAAAACCGGGCTTTCGGGGACTTTGTGAAAAATTTCACAAAAGGGCTTGCCCAACCCTTTTTGGCTGGCTAGAACAATCTGCTTTCCCCGTTTTGGGCTTCCACCTCGCGCCATGCTTTTCCCAATCCAACCTGCTTCCTTTTCACCCGTGCTCGCCAACGTGAGCAGCAAGGCTGCGGAGTTGTTTGCGAAGGATGGAGTGATGGGCTTCATCACCAACTCGACGCTCGTGGCGCTCTGCGTGCTCGGGATCGTGCTTTGGTTCGCCCGCAAGGCGACGAAGAACATGTCGCTCATCCCGCACAAGGCGCAGAACTTCTTCGAGTTCATCATCGAGTTCCTCTACGGTCAGGTGGTGAACATCGTCGGCGCAAAGCAGGCGAAGCTGGCCTTCCCGCTACTCGGCACGCTTTTCATCTACATCCTCGTTTCGAACTGGTTTGGCCTCCTTCCGGGCGTCGGCACCATCGGCTGGGGTGAATCGACGGGCTTTCTCTCCGTGAAAGCCGCTCACGATCCTCTTCTGCGTCCGCCGACGGCTGACCTGAATGCCACCGCAGGTATCGCCCTTTCCGCTTTCTTGGTCTGGCTCTTCCTCACGATCAAAGAAGTCGGTGTTTGGGGCTTCATCGTTCACACCTTTGGCCCCAAAGGCGGCCTGAAAGGCGTGATGGGACTGATCGTGGCGCTGGTGTTCATGTTCGTCGGTGTGATCGAAATCGTCTCCATCGTGATCCGCCCGGTGACGCTCTCGATTCGTCTCTTCGGGAACATTTTCGCCGGTGAAAACGTGCTCCACATCATGAGCGACATGATGAACTCCAAGGGCCCGGTGATGAGCTTCCTCGGCAGCGTGGCGCTCCCGCTTCCCTTCTACTTCATGGAGCTGCTCGTCGGCCTGCTCCAGGCCATCGTGTTCACCCTCCTTTGCTCGGTTTACATCCAGCTCTCCACCACCCATGACGATCACGGTCATGAGGAGGAAGGCGATCATCATTAATCTCTGAATTTGCCTGCGGGACCATGCGCAACGTGTGGACGCAGACGACACAACACCAACACCCAACTGAATATACTACTATGACAATGGAACTCCTCTCCATGGCCCAAGAAGCCGCCGCTCACGCCGCCCCTGCCGCCTCCGGCATCACCGGCAACCTCACGATGGCCCTCGGTGGTGCTGGCGCCGCCATCGGCGTCGGTATGGTCGGCTCCAAGGCTGTCGAAGCCGTCGGTCGCAACCCCGGCGCTTTCGGTAACATCCTGACCCTCGGCATTATCGCCATGGCCCTCGCTGAAGGTCTCGGCATTATCGCCTACCTCGGCGGTCTGTAATTCTTGCCTTCCCGGTGGCGGATCACTCCGCGTGATCCGCCACCACCCTTTCTCCCTCTCCTTTTCGTTCGTTTCCAGATCCATTTCGCTCCACCTATGATCACCAGCTTGCCCACCATCCTTGCCGCCGGCAAAGTTGACGCGCTTGTCGAGAAATTCGGCCTCGCCTGGCCCAAGTTTTTCGCCCAGGTGATCATCTTCTGGATCGTTTTCTCGATCCTCAAGAAATACGCCTTCGGCCCCATCCTCGGCATGCTGGAGCAGCGCCGTCAGCGCATCGCCGATGGCGAGGCAAAGCTCGAAAAGATCACCAAAGACGCGGCGGACGCCGCCAAGAACTCCCAGGCCATTCTCGACAAGGCGGAGGCTGATGCAGCCCGCCTCGTGAAGGAAGCCGATGAAGCCTCCAAGGCTCTCCAAGAGCGCCGCCAGCAGGACGCCGTCGCTTCCGCGAACAGCATCCTCGCCAAGGCCCGTGAGGCTGCCGAGCTGGAAAAAGAACAGCTCATGTCCCAGTTGAAGCGCGAGTTCGGCCGCATGGTCGCCGACGCCACCAGCCGCGTGACCGGCAAGGTGCTCAACACCGACGATCAGGCCCGCCTGAACCAGGAAACCGCCGCTCAGGTCTCCGCCTAATTTTCTCCTCCCGAACGCGTCGCCACCATGAAAATCTCCAAGGAAGCCCGCCGCACCTCCCGTCAGCTCTTCCGCGTCTGCATGGTGGACGGAAAGCTCGACGAGTCCCGCGTTCGCACCGTGGTGTCCGGCGTCGCCAGCAGCAAGCCGCGTGGTTACATCGGCATGCTCGACGCCTTCTCCCGCCTCGTGGCGAATGAGGTCAGCCGCCAGCGTGCATTGGTCGAAAGCGCTTCCGCTTTGGCCCCCGCCACACAAACCGAGCTCCAGGCCAGCCTTTCCAAGAAATACGGCCGCCAGCTTACCCTCGACTTCAGCGTGAACCCCGAGCTCCTCGGCGGCATCCGCGTCAAAGTCGGCTCCGACGTCTGGGACGGCAGCGTGAAGGCCCGTCTCGAAGGCCTCGCCGCATCCCTGGCCGCTTAATTTCATCTTTTACCTTTTAGTTTTCAGCTTTTTCCCATCCACATCCCATGAGCAACATCCTGCAAGAGATCGAATCCCAAATTGCCGGCCTCAAGACCGCCGTCACGAAGTCCAATGTGGGCATCGTCCGTGAAATCGGCGACGGCGCCGCCAAGATTGAAGGCCTCAGCGATGTCATGCTCAATGAGATGATCGAGTTCCCCGGCGGCGTCTATGGCCTCGCCCTGAACCTCGAAGAAACCGAAGTGGGCTGCGTGCTTCTCGGCTCCGGTGAAAACGTCAAGGCAGGCGATGAAGTCAAGACCACCGGCCGCCTCCTCTCCGTGCCCGTCGGCAAGAGCCTTCTCGGCCGCGTCGTGAACGCTCTCGGTCAGGCCATCGACGGCAAAGGCGAGATCAAAGGTGAAACCCAGTATCCCGTCGAAAAGCTCGCTCCTGGCATCATCGCCCGTAAATCCGTCTCCGTCCCCGTGCAGACCGGCATCATGGCCATCGACGCCATGATCCCGATTGGCCGTGGTCAGCGTGAGTTGATCATCGGTGACCGCTCCACCGGCAAGACCACCATCGCCGTGGACACCATCATTTCCCAGGCGCAGCAAAACAAAGCCGCCGAGCAGGGCAAGCTCCAGGGCCACAAGCCCCTCTACTGCATCTACGTCGCCATCGGCCAGAAGCAGTCCAACATTGCCCGCGTCGTGAAGACCCTCGAAGACGCCGGTGCGATGGAATACACCACCATCGTCTCCGCCTCCGCCTCCGACTCCGCGGTGAATCAATACCTCGCTCCGTATGCCGGTTGCGCCATCGGTGAGTGGTTCATGGATCAGGGCCAGGACGTGCTCATCGTCTTTGATGACCTTTCCAAGCAGGCCGTCGCCTACCGCCAGGTGTCCCTCATCCTGAAGCGCCCCTCCGGTCGTGAAGCTTATCCGGGTGACGTGTTCTATCTCCACTCCCGCCTTCTCGAGCGTTCTTGCCGCGTCAGCGAAAACTACGGCGGTGGCTCCATGACGGCTCTGCCGATCATCGAAACGCAGGCCGGCGACGTGTCCGCCTACATCCCGACGAACGTGATCTCCATCACCGACGGCCAGATCTTCCTCGAAACCGACCTTTTCTACCAAGGCATCCGCCCCGCCATCTCCGTCGGTCTTTCCGTCTCCCGCGTGGGTTCCGCCGCGCAGACGAAGGCCATCAAGAAGGTCTCCGGCACCACGAAGCTCGACCTCGCCCAGTTCCGCGAACTCGCCGCCTTCGCCCAGTTCGGTTCTGACCTCGACGCCGGCACGAAAGCCAAGCTCGACCGCGGTGCCCGCATCGTGGAACTCTTCAAGCAGCAGCAGTATCAGCCGAAGAGCCTGCCCATCATGGTCAGCACGCTTTACGCGATGCAGAAGGGCTACTTCGACAGCGTCGCCGTCGATCGCGTGAAGGAATTCCAGGCCAAGCTCGAAGACTACCTCACCACCCGCAAAGCCGACCTCATGGGCCAGCTCGCCAATGAGAAGGCCCTCGACAAGGTCGAAGAAGGTCTCAAGTCCGCCCTCGACGACTTCAAAGCGTCCTGGAAATAAGTTTTCGGCACTCCGCCCTTAGCCCTCTGCTCTCCGCTCCATGCCTTCCACACGCGACATCCGACGCCGAATCAAATCGGTCAAAAACACGGCCCAGATCACCAAGGCCATGCAGCTCGTCGCGGCCGCGAAGATGAAAAAAGCGCAGGACCAGGCCGCGAACGGCCGTCACTACGCCGAGATGCTGAACAAGATTCTCGTCAATCTAAAGGAGAAAGCCGAAGAAGGCCTTCACCCCTTCTTCAGCGAAGGAAAAGGCGGCAAAGTGCTCGTTTTGCTCGTTTCGAGTGACAAAGGCCTCTGTGGAGCCCTGAACACGAATCTCTTCAAAAAGCTCATCACGACCGATTTCGGCACTGAAGACGTGGATTACGTCACCGTCGGCAAAAAAGGCGTCCAGGCCATCAACCGCCTTCGCCGCCACCTGCTGGCCGATTTCCCC
This sequence comes from Prosthecobacter sp., assembly GCA_044370285.1. Taxonomy (GTDB): domain Bacteria; phylum Verrucomicrobiota; class Verrucomicrobiia; order Verrucomicrobiales; family Verrucomicrobiaceae; genus Prosthecobacter. The sequence goes on from JBILVU010000071.1 coordinate 20,107, forward strand.
ATCAAGGACCCCGCCAAGTTTGCCGAAGTCCGTGGCGTCGGCCGCTTCCTGCAGGAAAAATTCCTCACGGGTGAGTACAAGAAGGTGCTCGTCGTCTTCAACAACTTCATCAACACCGTCACCGTCGTCCCCACTGTCGAGCAGATCTTGCCCGTCAATCCGGTGACCCTCGGCGGCAAGCGTGACTTCGCCCCGGAGATCGCCACCGCGACCGCCACGACCGAGTACACCTTTGAGCCGAGCGCCGCTGTGGTCTTCGAGACCGTGCTGCCGCAGTATGTGAACGACACCGTGTATCAGATGGTGCTCGAATCCCGCGCCAGCGAGCACTCCAGCCGCATGGTGGCCATGAAGAACGCCACCGACAACGCCAAGCAGATGATCAAGGACCTCAGCCTCGAGTACAACAAACTCCGCCAGGCCGCGATCACCAACGAACTCCTCGAAATCACGACGGCCAAGATGGCTCTGGAGTAATCCCAAGTTTCACATTCAAATTTCAAATCACCCAACATGAGCAACATCGGCAAAATCGTCCAAGTCATCGGTCCCGTCGTGGACGTGGATTTCTCCGCCTCCGGCAAGCTTCCGGCCATCTACAACGCCCTCGAGATCAAATTCGAGCAGGGTGGCAAGGCCGCACGCCTCATCTGCGAAGTGCAGCAGCACCTCGGTGACGGCTGGGTTCGCTCCATCGCCATGATTTCCACCGAAGGCCTCAAGCGCGGCATGGACGTCCTCGACACCGGCGGCCCCATCACCGTTCCCGTCGGCGAAGAAGTGCTCGGCCGTATCTTCAACGTCACTGGCGACGCTTGCGATGACCAAGAAGCTCCGAAGACCGAAAAGCGCTACGCCATTCACCGCGCCGCTCCTGCTCTCGTTGACCAGAATCCTTCCGCTCAGATCCTCGAAACCGGCATCAAGGTCATCGACCTCATCTGCCCCTTCACCAAGGGTGGTAAAGTCGGCGCCTTCGGTGGTGCTGGCGTCGGCAAGACCGTCGTCATCATGGAGCTCATCAACAACATCGCCAAAGGCCACGGTGGTTACTCCGTGTTCGCCGGCGTGGGCGAGCGTACTCGTGAAGGTAACGACCTTTACCACGAAATGATAGAGTCCGACGTTATCAAGGTGAAGAAGAACGGCCACGACATCGTGAAGAACGAGCAGGGCGGTTACATCAGCGAGCCCGGCTCCAAAGTGGCCCTTGTGTACGGCCAGATGAACGAACCTCCCGGTGCCCGTCTCCGCGTCGCCCTCTCCGCTCTCTCCATGGCCGAGTACTTCCGCGATGAAAAGAACCAGGACGTGCTCTTCTTCGTCGATAACGTCTTCCGTTTCTCTCAGGCCGGTTCCGAAGTGTCCGCTCTCCTTGGACGCACGCCTTCCGCCGTGGGTTACCAGCCCACCCTCGCTGCGGAAATGGGTCAGATGCAGGAGCGAATCACCTCCACCAAGACCGGTTCCATCACGTCCTTCCAGGCCGTCTACGTCCCTGCCGATGACTTGACCGACCCCGCCCCGGCCAACACCTTCGCTCACCTTGACTCCACCGTCGTGCTTGAGCGTTCCCTCGCTGAGCTGGGCATCTACCCGGCCGTCGATCCTCTCGCCTCCGTGTCCAAGGCCCTTGCGCCTGAAATCGTCGGTGAAGAGCACTACCGCGTCGCCCGTGGCGTCCAGCGCGTCCTTCAGCGCTACAAAGACCTTCAGGACATCATCGCCATTCTCGGCATGGACGAACTCAGCGAAGACGACAAACTCACCGTCTTCCGCGCTCGTAAGCTCCAGCGCTTCCTCTCCCAGCCCTTCCACGTCGCCGAAATCTTCACCGGCACCAAAGGCGAATACGTCAAAGTCAGCGACACCATCAAAGGCTTCGCCGAAATCCTCGACGGCAAGCACGACAGCGTCCCCGAAGCCAACTTCTACATGAAGGGCGGCATTGATTCTGTGAAGAAGGCCTAAAGCTTCGTTCTTGGTTCGTGGTTCCTTGTTCTTGGTTAATTCCTCGAACTCCGAAGGTCCCAACCAAGAACTACGAACAAAGAACCACGAACACATTCCATGCCTTTAAAACTCGAAATCGTGACCCCAGAGGCCCGCATCTTTTCCGATGAGGTCGATACTGTCGTGCTTCCGGGTTACGAAGGCGAAATGGGCGTCCTCGCCGCGCATGCCAACCTCGTGACCACGCTGCTCCCTGGTGAGCTGCGCATCACCAAGGGCGGCAAAACGACCGAAATGGCCGTTGGCGAAGGTTTGGTCGAAGTCACAGGCTCCGTCACCCGCATCCTGACCGACATGGCCATCGACGCGGACAAGATCGACGAAAAAGCCGTCGAAGAAGCCCTCGCCCGTGCCCAGAAGAGCCTCGCCGACCTCAAACCCGGCGAGCAGCAAGAAGAAGTTGCTGCTGTCATGGCCGCCATCCAACGCGCCAGCGCCCAGCTCCACATCAAGCGGAAGCGCAAGACGGTCTAAGCTGCGTCAACAAGCTCAAATTTCCGAAGGGCAGCGCCACGCGCTGCCCTTTTTTATGGGTGCGCCTTCCGAGAAGCTCTCATATCCCCGCCACCTTCGTCCACGGCTCAAACTCCGGCGGGATGACGGCTTCGAAGCTCATCGGCTGATCGTGAATGGGGTGCTGGAAGGCGAGTTTCCATGCATGGAGCATCAGACGAGGCGTGGGCACCTTTTGACGCGAGGGATGGCCGTAGATCGGATCGCCGAGGATGGGATGGCCGAGGGATTCCTTCATGTGGACGCGGATCTGGTGCGTGCGGCCGGTGAGGAGGCGATTTTGAATGAGAGCACAGCTTTGATGCTCGCCGAGCATCGTCCATTCGGTGACGGCTTCTTTGCCAGCACCATCGTAAAGAGTGGCCATGCGTTTGCGGTCCACCGGATGCCTGCCGAGCATGTTTTGAATGCGGCCGCTGCTTTCCTTCGGCACGCCGTTGATGACGGCGAGGTAAATTTTCGAGAGCCGGCGCTCCGAAAAGGCTTCGGAGAGGCGGCGGTGCGCGATGTCGTGCTTGGCGACGACCATGCAGCCGCTGGTGTCTTTATCGAGACGATGCACGATGCCGGGGCGCATCTCGCCGCCGATGCCGCTGAGGTCGTCGATGTGATGCAGCAGGGCGTTCACGAGCGTGCCATCGGGATTGCCCTCGGCGGGATGCACCACGAGGCCGGGCGGCTTGTCGATGACGACGATGTCGCTGTCCTCAAAGAGGATGGTGATGGGAATGTCCTGCGCTTTGACCTCCACGGGAACGACCTCCGGGATGGTGACGTGGATGGCATCGCCCTGCTTGAGGATGGCCCCCGCTTTAACGGTGCGCCCGTTGAGGGTGATGTGACCTTCTTTGATGAGGTCCTGGAGCCGGGTGCGTGACAAATCTGGCAACCTTTGGGTGAGGTGCTTGTCGAGTCTCAGGCCATAGTCAGCAGCTTCAGTGACGGTCCAGTCCATATCTCATACTCAATATTCAAATTAATTAGGCAATCTGTAATTTCTGGTATACAACCAGCGTCCCTTGGCGGCGTTAGGCCGTGAATCCAAAGTGACAATCTCCCCTCCAGAACAGACCTTTCTCAGCACCTGTCCCGTGTGTCAGGAGAAGATTGATGTCACATCGCTGGAGCCATTCACCAAGTTAAAATGTCCGTTTTGCGGCCAGATGGTGCGGGTGCGGCGGCGGTTCGACCATTTCATGATCGTGCGCCAGATCGGCGAGGGCGGCATGAGTCGCGTGTTCGAGGCGGAGGACGAGACGCTCGGCCGCCGGGTGGCGCTGAAAATTCTCAACCGCACCTACAGCCGTGACGCAGCCCGTTTAGAGCAGTTTCGCCAGGAGGCGCTCATCACCGCCAGCATCACGCATCCGAACGTCATCAAGCTCTACTCCGTGGGCTATGACCAAGGCTACTTTTACCTCGCCATGGAGCTCGTGGGCGGCGGCAGCCTGGAGCAGCGCATCCGGCGTGAGGACAAGCTGACGGAGGGCGATGCCCTGCGCATCGGCCACGAGGTCGCGGAAGGCCTGCGGGCCGCGCAGCATCAAGGCCTGATCCATCGCGATGTGAAGCCCGCGAACATCCTTTTCACCGAGACGGGCACCGCCAAGGTCGTGGACTTCGGTCTCGCTCTCTTCACGGCTCGCGGGCCGGATCGCAGCGCCGAGATTTGGGCCACGCCCTACTATGTGGCTCCCGAAAAGATCCTGCAAAACGAGGAGGACTACCGCAGCGACATTTTCAGCCTCGGCGCCACGCTTTTCCACGCCCTCACCGGCTCGCCGCCGCATCAGGTGGACACGCACGCCATTGAAGAGCTGCGCCGTATCAAAAGCCGCCGCGTCACCCTCGGTGATAGCGGCCTGCGCTTCGCGGCCCGCACGGAGCATGTCATCAACCACATGCTCAGCTTCAAGCCCGAGGACCGCTTCTCGAACTACGATGAAGTCGTCGAAGAGCTGCGCCTCGCGGATGGTTTGCTGAATCAAACCGGCATCCGTCGCCGCCTCATCTCGCGTCGCGCCCGCCTCATCGGCACCGTGGCGGCCTCCATCATGCTCGCCTTCCTCGTGGGCTGGCTGTTGGGAGAGGGAAGGCAGCGCAGCACCACGAAAAACATCGCGCGGCAGCTCACCACCACCGAACCCGGCTCGCTCGCCGGCGATGGCGTTACTGTCGAGGCTGGCAGTAAGAAGACCGTCACTGAAAAATTCCTCGAAGCCCGCCAGCAGATGCTCGGGGAGCGTCATTTCGCCGAGGCACGGCATCAGTTTGAGCGCATCGCGGATTCCAAAGACACGCGACAGCCCACCCAGTGCTGGGCTCGCTTCAACGCCGCGCTCTGCGCCCTCATGCTCGGCGATCGCAAGAAAGCCGAGGAAGCTTTCCACGACCTCGCCGTCAAAGGCGCGGAGAAGGACACGCTCGCTGCGGTGAATGGCCTCGGCACCTTCTTCGCCACCGTCGGCCAGCGCATGGAGAAAGGCCTCGGCCTCGGCACGCCGCAGGCGAAGCTCGGCTACAAAACCACCAATGAGGAACTGCTCGGTTACCTCGCCCAAGGCCTCGCCGAATGGCATTTCGGGGATGCCGAGGCTGGCGCACGCGAATTGGAGTTTTTCCAATCGAGCCTCGCCGAGCTCAAACAAGCGTCCGCAGCCTCCGCCACGGCTTCGAGTGATTGGGTGGCGCTGTACCGCGTGCTCGTCGATTTCTACAAGGCCGATTTCCACCTCCTGCGCACCGCCTTGAAGCAGCGCAAAGTGAACACGCTCGATGAACTCCGCGCTGCCCTCGCCGAGGTGCAGCAGACGCGGGAGAAGATCAAATCCAGCGGTGCCTTCCGCACCAGCATCGAGCAGATGGAGGCCGGCCTGAAGCGTGAACTCGCCCGCGTGCGGCTCGACGAGCAGACCAAGCAGCGCCGTGAGGAAGAAACTCGCCGCAAGGCCGATCTCGCCCAGCTCGCCGAGGTCACTGAGTTGCTGCCCTCGCTCGTGCATGGCTTCGATTACTCCCGCGCCATCGATCTGCTCACCGGCCTGCGCTTTGAAAGCATCGACGTACGCACCGCCGTCGAAGGCCGTCTCTACCTCTACACCTCCGCCCGCGATTTCACCAAGCAGCTCCAGCTCGATCTCATCGCCAAAGGCTGGACCGGCACGCTCACGCAGCGCAGCGGCGTCACGCTCACCGGCACCGCCAGCCTCGCCACGCTCGGTGGCGATCTTCAAATCAAAGTCGATGGCGGCACGCTCACCATTCCCTTCGATTCCATCGCGCCGCAAAGCCTCATCGAGATGGCGCAGAGCTTCACCACGCAGATCACCGACTCCACGGATTTCTACAACCGTCAGGAACTCGCCGCCGTCTTCGCCCGTGCCGCAGGCCTGGATCAGCTTTCGACCACTCTCGCCGCCCAGCTCATGGAAGAGAACCGCCCTTTCCGCTCCCGTTGGATGAAGGTGATGGAAGCGGGGATTTGAGTCGCTGCGCTCCGCAGAGAGCCAAGGGCATAGGGCAAAGAGCAGCGAACCGTTCAGACACGTTTCTTCGCCAGATCGTGGCTCTTTGCCCTTCGCCCTAGGCCCTTCGCCGGGCAGCAAAAAGGCGCAGAACTCATCGTCCTGCGCCTTTCGTTGTCGTTAGCCAAAGACTTAAGCCTTGATCTCCTGCGCCCAGAAGATGTGCCAGTCGTCGAGGTTGTTCAGATCCACGGCACCGGGGTTCACGCTGCCGTCGTCAGGGATGCCATCGGCATCGAGGATGGCTTTGCGCACGTCGTCACCGTGGATGTAGCCACGGATGGCGGCGTTGTGCTTGTAGATGCTGGCCTTGGTGAGGATCACACCGGGCTGCGCCTTGATCCAGGATTCGAGCTGTGGGTAGCTTGGCTTCGTGGCGATGAAGGTCTTGAAGGTCTCGATGTTGATGCCCAGGGCGTCGAGCGTCATCTGGTCATAACCGCAGCCGATGCCGGGATAGTCCGCGTGGAGCTTGCCAGCATCGGCCAGCGAGGCCTTCTGCCAGAGACGGGGGAGATGGAGGACGCCGAGGGGGCCGGCGATGCCGGAACTGATGAGAGGAACAATCTGGCTCATGATGGGATGTGGGTTGGTTTGATGAATCGCGTTCGCCGTGACGAACGAAGACTCGACTTTGACGAGTCCGCTACGACGCGGCAAGAACAAACGCTTCCCTCCTGTTTTCTCGATCCCCCATTTCATGAAAAAACCCTCGCTCATCGCCCTCGCGGCGCTGCTGGCCCTGCCATGCGCCGCCGCGGAGAAAAAAGCCGCCGCCAAGCCCGCGCCAAAGTCCGCTCTGGAACTCCACAAATGGTCCGGCGATCTCAATGTGCCAGATCCGGTCGCCGTCACGACCGATGAAAAAGGCCGCGTCTATGTCGCCGCCACCACACGGCGCAAAGTGGCCGATCTCGACATCCGCGAGCACTCGATGTGGATCGCCGATGACGTCTCATTGACCAGCGTGGAGGAAAAGGAAGCCTTCCTGAAACGCGAACTCGCTCCCGGCAAACTGCGCCTGCCGCGTGGTGGCCTCAAAGATCACAACAAAGATGGCAGCATCGACTGGAAGGACCTCACCGTGCACAGCGAGCGCATCTACCAGCTCCGCGATACCGATGGCGACGGCACCGCCGATAAGATGACGACATTCGCTGAGGGCTTCAACAGTGTCGTCACCGGCATCGCGGCCGGCATTTTGTATCACGACGGCTGGGTTTATGTCACGGTCGCGCCCGATCTCGTGCGCCTGCGTGACACGAATGACGACGGCGTTGCCGATGAGCGTGAAGTCGTCGCGCATGGCTTTGGCATGCACATCGCCTATGCCGGGCATGACATGCACGGACCGCGCATCGGCCCGGATGGTCGCATCTACTGGAGCATCGGCGACAAAGGCGTGAACGTGACGAGCAAGGAAGGCGTGAAGTGGTTTTACCCGCACGAAGGCTGCGTCCTGCGCTGCGAACCGGACGGCAGCGGCTTCGAAGTCTTCGCCCACGGCCTGCGCAACATCCAGGAGGTCGCCTTCGACGATTTCGGCAACATCTTCGGCGTGGACAACGACGCCGACCTCTCCGGCGAAAAAGAACGCCTCGTGTACATCACCGAGCGCAGCGACTCCGGCTGGCGCTGCGGTCATCAGTATCAAAAAGAGAAGAGCCGCTGGATGCTCGAAGGCCTGTGGAAGCCCGCGCATGCCACGCAGCCGCTTTTCATCACCCCGCCGCTGCATAACTACTCGAACGGCCCCGCTGGCTTCGCGCACGAGCCAGGCACCGCGCTCGGCGCATCACTCCGCGGCCATTTCATCCTCGATCAGTTCCCCAGCGGCGTCATGACCGCGTTTCAGATGGCACCGAGCGGCGCTTCGTTCGTCATGAAAAACGAACGCGTCATCCACACCGGCCTCATGGGCATCGGCATGGCCTTCGCCAACAACGGCGGCCTCCTCATCGCCGATTGGGTCGGCGGCTATCCGCTCGATGAACTCGGCCACATCTGGCTCGCCGACGATCCCACCGGCCAAAACAGCCCCGAGCGCCAGGAGACCGCCAAACTCCTCGCCAATCCTCATCAGACGAATCCGTCGCATCTGTCGCATGCGGACCAACGCATCCGTTTGCAGGCTCAATTCGCCTTGGTGAAAAGTGGTGACTTCAAAACTCTCGAAGCCATCGCCAGCGACAAGAAAGCCGCTCAACTCGCCCGCATCCACGCCATCTGGGGCCTCGGCCAAGGTCTCCGCGCCAAGAAGGTCGAAGCCATCACACTGACCAAACTCCTCACCGACACCGATCCCGAAATCCTCAGCCAAACCGCCAAAGTCCTCGGCGACGGCACCACCAGCGATCCCGCGCTTGTTTCACTCCTCACGCATCCCACATCACGCGTCCGCTTCCACGCCGCCATCGCCCTCGGTAAGCTCCAAGACACCTCCGCGACCTCCAAACTCCTCCAACTTGCCGCCAAGGAGCAAAACGATCCCTTCATGCGCCACGCCATCGTCACCGGCCTCGCGGGCTGCGCCGATGCCAAGGTGCTCGTGAAGGACAAAAGCCTCTGCAACCTCCTCGCCCTCGCCCGTCAGCGCTCGCCAAAGGTCGCCGAGTTTCTCACCAAATTCCCCGATGAAGCCGAACGAGCCATTCACGACGATGCAGGCATCCCGGAGGCTCTTCCCGCGCTCACCACGCGACTCTCGCGTCGCGGGCTGAACGCCTGTTTGCGCCTCGGCATTGCCGAACCGCTCATCCAGGCCGCGTTGAAGCCCTCCGCACTGCAAAGCGAGGCGCTCGACCTTCTGCTCGTCTTCACCCATCCACCGCGTCTCGACCGCATCGACGGCCATGCGCATGAAAACGCCCCGCGCGATGCCAAAGCTTTCGCCGCGCTCATTCAGTCGCGTCTCGACTCGCTCCTCGACCTCACGGATGGCCAGCTCAAGGCCAAAGCCGTCGAGTTGCTCATGCAGCTCCAGCTTCGCGTCGAGCCCGCCGTGCTCCAAGGCATCGTCGCCGATGCCAAAGCCCGCAGCAGCCTCCGCGCCGGTGCCTTGAAGATGCTCGCCAGCACCGGCGACTTCGGTCCCTCGCTCGATCTT
>JBILVU010000232.1:0-5647 GCA_044370285.1 Prosthecobacter sp.
TTCCTTCTTCGCCTTCTTCAACAACGTGCCGGAGAGCGGCACCATCCAGGGCGCTTCGAATCGCAGCGGCGGCAACAGCCTTCCCATTACCACCGTGCCCACGCCGGAGCAGGAGCAAAAGGTCGCGCAGCTCGACGCGGAGGTAAAACAGGCCAAATCAAAGGTCGCCGAGCTCACCAAGCAGCTCCCACAACTCGTCGCCGCATGGGAGCCGAAGGCGCTGGAGACGCTAGGCAAGATGAAGGCCGTCTGGGCACCGCTCACGCCGACAAAAGTCGAGTCCAAAGTCGGCACGCCGCTCGTGAAGCAGCCCGATGGCAGCTACCTCGCCACCGGCACGAATCCGCAGAAGGATGTGTATGTTTTTGACGTCCCGCTGCCGGAGCAGGGCGCATCCGCCTTCCTGCTCGAATGCCTCACCGATCCCTCGCTGCCCGGCGGCGGTGCCGGTCGTTACAGCAACAGCAACTTCGCCCTCAGCGCCTTCGATGTGTATGTGAGGCATAAAAACGGCAAGCAGGAGCTCTTGAAGCTCAAAAAGGCCGAGGCCGACTTTTCGCAGAAGGGCTACGAGATCGCCAACGTGATCGATGACGGCAAGCGCAAGGGCAAACGCGGCTCCTGGGCCGTCGATGGACCGACGCGCAAAGAAAACCGCCGCGCCATGTTTGTGCTGCAGGAGTCCATCGCGCCCGAGAAGGACGCCATGCTGCTGCTCCGTGTGCGCATGGAGGCCATCGGCGGGCACAACATCGGCCGCTTCCGTCTTTCCGCCTCCAGCCTGCCGCCGGACGCGGTGCGCCTCAGCGGCGATCCGTTTTCACCCGCGCTCAAACTCGCCATCGAGACGCCTGCGGCCAAACGCACGCCGCAGCAGAAAAAAGACATCTCGGCCTTCTTCCGCGCGAATGTCGAAAACCCGCTGAAACAAGCCGATGTGGCCCTCACTCGTGCTCAGAAGGCCTACGACGACTTCGACCGCTCACTGCCAAACGTGATGGTCATGCAGGAAGGTCCCGTGCGTGACACCTTCGTGCTCAAGCGCGGCGAATACGACAAACCCGGCGACAAAGTCACCATGAACACGCCTTCCGCCCTGCCGCCGATGCCGAAAGGCGCACCCGCGAACCGCCTCGGCCTCGCGAAGTGGCTCGTCGATCCTGCGAATCCGCTCACCGCTCGCGTGTGGATCAATCGCACCTGGGAAAAATTCTTTGGCTACGGCATTTGCAAAACGGCGGAGAACCTCGGCTCGCAGGCGGAGTATCCCGTGCATCCCGAGTTGCTCGACTGGCTCGCCACGGAGTTCATCCGCAGCGGTTGGGACATGAAAAAGATGCAAAAACTCATCGTCATGAGCGCCGCCTATCGCCAGAGCAGCAAGGTCACGCCCGCCCTGCTCGAAAAAGATCCCGACAACCGCCTGCTCGCTCGCGGACCGCGTTTCCGCCTCGGCGGCGAAGTCGTGCGCGATCAAGCGCTCGCCATCGCCGAACTGCTCGTGCCGAAGGTCGGCGGGCCCAGCGTGAAACCCTACATGCCCGACGGCGTGTGGGATGACACCAGCAAATACGGCGACCTTCGCGGTTACAAAGCCGACAGCGGCGAAGGCCTCTACCGCCGCAGCTTCTACACCATCTGGAAGCGCACCGCCGCACCGCCAACGATGCTCATGTTCGACGCTCCATCTCGCGAAGTCTGCACCGTGAAGCGCAGCCGCACGAACACACCGCTTCAGGCGCTTTCTTTGCTCAATGAAGTCACCTTCGTCGAAGCCGCTCGCGGTCTCGCGCAGCAGATGATGAAAAACGGCACCACGCCGGAGCAGCGCATTGCTTACGGCTATCAAAGAGCCACCGCGCACGCCATCGACGCCGATTCGCTGAAAAAACTCGCCGCAGGCCTCAGCGCCCGCATCGCCGCCTTCAAAGCCAAGCCCGAAGAAGCCAAAGCCCTCCTCGCCCAAGGCACGCTCAAAGCCGATGCCACTCTCGATCCTGCCGAACTCGCCGCTTACACGACCACCGCTTCCGTTTTGCTCAACCTCGACCGCGTCGTCACTCGCGACTGATTTTATGAAAACCGACTTCCAGCTCCAAGACGCCCTCAACCGCCGCACTTTCCTCCGCAACTCCTCGGCGGCCATCGGCTCCATCGCACTCGCTCAGCTCAATGGCGCGACTTCGTTCCCGAACTACGCACCGAAGGCCAAGCGCATCATTTATCTGTTCCAAAGCGGCGCTCCGTCGCAGATGGACCTTTTTGATCCGAAGCCGCAGATGGCTGCGCAACGGGCCAAAGACCTGCCGGAGTCCATCCGGCAAGGTCAGCGGCTCACGACGATGACTTCGGGGCAAAAATCGTTTCCGGTGGCACCTTCGATGTTCAAGTTCGCGAAGCATGGGAAGAGCGGCATGGAGCTCAGCGAGCTCATTCCGAACATCAGCGGCGTTTCCGACGAAATCTGCCTCATCCGCTCGATGTTCACCGAGGCGATCAATCACGATCCGGCGATCACGTTTTGCCAAACCGGCTCGCAGCTCGCTGGTCGGCCCAGCATCGGCTCGTGGCTCAGCTACGGCCTCGGCAGCTTGAACCGCGATCTGCCTGCCTACGTCGTCATGACGTCCTTCGGCACCGGGCGTCGCGAGGATCAGCCGCTTTACGACCGTCTCTGGGGCAGCGGCTTTTTGCCCACGCATCACGCTGGCGTGCGCTTCCGCAATTCGGGCGATCCCGTGCTCTATCTCTCGAATCCATCCGGCGTGGATCGCCCGATGCGCCGACAAATGCTCGATGAACTCGCCGCTTTGAACCAAAAAGACTTCCAAGCCTTCGGCGATCCCGAAACGGCCACCCGCATCGCTCAATACGAGATGGCTTTCCGCATGCAAATGAGCGTGCCCGACCTCGTGGACACCAAAAACGAGCCCAAGCATATTTTGGAGATGTACGGCCCGGATGTGACCACCCCCGGCACTTACGCCGCGAATTGCCTGCTCGCCCGCCGACTCGCCGAACGCGATGTGCGCTGCATCCAGCTCTTCCACATGGGCTGGGACCATCACGGCGGCCTTCCCAACGCCATCAAAGGCCAATGCCGCGATACCGACCAGGCCACCGCCGCGCTCATCAAAGACCTCAAGCAGCGCGGCCTGCTCGATGACACCCTCATCGTCTGGGGCGGCGAATTCGGCCGCACCATCTACTCCCAAGGCACACTCACCGAGACCAATTACGGCCGCGATCATCATCCGCGCTGCTACAGCCTCTTCCTCGCCGGAGCCGGTGTGAAAAAAGGCCACATCCACGGCGAAACCGACGACTACAGCTACAACATCGTCCGTGACGGCGTCCATGTGCACGATCTGAACGCCACGATCATGCACCTGCTCGGCATCAACCACGAGCGCCTGAATTACAAATTCCAAGGCCTCGACATGCGCCTCACCGGCATCGCCGGGAATGTGGTGAAGAGCATCCTCGCGTGATCACTTTGCCCCTAGTAGTGGAAAACGTCAGTTTCCTGAATTCTGGCATTCATCAAAGCATGTCGCTTTTCGTGATGCCAATCGCTTGCGGCATGCTGACGCCCGCCGCTACTACGACCGAGCTGTCGTAGAAGAAAACGTCAGTTTTCCGCACGCGTCCAAGCCCAGAAGGCATGCTGACGCCTGCCTCTACGAGTGCTCTCACTTCGCCTTCGGATTGCGCATGTAATACAGATGCCCGTCTTCGGCGCCGCCGACGAAGTCAGGAAGGCCATCCGCATTGAAATCGACGGTCGTGGGGCTGACGTCGTGGCCTTCGATGTTGGCATCGGAAAGAAGGCCCATGTCGGTGAAGAACCATTTGCCAACGGCGGTGCTTTCCTGGCGGAGGAAGTTGGCATTGGCGGAGTTGAGCAGGATGTCGAGCTGGCCGTCTTGATCCCAATCCATGATGCAAAGTTTGCGGCGACCGCTCTTGCCGGCAATGCCTGCGTTGAGGCGCAAAGGTTCACCAGCAGTCATCGCGACCGGTGTTTTCACTTTGAGGCCTTCTTCGGCTTTGTGGGCCTTGTTGGAGGCACAAATGACACGCTGCGGATGCTTGAGAATGAGTTGGTCGCCCTGCTTCGCACGCTCGAAGAAGGCGAGGTAACCTTCTTGATCGAGCATGGCGAGGTCGGTGAGGCCATCTTTATTCCAATCGACGCCAACGGGCGTGGTGCGCCATTGGGTGAGCAGGGCTTTGCCTTCGGGACGCAGCCAGCCGTAGGCGAGATGCGGCTGCTCGCCGCTCCATTCGACCTCGATGGGCTGGGCGGCAGCGAGTTGCGGTTTTTGGCGTGTGCCGATGTTTTTGAACCACACGACTTTGCCGAGGATGGAGTTCAAAAGCAGATCAGGAAGGCCGTCTTGATCCCAATCGGCCACGGTTTGCGTGGTGTAGCCCCATTTGGCTTCGCAGGGGCCTTGGATGCTGCCATTCGGGCCAGCCATCGGACGGATGATTTTGCCTGCGGCGGTGAGTTTGACCGGCGCGGCCCATTTGGGCTGCTCGACGCCTTTGCCGCTGAGATTTTCAATGAAGGCAACATAACCGGCGGTGTTGCCGCAGATGAGATCGGTGTCGCCATCGCCATCCCAATCGAAGCCGACGGGCGTGACGAGGGCGCCGAACTTCACCTGATCGGCCTCCTGCTGGAAGTAGCGAGGCTCGGCATAGACGGGCGCTTTGGCGTCGAATTTGCCGGTGTGCTCGATGAAGGCCACGCGGCCGTCTTCATCGCCGCAGATGAGATCGAGATCGCCGTCCTTGTCCCAGTCGATGGCGGTCGGCGTGATCATTTCGAGATCCATCGTGAGGTACTTGCCTGTGTCGGCTTTGAGACGAACGCCGAGCGCATACTTCGGCTTGGTGCGTGAGCCGGTGTTTTGGAAATAGGTGAAGCCATCGAGGAACTCGCCGCAGAGCAGGTCGAGGTCGCCATCGTTGTCGAAGTCGCCAAAATTCGGCGAAGGCCAGCCAAAGGTCTCCACGGGGCGGTCGGTGGCGTTGATTTTCTTCGGCTTGTCATACTTCGGCGCTTCATTCGTGCCGGTGTTGCTCAGCAGATACACATAGCCGCGAATGGGGCCGTTCATCCAACGGCCATCGGCGGTGTAGGCGTTGTCCCAGCCGTATTCGGTCCAGTCGCCGACGCCGACGATGAGGTCGTTTTTGCCATCGCCGTCGAAATCGACCATGCGCCACATGTTGGCGCGGACCTTGTTCATGTGGACGTTCGCGGGCGGGCCAAGCTTCACCTGCTGCTCGATTCCGCTTTTGAGGAAATCAGGATGCGAGTTGCCGGGTGTGAGCACGACCGGTTTGCCATCGAGGTAGCTGACCTGGACGTTTTGAGCGCCTTTGCTGATGCGTTTGGCCGGTTTGAAGACGGGCATCTTCGTCTTCGCAGTGTCGCCGCTGGCGTTTTCGAAGAAGTAGATGCCGTTGTAGGGCTTGTCCGGGCAGTTGACCACGAGATCGAGGTCGCCATCGCCATCGAAATCCATCGGCAGCGGCCAGGCCCACAGACCGACGCCGAGATCGACGACGAGGCCGGGGTGGTTGTACTTGAGCGGCGTGAGCGTGGCACCGGTGGCGACTGACAGAAGGGACA
>JBILVU010000093.1:0-23534 GCA_044370285.1 Prosthecobacter sp.
GCGAAGGATTCTTGCCGGGCGGATGACGATCTGTGACCTTGACCAGGGGGCCGAGCCGTCGCAAACGCAGGACACATGTCTTCCTTCATCAAACCCGAACTGCTCTCCCCCGCCGGAAACTGGGAATGTGCCCGCGCGGCGGTGGCGAATGGAGCGGACGCGATCTTCTTCGGCATGCCACGCTTCAATGCGAGGCTGCGAGCGGATAACTTCACCGAGGAGGACCTGCCGGAGCTGATGAAATTCCTCCATGAGCATGGCGTGAAGGGTTATGTGGCCTTCAACACGCTCATCTTCACGGGCGAGCTGCGGGACGCGGAAAAGCAGCTCCACCTGCTCGAAGATTGCGGTGTGGACGCGGTGATCGTGCAGGACCTGGGCCTCGCCCGCATGGTGAAGGCGCTCACGCCGAACCTGCGCCTGCACGCGAGCACGCAGATGACCATCACCTCGCCGGAAGGGCTCGAATTTGCCAAGCAGCTCGACATCGACCAGGCGGTGCTCGCCCGCGAGCTGAGCCTGCGTGAACTGGAGCGCTTCAAAGAGGCGCAGGTGCCGCTGGAGGTATTTGTACATGGGGCCTTGTGCGTGGCCTACTCGGGCCAATGCCTGACCAGCGAGTCGCTCGGCCGTCGCAGTGCGAATCGTGGCGAATGTGCGCAGGCCTGCCGCATGCCTTATGAAATGCTCGTCGATGGCGAACTGCGTGATCTGGGAGACAAGCGCTACCTTCTCTCGCCGCAGGATCTCGCGGCGGTGGATGAAATCCCGCGCCTGATCGAGCTGGGTATTCGCAGCTTCAAAATCGAAGGTCGGCTCAAGACGCCGGAGTATGTGGCTGGCGTGACCCAGGTCTATCGCGCCGCCATTGATCGTGCATTGGCTGGAAGGCCGGCTCCCGCGACGGAGGAGGATCGCTATGCGCTCGAGATGACTTTCTCGCGTGGCCTTTACACCGGCTGGATGCACGGGGTGAATCATCAGGAACTCGTCGGTGCCTACTACGGCAAAAAGCGCGGTCCGTATGTCGGATCCGTCACCCGCATTCTCGGCGCGGACACGCTGGAGCTGGATGAGCTTCAACTGGCGATGAAGCCCGGTGATGGCGTCGTCTTTGAAAATCTCAACGACACGAACCACGAGCAAGGCGGCAGTATCTACGAGATGCGCGGCAGCCGGTTGAGCTTCCGCCATGGTCATCTGCGGATGGAGGACATTCCCGTCGGCACGCGGGTCTTTAAAACAAGCGATCCGGCGCTGAATCGCGCCCTTCGGCAGTCGTTCGAAGGCGAGATTCCGATCCGTAAGCAGACGAGACTCGACCTCCATGTCACCGGCAAGGCGGGCGAACCTCTTCGCGTGCAATGCGGTCAGATGGCCTTGACCTCGACGATGCCGCTGCAAACCGCGATGAAGCGCCCAATAACCCGCGAGAGCTTCTGTGACCAGTTTTCGCGTCTCGGCGGCACGGAGTTCGAACTCGGTGACGTGCACTTCGAGATCGAAGGCGAGGTTATTGTCCCAGTGAGCGAGCTGAACCGCATGCGGCGGGATTTGATTCAAGATTTAAGCACTCTGATTCCTGATTCCGTTCCGGCGAAGAAGCCGGTGACCACGCTCGAAAGCATGCTGGGAGCCGCGAAAGCATCGAATCAGGAATCAGGAATCCCAAATCAGGAATTGTTCGTCCTCTGCCGCACACAGGACCAAATCGATGCCGCTCTCGAAACGGGCATTTCGCGGCTCTACCTCGATTTCGAAGACATTCGTCGCTACGCGGACCTCGTGGCGGACATCAAGGCCCGCAGCGACACCTCGCAGGTGTGGCTGGCGACGCCGCGCATTCAAAAATCGGGCGAGGTAGGCTTCTTCAAGCTCATCCAGCGGGCGGAGCCGCATGGTGTGCTCATTCGCAATCTCGGTGCGATGGCATTTTTCCGTGATGAAGGCATTCCGATGACGGGTGACTTCTCACTGAACGTGGCAAATCCGCTGACAGCTGAAATCTTGAAGAAGTCCGGGCTCGAACGGCTCACGATCAGCTACGATTTGAGCATCGAGCAGGTGCTGGATCTGCTCGGCGGAGCGCCGCCGGAGTGGTTTGAGCTCACGCTGCACCAGCACATGCCGATGTTTCACATGGAGCACTGCGTTTTCGCCGCGTTTATGAGCGAGGGAACGGATTTCACGAACTGTGGTCGCCCTTGTGAAAAGCATCGCGTGCATCTGCGGGACCGCGTGGGCATGGCGCACCCTTTGAAAGCCGATGTCGGCTGCCGAAACACGCTCTTCAACGCCGTGCCGCAAACCGGGGCGCAATACTTCACGGCGCTGCGCCAGGCTGGTCTGGGTGCGTTCCGCGTCGAATTGCTCGAAGAAGACAAGGCGGAATCTCTCCGCGTGCTGCGCACCTACCAGGATCTTCTCGCTGAGAAACGCCCCGCTGACGACATCTGGCGTGAATTGAAGGCGCAAAGCCAGCTTGGCGTGACGCGAGGAACCTGGACGGAGCTAGCGTGAACATTTTTCCGACTAAATCGACACGGGATGAGGCTTGCGCGGGAGCGTTTCGCGGGGATGGGTGAGGCAAATTCCGTTCCCATCCACCGGACCCCACCCCGCATGGTCTTTGATCTCAGCGAGCATCTCAAAACCCCTTTTCAGCGCAGGCTTTACCGCGTCTTCGGACCGACTTTGGAGAAAACGCTCGGCGTGAAGTGCCTGAACGAGGTGTATGAAAAATCCGCCCGCCTCTACCGCGAGCATTCGCAGCATCCGAAAGTGTTCGCCTGGTTTGACAGCGTGGCCCAGGTGCTCGGCACACGGGAGAAGGTGGATCTGCCATCGGGTTTTGAGTTTCCGAAAAACGGCCCGCTCATCATCATCGCGAACCATCCCTTTGGCATCGTCGATCCGGTGATGCTCAGCCGCTGGGCAGCGCAGTTTCGTCCTGATTTGAAGGTGATGACGAACTCCATGATGCTCGCCATGAAGGAGCTGGAGGATCACATCATCGCGGTGAACCCTTTTGGTGGTAAAAATGCGGCCAAGCAGAACCTCGGCCCGATGAAGGAGGCCATTCGCCTGCTGCGCAGCGGCGGCACGCTGATCATCTTTCCCGCCGGCGAGGTGGCTGCCTACAAGCCAGGCCGCGGTGTCGAGGAGCCCGCGTGGACGAATCACCTCGGCTCGCTCGTGCGCCGCACGCAGGCCACCGTGCTTCCGGTGTATTTCCCCGGCTCCAACAGCGCCCTTTTTCACACCGCAGGCCTCATCCATCCGCGTCTGCGCACGGGCCTGCTGCTGCGTGAGTTTAGCAAACGCGAGGGTACAGAGGTTCCGATGCGTGTGGGCCATGCAATCCCGTATTCACGGCTGAAGAAGTTCGAGGATGACGAATCTCTCACGCGATACCTTCGCATCCATACCTTCGTGCTGCACCAGCGTGGCAAGGTGCCCAAAGTGCAAATCGAAAACAACGCGGGCGGACCTTCGCAGGAGCCGACACCGGATATTCAGACACGCATGGTCTGCGAGGTGGATATGCTCCGCGCCCGTGGTGGCAAGCTCGTGGGCCAGGGTGATCTCTCGGTCTATCAGGCGCACTCGCATGAGATTCCTTGCCTACTCCAGGAGATCGGCCGCTTGCGTGAGGTGACCTTTCGCGAAGTCGGTGAAGGCACCGGCGAGGCCGTCGATCTCGATAAGTTTGATCGCTACTACGAGCACCTCGTACTTTGGGACGAGGAGAAAGAGCAGATTGCCGGTGCTTACCGCCTCGGGCGTGCCGATTTCATCCTCCGTGAGTATGGTCCAAAGGGCCTCTACACCAGCACGCTCTTCCGCTTTGAAAAACCCTTCCTCTCTCACCTCGGCAATGCCGTGGAGATGGGCCGCAGTTTCATCGTGAAGGCCTACCAAAGCCGTCTCGCCTCGCTGCCGCTGCTGTGGAAGGGCATCGCGAACTGGATCGCCCGCAATCCACAGTACACGAAGCTTTTTGGCCCGGTGAGCATCAGCCGTGACTACAACAGCCTCTCACGGAAGATCATGGTGGCGTTCCTCCAGGACAACAAACTGCATCCCCAGCTCGCCAGCTTTGTGAAGCCGAGAAATCCCTTTCGCTACATTCGCAGCCGCCGCCTGATGCGCGAATTCATCTCCGCAAATCTGCAAAATGTGGACGATTGCTCCGCTCTCGTCTCCAGCGTGGAGACGGATGGCAAAGGCATACCTGTGCTTCTGAAGCATTACCTGAAGCTCAACGCCACGATCCTGAGCTTCAACGTGGACAAGGACTTCTCCGATGTGCTCGACGGCCTCATCATGGTTGATTTCACCGAGGTGGATACCCGCCTGCTGGGTAAATATATGGGTGAGGACAAATGCCGCACCTATCTGGCGCAGCACGGCATCGAGATGAAGGCTGAGTGAGAAAAATTCTGGAAGACTCAACTATCTGTCCACGGGCAATTCTAAACTGAAAACGCCATAGGCATCCGGCGGCATCAGAAATAACGCGATACTTGCTGATAAATCGGCAGTTGGCGGAAGAACAAGGATCGCTAGAATCAGCGTCCGCATGAATACCTCTCACGACTCGATCGAGACCACGATGCTTCGCTCTGCGAGCCTGCTTCTTTGCCTCCTGCTCGGTTCCTGCGCCTATCCGAAGAACTGGCAAAACGCCACGATGCCATCCAACGGCCCCAGCCCCGTCCTGCGGGCACTCCCCGTCGATGGCAGCGGTCCGCTCTACAATGGCGCGGCTTCGATGAATGTGCCCACGCACGCCACCACACTCAATGATGCGGCCCGGATGCTCGCCGGTATGGATGCCGAGGGCTACGATCAACTCTCCGGCATCCGCAGCTCCGCCGCGTGGCAGTCCCATCGTCAGCGGCTCGACGTGATGTGGTCCACGCATGAGAATCTGCATCGCGGTCCGATTCAAAGCTGGGCCGGCAGCGAGATCGGCGATGCTCAGCGAGCCAGCACGCTGTTCTATCCCTTCAGCGGGCCGGATTTTCTCTTCGCCAGCGCCTTCTTCCCTTCTGCGGAAACGTATGTGCTCTGCGGCCTCGAAGGAGCCGATCCAATGCCGCAGCTCGGCGGTCTCAACTCAGCGGAGATCGAAAACGGCCTCGCCCGTCTGCGCACCACGCTCTCCACCAGCATGCAGTTCAGCTACTTCATCACGAAGGACATGCGCAACGATCTCCAGGCCACGCGTTTTCGCGGCGTGCTGCCCGTGATGATGGTCTTCCTCGCCCGCACCGGCCACACCATTGATTCTGTGGATACCGTGCGTCTCGACGGCAGTGGCAATGTGACGATGGCAGGCTCTTCCGGCAATACCGGCCTCATGATCCGCGCCCGCAGCGGCTGGGGAGCACAGAAGCGCATCTTCTACTTCCGTCAGGATCTCTCGAATGGCGGGATCAGCGGCTCCTTCCTGCGCTTTGTGCAGAGTTTTGGCCGCGTACCTGCCTTCACGAAAAGCGCCTCCTACCTCATGCACGAGGGAGGCTTCTCAAAGATCCGCGATTTCATGCTGCGCAATGCCAGCGTCATCGTGCAGGACCCTTCCGGCATCCCGTATGCGGACTTTGGACGCTATGGCTGGAACCTCTCCCTCTACGGCAACTACCAAGGCACGCTCGAAGTCTTCACCGGGTGCCAGCAGCCGGATCTCATGCAGGCTTATCGCAATGGTCGCCACCCCGTGAAGCCGCTGAACTTCGGCATCGGCTACCTCTTCCAGCCCTCGAATACCTGCCTCATGGTCGGTCGGCCGCGGTGAGGTGCGGAAAAAATGTGAGGTAGATTTGAATGCCGTGAAAGCGGCGGCGTCACAGATGCCGCAACCTACTGCACACCATGAAAACCTCCGCGTTTCGTCTCCTCGTCGCCAGCACCCTGCTTTTGACACTCACCCTCACCTCCTGTGCCCCTTATGGTCCAGGTTACGGCTACGGCCCCGGCGGCTGGGGCGGCCAAGGTTCCCCCACCCGGGCGGATGCCACCGTGGGCGGAGCTCTCCTCGGCGCGGCTGCCGGTGGCATCATCGGCAATCAAAGTCGTCGCGGTCTGCAAGGGGCGGCCATCGGCGGCATCCTCGGTGCTCTCGCCGGCAACGCCATCCAGCAGAGTCGCGAACGCCGTGCCTATCAAGGCTACAACCAGCCCTACAACGGCTATCCACAGCAGCAGCACTGCCAGCCCTCCTACAATGATGGCTACAACAACGGCTACGGCTATGACCAGGGCGACTATTACCCGCAGCAGAGCTACGGCCGCCAGACTTCCTACAGCCCGTATGGCTGGCATTGATCCCCACTCATCCACGCTCTATTACCGGAAGGACGCCGCCTCGCGCGGCGTTCTTTTTGCCCTTCATCCGACCTCCATGAAACACACCGCCCTCTCTCTCCTCCTCGCGCTCAGCGTTTCCGCCAGCGCCGCGAATCCCTACCTCGGCCGTTGGGCCCTCACGATCCCGGGCGGCGGTGCCGGCTGGCTCGGTGTGGAGGAAAAGGATGGCAATCTGTCCTCCAGCGTCCTGTGGGGCGGCGGCAGCGTGGTCCCCACCGCAGGCACGAAGCTCGATGGGGACAAATTGATCGTCACCCGTGAGCAAAAGAACAAGGAAGGCAAGGTCACCACCGAGACCATCACCGCCACCGCCGAGGGTGATGTGCTGAAGCTCACCACCGTGAAGCACAACCCCGCAGGCAAGCAGATGGGCCAGCCCGCCGAGTTCACCGGCAAACGCATCGCTGACATCCCTGCGAAGCCCGATCTCTCCAAAGTGAAGTTTGGCGAGCAGATCCAGCTCCTCAACGGCAAGGACCTCACCGGCTGGCGCTTGCTCAAAGAAGGCGCTGACAACGGCTGGAGCGTCGTCGATGGCATCCTGCAAAACCGCGTCGTGAAGGCCAAAGATAAACACTTCGGCAATCTGCGCACCGATGCCGAGTTTGAGGACTTTAACCTCAAGACGGAAGTCCGCACGCAGGAAGGCAGCAACAGCGGCATCTACCTCCGCGGCATCTACGAGGTGCAGGTCATGGAGAGCTTTGGCAAGCCGCTCGACTCCCATCACATGGGCGCCCTTTACAGCCGCATCACGCCGAGCGTGAACGCGGAGAAGCCCATCGGCGAGTGGCAGACGCTCGACATCACCCTCGTGGACCGCCACCTCACCGTCATCCTCAATGGCAAAACCATCATCGACAACCAGCCCGTGCTCGGCTGCACTGGCGGTGCGATGACGAGCGATGAGTTCAAGCCCGGCCCCATCTATCTGCAAGGCGACCACACCAACGTGGACTATCGCAACATGCTGCTTCGCCCCGTCGTGAAGTAAAAACTCGTGTCACGCCGCTGGATCAAACGCCTCGCCATACCTGCCGCGCTGCTCGCCGCAGGATGGTGGGGCCTTCCGTGGCTCGTCGAGTTGCCCGATCTCACACCACCAGCGGCCTCGCCGGTGTTTCTCGCACGCGATGGCACGCCACTGCGGCATCTGCTGGATGAAAACGGCACGCGACATGCCGCGCCGGTACGTTTCGACGAGATCCCCGAGCTCATGCGGCATGCGATGCTCGCCGCAGAGGATAAACGCTTCTTCTCGCATGGCGGCATCGACCTCCTCGCCATCGCTCGCGCGTCGTGGGACAATGCTCGCACCGGCAAAATCGTTTCCGGCGCGTCCACGATTCACCAGCAGCTCATCAAAAACAGCACGCCACGCAGTGGACGCCGCACCTTCACGGTCAAACTCACCGAGGCGCTGCAAGCACGCCGCCTTGCGATGAGTTGGAGCCGCGAGGACGTTCTCGCTGCCTACCTCAGCCGCATCTCCTTCGGCAACAACATGACCGGCATCGCCACCGCCGCGTCCGGTTATTTCCACAAGCCCATCGCCGACCTCACGCCCGCCGAGTGCGCCCTGCTCGCCGCCTTGCCGCAGAGCCCCACACGCTGGAATCCCTTCCGCGAGGTGAAAAGCATCCTGCCGCGTCAGCAGGCCATTTTGCAGAAAATGCATGCGCAGGGCTGGTTGAGCGCCGAGCAGCTTCCAACCGCGCTTTCACAAGAAATCGTCATCCAGCGCTTCAGCGGCGGTTTTGCCGCGCCGCATGTCGTCGAGGCCGTCAAAGGCTCTGAAACGACCCGCACGACTATCGACGCCTTGTTGCAGCAGCAGGTCGAAACCATCATCGCGCAACGCATCGCTTCGCTGCGGGCCAAAAACGTCGGTCACGCCGCCGTCGTCGTGCTCGACAATGCCAGCGGCGATGTTTTGGCGCTCGCGGGCTCGCGTGATTTCTTCGCCAAGGATGGCGGGCAGATCAATGGAGCCTGGGTGCCGCACTCGCCCGGCTCCGCGTTGAAACCGTTCACCTATCTGCTCGCGTTCGAGCGTGGAGCCACGCCCGGCAGCATCGTCGCGGATCTGCCCATCGAGTTCCGCACCGCCACCGGCACCTACAAACCGGAAAACTACGCCCTGCGCAGCTTCGGGCCGATGACCTACCGCGCCGCTCTGGGAAACTCGCTCAACATCTCCGCCGTCCGCGTGCTCGACAGCATCGGCGGCGCGGAAACCCTCCTCGCGAAGCTTCAAGAACTCGGCCTCAGCACGCTCACCGAACCCGTCGAGCACTACGGCCTCGGTTTGACCATCGGCAATGCGCCCGTGCGCCTGCTCGAACTCACCAACGCCTACGCCACGCTCGCCCGACTCGGCCTTCACAAGCCCTGGCGACTTCAAAACACACCTTCCAACGAGCAGCGCATCCTTCCCGAAAAGGAATGCTACCTCATCGCCGACATCCTCAGCGACAACCAGGCCCGCGAGATGGCCTTCGGCGCACACTCTCCTCTTCGCCTGCCCTTCCGCTGCGCCGCCAAAACCGGCACCAGCACCTCTTTCCGCGACAACTGGACGCTCGGCTTCACCGCCGCCTTCACCGTCGGCGTGTGGGTCGGCAATTTCGACAACACACCCATGCAGGACGTCTCCGGCGTGACCGGTGCCGGCCCCATTTTCCGTGATGTGATGCTCCACCTCCACGAGCACCGCGATGCCACCTGGCCCGCGCAGCCTGGCGGCCTCGTCCGCGCCCGCATCGACCCACGCACCGGCCACCGCCTCACCCCGCAAACACCCCCGAGCCGCCTCAGCCGCGAGGAACTCTTCATCGAAGGCAAACTGCCACCACCCGCCAGCGAAGCCGATTACGACAGCCGCGGCCGCGCCATTTTACCCCGCGAATATGCCACGTGGGTCACCTCCCGTGAAAACTGGCTCGGCGACCTCGTCACCGTCGCCACCGACGATGCAAAGCCCCAACTGCGCATCATCAACCCCATCCCCGGCACCGTCATCCGCCTCGATCCCGACATCCCCGGCGGCGGCTCCCGCCTCCTCCTTCAAGCCGAAGGCACCCGCGAACCTCGCTGGACCTCCCCCACCCTCGAAATCCGCCTCGAATCCGGCCACCCCATCGCCCACCTCAAACCCGGCCGCCACGACATCACCCTCGAAGACTCCGCCTCCGGCCAGAAGCAGCGCACGTTTGTGATCGTGCATGAGGAGTGAATGAAACCATCAAAAACCTCTGCGGAACTCTGCGCTCTCCGCGGTAAATTCCCAAGAAACCGCAGAGCAGACAGAGTTCCACAGAGTAGGAATGGGGGCTTAAACCATCGCATGAGGAGCTGAGTCCAGCTCTTGCCCAACACTTTCGTCGGTTATAAAGTTGCTGGCAATTCGGCAGTCTAGTTTACGATCTAAATTGTTAGTTCCAACCCAATGAGAAACCTTTCTGCGAGCAAATGGAAAGCAGGCCGAATTGCAGCGGCGGTTCTTTTCTTTGGAGGCGCTTTCTGGACTTGGTATTTGTTCCCGTCGAGTTCCGGCGAATGGACGCTCTTTGCAGCAGGGCTTCTGATATGGGCGCTTTGGGGCATGCGTGCTTTGAACTTGGGACCGCCAGCCATTCATCGCGCTGTTTGGATTCTGTCTCTCCTGTTGCACTTGGGTTGGCTGTGGCTGGCTGCTGCGGCCACTGCTCTGTCCGGCGGGTTCGCTTTGATCGCCGTTCCGATCCAGATCATCTGGTGTTTGATTGCCGCTATCGTTTCCAGCACCTTTATCCTCAGGGGTTCGGACTCATGAATACACCAAAGAAAGCAACTAATGCCCGTCCCAGTATCTGTGACCCCTCACCTTATTGATCTACTGGGCTTGGTTCTTTCACTCGGCTGGCTGGTGGGTGGAGTCATTCTCATTCGCCGTTGGTATCTCTCCGCTCTGGTGGCCGGATTTGGCTCGTGAGCCATTCTCGATGTCACCGGCAGACTTCTCGCCCGCCTTGATCCAGAGCGTGGATGGAATCCATCCGACAGCATCTGGACCTACACAGGATGGATATTGTGCATCGGCGTTGCCCTCTTCATTGTGGCGCTGCGCTCGATTGTCGTGCGATTCATGAATCGTTGAGCACCCCGACACCTCCTCAGATCCCCCACGCAAGTCACCAAGCCGTTGTTTGCCTTCCGGCCGGGACCTGCCATCATGCGCGGCGTGACTGACGTCGTCCGAATCCCCGGCAGGGTCTTCCTGCATTTCATCTCCTACATGGGCCAGATCGCCTTTCTGGTTCGTGATCTCATGACCGCGTTCTCGAACCGCGTGTGGCGCATCGGCCTGATCGCGGAGCAGATCGTTTCCATCGGCTACGGCTCGCAGGCGGTGGTCATTGTGACCGGGGCCTTCACCGGAGCGGTCTTCACCTTTCAAACCTACGCCAAGTTCAAGGACTTCGGCGTCGAGTCCAGCGTGGGGGCCATCGTCTCCGTGGCCCTTTGCCGCGAGCTGGGGCCGGTGCTGGCCGGACTGATGGTGGGCGGGCGTGTGGGAGCCTCCATGGCGGCGGATATCGGCACGATGAAGGTCACCGAGCAGGTGGATGCCCTCCGGGTCATGGGCGTGCATCCGGTGGATTACCTGGTGCTGCCAAGGTTCATCGCGATGATGATCTCCATGCCCATCCTCGTGGCGGAATCGATCACCTTTGGCCTCATGGCCTCCTACGCGGTGGCGGTGTTTGGTTATGGCGTGCCGCACGCCTGGTTTGTGCATCACATGGTGGATCACACGAACCAGTGGGACATCGTCATCGGCATGATCAAGGGCTTCGCCTTTGGCATCATCATCACCCTCGTGGCCTGCCACCAGGGCCTGCGGGCGGAAAATGGCGCGGTGGGCGTGGGCATCGGCACCACACGGGCCGTCGTCATCAGCTCACTCGTGATGCTCATCGCGAATTTTTTCCTCTCGATCCTGCTGAACTACATCTGGCCGCTCGGCAACAACGTCTAGACCGCCTGTGACATGATCGACCGCACTGGCCAACCCTTCATCCGCATCCGCGGCCTGCACAAAAAGCTCGGCTGGCAGGAGGTGCTGCGTGGCATCGACCTCGATGTCTGGCGCGGTGAGACGCTCTGCATCATCGGGCCCAGCGGCGAGGGAAAAACAGTGACGATGAAGCACGTCATCGGCCTCATGCAGCCGGATTCCGGCACCGTCGAGGTGGATGGCATCCAGGTAAATGGCCTGCGTGAGCGTGAACTGGCCCCCGTGCGCCAGCGGGTAAGCATGCTCTTCCAAAGCGCCGCTCTCTTTGACCGCCTCACCGTCGAGCAAAACGTGGCCTTCCCGCTCCGCGAGGCCGGCGTCACGGATAAAAAAGAGATCAAAGAACGCGTCGCCGCCGCGCTGGATGTGGTCGGCCTCAGCCCGCACGGCCAAAAACTGCCCGTGAACCTCTCCGGCGGCATGCGCAAGCGGGCCGGCATCGCCCGCGCCATCGTCGGCCGTGCCCAGTGCATCCTTTACGACGAGCCCACCTCCTCGCTCGATCCCGTCGTCTCAGATGTCATTGATACCGTCATTTTGCGCCTCCAGGAGCGCCACGGCATCACCTCGCTCGTCGTCACCCACGACATGAAAAGCCTCTTCAAAATCGCCGATCGCATCGCGATGCTGAAAAACGGCCTCATCCACTTTCTCGGCACCAAAGAAGAACTCCGCGCCTGCCCTGACAAGATCGTCCAAGACTTCATCAACGGCCGCGCCGACGTGGACTTCTGATCTCTCATCTCTGATCCCCCATCCCTCATCCCCCTCCCACCATGGAAGAACGCGACAAAAAAAACGAACTGCTCGTCGGCCTGTTCCTGACCGTCGGGCTCGTCATGATCAGCCTCCTCATCCTGCAATTCGGCAGCGTGCGAGATCTATTCAAAGGCAGCTACTTCATCAGCGTGAGCTTTCCCAATGCCTCCGGCCTCAAGGAAGCCTCGCCAGCCGTGCTCGCTGGCAAGCGCATCGGCAAAGTGAAGAACAAGCCTCGCCACAACGCCACCTACACCGGCGTCATCATCGACCTCGAAATCTTCAAAGGCGAGAAAATCCCTGCGGGCTCCACCTTCACCATCACGACCGCCGGTCTCATGGGAGATGCTTTCGTCGATATCGTGCCACCCAAGGTCATCACGGAAGAATTCATCAGCGAGACTTTGACGGAAATTATCCCCGGCAAGGAAGCCAGCGGCCTCAGCGACCTCCAAGGCGCCGCCGAGCGCATCGGCAAGCAGGTCAGCTCCGTCCTCCAGGACGATCTCAAACCTGCCCTCGGTGAGATCAAAGAAGCCATGACCAAGGTGAACAAAGACGCCCTCTCCAAAGAGACCATCGACAAGTTCAAGAACGCCATGACCAAGCTCGATACCACGCTCACCCGCGTGGATGAAAAGCTCCTGAACGAGGAGAACTCCAAAAACCTCAAGGAAGCCATCGCCGAACTGAAAGACGCCTCCACCAGCTTCAAAAACGCCTCCAAATCCATCGAAGACAGCTCGAAGAAGCTCTCCCCGCTCATCGACAAGCTCAACGCCCCCATCGAAAAGATGGACAAGGTCATGACCACGGCGGACGACGCCATGAAATCCATCAAGACCGCCGCCGATAGCTTCTCCGTGGCCGCCAAGAACATCACCAACGGCAAAGGCCTCCTCGGCGCTCTCATCAACGACCCTCAAATGAAGGCCGATTTCCACGACCTCATCTACAACGCCAAAGTGAACGGCTTCGTCTGGTATAAAAACACCGCCGACAAAGAACGCACCAAGCAGGACCCGGCACCCGCCCCGCAGCCCCCACCCGCGAAGCGCAAATCCCTCTTTGGAAACTGATCCATCATGAAAGCACTGCTTTTTGCCCTCCTCATCTCCACCGCCGCCGCCTGGGCCAATGAACCCGTGGCCCAATGCCATCAGGTGAACGCCCCGATTGGCCTCATCATCCGCAGCAAGCCTACGTCCGACTCCAAGCGCCTCGGCAGCCTCGCCGAAGGTGAGAAGGTGACCTTGGCAGGCAAAGCCGCCGAGAAAGGCATGGTCGAGCCGGTGATCGTGAAAGTAGAGGATGCTTCGTGGATTCAAATCACCAAGCCCAAGGCAGGCTATGTGCTCTACCGCGTCGGCGGCACCGCCCCCTACGATTACCTGGTGCCCTGCGTGAAGTAAGGCAGGCGAAAGCCTGCCCCTCTCGCGAACGTTCACGCGGCATGCCTGACTTCCTCCACGTTTCCCGCCGCGATTTCTTCAAGCAGAGCGCCCTCGGCAGTGCCGCGTTGAGTTCCCTGCTGGCAAATGACCTCCCTGCGGCCTCCGCCAGCCTCTCGCGGCCGCATTTTGCGCCGAAGGCGAAGCATGTGATCTACCTGCACATGATCGGAGCGCCCTCGCAGCTCGATCTTTTCGATCACAAGCCGCTGCTCAACAAGCTGGACGGCCGGAAGTGCCCGGAAGAACTCACCAAGGGCAAGCGCTTCGCCTTCATCGGCGGGGAGATGACGCTCGCAGGCTCGGAATTTCAGTTCAAACGCCATGGGCAGAGCGGGCTGGAGCTTTCGGAAATCCTGCCGCACCTCGGCACCGTGGCGGATGACATCTGCGTGCTGAAATCCCTGCACACGAACGAGATCAATCACGCTCCGGCGCAGATGTTTCTGCACACTGGCTTCGGTCAGGGCGGCCGGCCCAGCATGGGAGCGTGGGTCACTTACGGCCTCGGCAGTGAGAATCGCGATCTGCCCTCTTATGTGGTGATGCTCTCCGGCCCGCCTGGAGGTGCGGGCACCTCGCTGTGGAGCACCGGCTTCCTTCCCAGCGTGCATCAGGGCATTCAATTTCGCGGCAGCGGAGAGCCGGTGCTCTTCCTCGAAAATCCCGCCGGTCATGGCAGCAGCGAGCGCCGCCGCGTGCTCGATGCGGTGAAGGCGCTGAACGAGCAGCAGCTCGCCACCGTGCGTGATCCTGAGATCGCCACCCGCATCAGTCAGTATGAAATGGCCTACCGCATGCAGACCAGCGTGCCGGAGCTGATGGACATCTCCCGCGAAAACAAAGCCACGCTCGACATGTATGGTGCCACACCCGGCAAAGCCTCCTTTGCGAACAACTGCCTGCTCGCTCGTCGCCTCATCGAGCGTGGCACCCGCATCGTGCAGCTCTTTGATTCGGATTGGGACCACCACGGCGGCCTGAACAAGCGTTTGCGTGAAAAAGCGAAGGACGTGGATCAGCCGATGGCCGCTCTTGTTCGCGATCTGAAGCAACGCGGCCTGCTCGATGAAACGCTCGTGATCTGGGGCGGTGAGTTTGGCCGCACCCCACTGCGCCAAGGCATCAACGCGGACGGCACCAAGACCTCCGCCGGTCGCGATCACCACAAGGACGCCTACACCATGTGGATGGCCGGTGGCGGCATCAAACCCGGCATCACTTACGGCAAGACAGATGACTACGGCTTCAACGTCGTCGAAAACCCCGTCCACACCCACGACCTGAATGCCACGGTGCTCCATCTGCTCGGCCTCGATCACGAACGCCTCACCTTCCGCTACCAAGGTCGTGATTACCGCCTCACCGATGTCCACGGTGAGCTGGTGCACGGCATCCTGGCATGATCAACCGCCGCAAACCTTGCACGGCTGACCTTCCGTTGGCTGGCAGGGATATTGAGCGTTGTAGTAACGACATTTCGAACTGTGCCGCGTGCCGGTTTTGCTGATGCTCCAGCCTGCTGGAGGTGGATTGGCACCCGGAGGAACCTTGGCCGCAGGCGCGGCGACCTTCGGTGGGGTGATTTTGCGTGGCTTGTTAATCTCAAAGGTCGCCACCACGAGCACGCTAGAGGCGAGAAGGGTTTTGCCATTCGCCTCCATATCCTCGGTGGTGACACTGGTCCTGAGTTCACTTTGTCCGGGAATCTTTTCGAGGAGCTTTGAAATGGCCTGTGTGCTCACGCAGGAGCCAAGACCTTCCACGGCAGGTTTGTCATCGGAGCTGCTCTTCCTTCCGCTGCCGCCAGAAATCTGCGTTTGGAAGAAAAAGCCGAGCACATCGCCTTTTTCACCCACGAGGTAGCCGCCGGGGTTTTCAGGCGAAAGACGGGCATCATGCTGAAAACTGCCGTTCGATCCAAAGCGGCTCACGATGCCCCGCGTGACGGTGGCCTTGCTGGAGAAGCCTTTTTTGCCGGTGTTGAGTTCATAGCTGATGGCGAAGACGTTTTGACCTACCTCCGTCATCTTTTTCGTGCCGATGCGTGCTGCCTCCAGCGGCACCGCGCAGGTCACGAGCTGCACATCGGGCATTTTGATGTCGGCGCCTTCCTTGTCCTTCGGTGAAAAAAGCGTCGCGGGATAGTCTTTGCCATCGTGGTGGATGACCAGGCTCTTGAAGCCCTTTTTGACAATCTCAGGATCGGTGGCCACAAGGCCGCCTTTGCCGATGACGATGCCGAATCCATGCCGCGTGGCGATTTCCACATCCGGCTCAAGCACATTCGGCGCTTGTTTAGCGACATCCCCTCCGCTGGCGGCCATGACATCCATCCACACCTGCGTGGCATGCTCCGCCTCCAGCGAAAAGGCCCGCACCATGGAGGGATCACCCGCGAGCGGATGGTAAGTGCGGCCCCCCGCACCGAAGAGTGTCTGATTCTCGATCCGCTGACCTTTTTGATGCGCGAAAGCATCCTTCGTGACGAGAAAAAAGGCCTCGCCGGTGAAGAGCTTCGGTCCGCCGGCCTTCGGATCGGTCTTCAAAGCCATTCGGCAGATCCACCCGCTGCCATCTTCCACCGGATGGGCGAACTCAAACGACTGCGGCCCGAGCTTCGTCGCGGTCTCCGTGATCGCTTGAGCATTCCTCGCGAACTGCTGATCGTCCGCAGCAAAGGAGGTGAGCGGAAACACGGCGTTTTTACCAGCGACGCTAAGTGCGAGCTTGTCTCCCTTCACCGCGACGAAACTGGCATCGACCGTTTTGCTGCCATCGGCGCTTTTCCATTCACGCGCGTGAACGAAACCGACAGCCATGCCGAGTACCAAAAGAAGGCGCGTCTCCATGAGCAGCGAGACTAGGCGTGCTTTCCGGTGCTGCAACAATCCATGCGCCACCCGCCGCAATGTTCGCCCGAAAGCGTAACGAACGACCATTTTCGGTTATGTACAATGAAAGACCTCCTCCCGAATCATGCCAACCTCTGAAGAAGCAACCCCAAGCCCGCTCGTCCGCCGTCGGCGCATGCGCCACGAGTGGTCGGAAGCCTCGAATCCTCACGATCTGCTGGCAGCCCGCGCCGGATGGGGCACGGCGGCTTTGATTCTGCTGGTGATGGCCTGGCTGGTGGCCAAAAAGGCAGGCTGGATCTGATGCAGGCACAAAAAAGCCGCTCGGAAGGTTCCTCGCGGCTTCTTTGATGATGGAAGGAGGACTACTCCTCGCCGCCGAGATCTTCATCGACCTCGGCTTCCACTTCAACTTCCTCCTGCTCCTTCTTCTTGCCGCGCTTCTTTTTGCCGCCGGCATTGCGGAGGGCCTTCGGAATCGGGTCTTCCTTCTTCTGGAGGGCGCGGCGCAGCTTGCGAAGCGCGATGTTTTGAAGCTGACGAATACGCTCGCGGGTGACGCCGAACTCCTGGCCGACTTCTTCCAGCGTGCGAGGCTTCTGGCCGGAAAGGCCAAAGCGGGCCTCGATGATCTTCAGTTCGCGGGCGTCGAGCACGGTGAGCAGGCCATCGAGCTGGCCGTGCATGTTCTTGTGCGAGAGCAGCTCGAAAGGTGTGAGCGCGTTTTCATCGCCCACGATTTCGCCGAACTCGGTGCTGTCGTCTTCGCTTATTGGGGCGTCGAGCGAGGCCGGGCGCATGCTGGCGACCTTGAGCTGGCTGAGCTTGGCCCGGTCGATACCGATTTCCTCGGACAGTTCGTCGTCGGTGGGCTCGCGACCGAGTTCTTCGGACATGGCCATGGCCACGCGGCGCATCTTGCTGATCTTGTCCACCATGTGGACAGGAAGGCGGATGGTCTTGGATTGGTTGGCGAGAGCACGCTTGATGGATTGTTTGATCCACCAGGCGGCGTAGGTCGAGAGCTTGCCCCCTTTGTTGGGGTCAAAGCGTTCCACGGCTTTCATCAGACCGATGTTGCCTTCGGAGATGAGGTCCAGCAGGGGCAGGCCGTAGTTTGCGTAATCTTGGGCAATTTTCACCACGAGGCGCAGATTCGCGCGGATCATGTGGGAGCGTGCCTCGGGATCGCCGCGCTTGATGCGTTCAGCGAGTTCGACCTCCTGTTCGGGAGTCAGCAAGTCAGTCTTGCCGATCTCACGCAGGTAGATCTTAATTCCTCCATCGAGTTCCATGTTGAGCATTCTTTCTGTTTAACGGTGCAAAG
Source organism: Prosthecobacter sp. (assembly GCA_044370285.1). Taxonomy (GTDB): domain Bacteria; phylum Verrucomicrobiota; class Verrucomicrobiia; order Verrucomicrobiales; family Verrucomicrobiaceae; genus Prosthecobacter. The sequence continues at coordinate 17,827 of JBILVU010000093.1, forward strand.
GTCTAAATCTTTGCCCTCCCGCCAAACGCGGGGGGCAAGCAGTCTAAATGAGATTGGCGGCGGCTGCGCGGACTTTTTGGAGGAAAATAGGGCTGGAGACAGCAGAAGAAGCGGCGCAGGACGCTGGTCCGACCTTGTTCAACAAAACATTACGCCTCCCGTCAATCATGATTTCTCAAAAATCTTAGTTTTTGTTAACAAATAGCGTTTTCCGGGCCAAAACGGGCACGCCTTTGGCTCTCCCTCACCTCATCAACCGGCTGATGCCGCCCAGCTTGACACCGCCCCCGGTCTCTCCGACTAACTGCCCTCTCAAAACCTGCCATGCCCCGCCGAATCACCTACCGCGACGCCATCCGTGAAGCCCTCGATGAAGAAATCGCCCGCGACCCTATGGTCGTGGTCATGGGGGAGGAAGTCGCCCAATACAACGGCGCCTACAAAGTGACCCAAGGCCTCTGGGACAAATGGGGTGACAAGCGCCTCGTGGACACCCCCATCAGCGAGGCCGGATTCATCGGCATGGGCATCGGCGCCAGCATGCTCGGCGTGCGTCCGGTCATGGAGCTGATGTTCTGGAGCTTTTACACCGTGGCCTGGGACCAGATCGTGAACAACGGCGCGATGGTCCGCTACATGTCCGGCGGCAAGATCAACTGCCCCATCGTCATCCGCGGCCCGGCCAACGGCGGCACCAGCGTCGGCGCGACCCATTCCCACACGCCGGAAAACATCATGGCGAACTTCCCCGGCATGAAGTGCGTCTGCCCGAGCAACGCCTACGACGCCAAGGGCCTCATGAAAGCCGCCATCCGTGACAACGACCCCGTCATGTTCATGGAGAGCACCAAACTCTACGGCGAAGAGTGGGACGTTCCCTCCAACGACGAAATCCCCGGAGGCGACCTCTTCATCCCGCTCGGCCTCGCTGACGTGAAACGCGTGGGCACCGACATCAGCCTCATCGCTCACGGCAAAGCCGTCATCACCTGCCTTGAGGCCGCCCGCATCCTCGAAGAAGAGCACGGCATCAACGCCGAAGTCGTCGATCTCCGCACCATCCGCCCGCTCGACGAGGACACCATCCTCGAATCCGTCGCCAAGACGCATCGCGCCATCTACGTCGAAGAAAACAAGCCCTACTGCGGCATTGGCGCTCAAATCGCCTACATGATCCAGGAGCGCATCTTCGACGAACTCGACGCCCCCGTGCAACGTGTGTGCAGCCTCGACGCCCCCGCCATCTATAGCCCGCCGCTCGAAGCCATCCAGCTTCCGACCGCTGATGTCGTGGTGGCGAAGGCGCTTGGCATTTGCTGATCGCGGGGACGTTTCAAGTTTCAGGTCACAAGTTTCAAGTCGGGGCCGCGTTTTGCCTCCACGCATGAAACTCGGACTACTGGCCTTTCTCTTCGCCCATTGCCCTCCGCTCTTCGCGGCTTCGCAGAAGCCCAACATCGTCGTCATCCTCTGCGATAACCTCGGCAACGGCGACATCGCCTGCTTCAATCCGCAGACGAAGCACCGCACGCCGAATCTCGACCGCATGGCGGCGGAGGGGCGCAAGTTTACCAGCTTCTACTCCGCCAGCGGCGTCTGCACACCGAGTCGTGCGGCCTTGATGACGGGCTGCTACCCACGGCGCATCGGCCTGCACATCAGCGCCATCGGCGCGGCGGTGCTACAGCCGGTGGCCACACGCGGCATTCATCCAGGCGAGGAAACGATGGCGGAGTTGCTGAAGCAAAACGGCTACGCCACCGCCTGCTTCGGCAAATGGCATCTTGGCGACCAGCCGGACTTTTTGCCCACTCGCAACGGCTTCGACACCTTCCTCGGCATTCCTTACAGCGAGGACATGGTCCACGACAAATTCCTCGAGAAAAACTGGCCTCCGCTCCCACTGATGAAGGACGAAACCGTCATCGACGCTCCCGTCGCCGCCGAAACACTCACCAAGCGCCTCACCGAGGCCGCCGTGAAGTTCATCGGCGAGCATCGCGAGCAGCCTTTCTTCCTCTACTTCCCCGAAGCCGGCCCCGGCAGCCGCCAGACCTGCTATCCCGGCCCCGACTTTCGCGGTAAATCCGCCAACGGCCTCTACGGCGACTCCATTGAAGAACTCGACTGGTCCGCTGGCGAGATTTTGAAAGCCCTCAAAGACAACCACCTCGATGACAACACCCTCGTCATCTGGACCAACGACAACGGCGCTGTGAACCGCAACCCGCCGCAGGGCAGCAACGCGCCCTACCAAGGCATGGGCTACAGCACCAGCGAAGGCGGCCAGCGCATGCCCTGCATCGCCCGCTGGCCTGGCAAAGTGCCCGCCGGCACCACCTGCACGCAGCTTTGCACCATGATGGACCTCCTCCCGACGATCGCCGCCATAACCGGCTCCCAACCATCGCAAAAGCCCATCGATGGCCACGACATCCGCCCGCTGCTCTTCGGCGAAAACGACGCCCGCTCGCCCTACGACGGCACTGGCTTCTACTATTACAACGTCACGCAGCTCCAAGCCGTCCGTGAGGGCGATTGGAAGCTCTACCTCCCGCTCGACGGCAAAACCGGCCTCGGCAAAGCCGCCAAAAAACCCGCCCCACAGAAACTCGCCCTCTACAACGTCCAGACCGACCTCACCGAGCAACACGACCTCTCCGCCACCCATCCCGACATCGTCCAGCGCCTCCAAACCTACGCGCAAACCGCCCGCCAAACCCTCGGTGACAACGAAACGCGTGGCACCAAGCAGCGTGACGCCGGGCATGTCGCGAATCCGACGCCTCGAATCAAGACCGTAGGCCAAGGTCTGTGAGCCTTCTCAAAACCCCGTCCGCGTTGGCTTGCCGCCGTTTTTCGATGTCAGCTCGATCCAGTCGATCTCCACGGCTTGCTCCTGCATCGGCAGATAAAGACGCACGATGCCGAGCGGACCTTCCGCGGGCACTTCGACGGTGATTTCCTCCCACTCGCCGCCTTTGAGCATGAAATCGACGCGATGCGGCTTGCTGCCGACCCCGCTGGGCAACCAATCGAAGTGGCTGGAACCAGCTTTAGCTTTGAGGCGGAATTTGGCGGTCGTGGGACCACTGTGCTTGCTGGCCGAGAAGCCGAGGAAACACTCGGCACCGATGCTCGTGAGGCGCAGGATGCCGTCTTTGACCGCAGCTTGGCAATCGCGAGCCTTCCAACCTTGCAGCGCCGGAACAGCATCGTCCTTGCCTTTCGTGGGCGCTTTGGCTTTGCCCTTCGGCTGCTGCTTGCCTTCGAGTTCGGGGCGATACTTCGCCGGATCAAACGCGGGATTTGGCACCGGAACCACCGCCTTCGTATCGGTGAGGAAGGTCTCGATCATCGCATCGAGTTCAGCCACCAAGTCAGGCTTCTGCGCCGCGAGGTTGTTCTTCTCGCCGAGGTCTTCTCGCAAATTGAAGAGCAGATGACGATGCGCACCTTTCTCACCGCCGTGGAAGAGGCGGATGAGCTTCCAATCATCTCGATGCACGGAAACAGCCGGTGGCAGCCAGTCCGGCACGCCGGGATTATGCGGGAAGAACTGGAAGACGGCCTTCCCGGCAAGAGCATCGCCTTTCAGCGCGGGAAGAATGCTGGAGCCATCGAATCGCTGCGTTGGAGTCGAGGCTTTAGCCGATTTTTCTGAGTCGCCTAAAGGCTGGACGCCAACTCCCGCGAGCAGCGTCGGATAAAAATCCTCGCTCTGCACCAGCGCATCACTGCGACTGCCAGGCTTCGCCATTCCCGGCCAAACCACCACACATGGCACCCGCGTGCCGCCTTCAAACATGGTCGCTTTGCCGCCACGCAAAGGGCGATTGCTGGTGGGCGTGGTGCCTTCGACTTCGTTGTACATGTTACCGCCGTTGTCGGCGGTGAAGATGATGATCGTGTTGTCGGCCAGTTTGAACCGGTCGAGACCATCGAGCAGCGTGCCGATGGCGTCGTCCATACTCTGGATCATCGCCGCGTAGGTGGGGCTGCGCTGCGCGTCCTTCGGGTCGATGCGGCCGCGATGCGTCTCGATGTTTGCCTTCTTCGCGTCGAACGGCGCATGCACGCTGAACATCCAGTAGTTCAGGTAAAACGGCGTTTCTTTCTGCTGCTCCATCCACGCCACCGCCTCCGCAGCCATGCGGTCCTCGATGTGCTCGCCGGGCACCTTCTCTTTGAAGTTCGCAAACTTCCACGGCGCCACAAAACTACCCGCAGGCCCCGGCCCCGGATGATGCGGCAGATCAAAATCAAACCCCTGCTGCAACGGCGAATATGGCTCCGGCCCCAGATGCCACTTCCCGAAATGCGCCGTGGCATAACCCGCGTCCTTCAGCGTCTCCGCCAGCGTGCGATACTCCGTCTTCAACCGCGTGGGGGGAATGGGTTGAATGGCCTTTTGATCCGCCGGAGCCTTCACACCCGTCGTCGCTTGCAAAACGACCCGCGGCTCGTGGCAATTCGGCACCGTGATGCCCGTGCGAGCCGGGCTTTGCCCCGTCAGCAACGCCGACCGCGTCGGCGAGCACAGCGGACTCGCCGAATACGCCCTCGTGAAGGTCATCCCACGCTTCGCCAGCCGTTCAACATTCGGCGTCTGGTAATACGCCGTGTTGCCATACAGCGTCGTGTCACTCCAGCCGAGATCGTCAGCAAGGATCACGATGACGTTCGGCTGCGACGCGGCAAAGAGCGAGGAGCAGAGGGCGAAGTGGAGGATGAGAAAGCGAAGCATCGCGGCCTGAAACGTTGTCGTCGGCCAGACATTCCGGCAAAGAGTGTGTCGGATTTGGAAAGACAGGCCGGACATTCGAATCACGCCCGCCTCAACACCACCGCCAAAATCCCGCTCGCGTGCTCCCAGCGGCGGATGACGGTGTCGATCAAGAACAGCAGCAGCGCGGCGAGCACCAAGTCCGGCCACAGCTCGATGTGCTGCATGGCTTTGGTCGTTTCCAGATTCGGCAGCGAGGCGTTTTCGGCCAAATACTCGCCGCCGGTGAGTTTCGTGGCTTCGCGCAGCAGCGTTTCGTTCACGGTGCCGAGGCTGGCTTCGCTGCTGGGGTTATGCACGAGGCCAGCGCTGACCATTTCGGCTCCGCTGCGGGCGCGGATGAGATAGACGCCTGCTTCATCCGGCTGGAAGTGGCCGCTGTATTCGCCAGGGGCGGTTTGGGTGAGCGTGAGGGCTTGCGTGGGCTTCATCGGGGCACCGAGGGCATCGGCAGCGATGTGGAAGATCTCGGCAGTCACGGCGGCGTTGTTCGCACGGGTGCCAGCATCGCTCAGAAGATCGACGGTGATCTTCGCGTCGTCGCCCTGCATGCTCGTGGCGAGATCCATGAAGCGACCCTGCGGCGGACGGGCGGTTTCACGCAGGATTTGCGACCAAAAACGGCTGTAACCCGGCCAGCGGGCGATCCAAAGCGAGGCCCAGCGGCTTTTTGCATCGGAAGTGAACGCGGTGACCTTCCCGAGGCCGAAGCGCCAATGCGCCAGCAACGGATCGCCCGTGTCGGTGAGCAGCGGACTCTGTGCAGCGGCTTTACGCGTGGTTTTGACGTAGCCGAGCAAATCGGGGCTGTCCCACTTCTCGAACCCGGCGAGCATCGGATGCTTCTCGACGAGTTGCGGCGTGAAGGGCTCCTCGCGGATCATGCGGCCGGTGTGCATGAGCGTGTCCTGCGTGAAGATGC
>JBILVU010000190.1:0-9239 GCA_044370285.1 Prosthecobacter sp.
AGCCGTCGGTGATGGAATCGCCCACCAGCACGACTTCCCATCCGCCTCGCTTCGCGAGGGCGACGTGGCGGTCCACCTTCTCCATCCAGGCTGCGGGCTCTGGCCGGGGTGTCGGCGTGGTGGAAACCCTCGCATCGAGGTCCGCATCTGGATCCTCGGCTCGCTTCAGGCGCACCGATTGGATCTCGATTCCCGGTGCGGCGGTGACGCGAAGGTTTTGCAAGCCGGCGGAAATCCTGAGCGTGCCGAGCTTCAGTGGCGCGAAGACTTTGTCTGGTACCTCCCAGCGCGGCACGAGATCGCGGCGCGGGATTTCTGGCGGATTGTGCGCGGCGGTGAGGGTGGTTTCGATGACCTGCTCACCGGCGGTGACTTTGATCTTTCCTCCCGGCTCTTGGGCGGTGTGTAGCGCGGTGACTTCATACGTTCCGGCCTGTGGCACTTCCAGATTCCAGGTGATGGTGGCGGTTGGTGTGGGAAAGACGGCCCAGTCGTTGTCCCAACCCTGCCCAGAGAACTTCGCCCCGCCTTCGAGTGTGGCGAAAGGGGCGAGCAACTCGGTTCCTCCGCCGAGGGTGATGGGAAAGCGCTGCACCTTGCCCTGCGTGGTGACGATGGTGTCGGCGAACCAGGCGTCGTAGGCCTTGGAAAGCGTCATGGCGATCTCCGGTTGTTGCGCGGCGATGTTGTTTTTTTCGCCGGGATCGTTTCGCAGGTCGAAGAGCATCTCCTGCTTGTTGTCACGCACCCAGCGATGCGTGTCGCTGCGCACGGTGCCGGGATACTTCGGGATGAGGGTGCCGTCCTTGCCGCCGCGACCGGTGACCTCGAAGAGCAGTCGCTCAGGCCAGGTGACCTTCTCGCCCTTCAGCAGCGGCGCGAGGCTCACGCCATCGAGCGGTGGCGTCGCAGGCAAGGGCACGCCGACGAGATCGAGCAGGGTTGGCAGCACATCGACATGCTGGGCGATCTGGGACACACGCTTGCCGGCCTCGAGTTTTCCAGGCCAGCGGATGAAGCAGGGCACGCGTTGTCCGCCCTCAAAGAGGCTGCCCTTGCCACCTCGCATGCCGCCGTTGAAACGCGGTGTGTTCGGGCCGTTGTCGGTGGCGAACATCACGAGGGTGTTTTCGGCGAGCCCGAGCGAATCGAGCTTCACGAGCATCCGGCCCACATTGGCATCGAGATTCTCGATCATCGCGTAAACGGCGGCTGTCTTCGGCTCGAAGCCCAGCTTGGTGTATTTCCCGAACAAGTCCTCCGGTGCCTGCATGGGCGAGTGACAGGCATTGAAGGGCACATAACAAAAAAACGGCTGCGCTCGATGTTTCTCGATGAAGCCCATCGCCGCGTCCGCGAGCACATCGGTGATGAAACCCTTCCGCGCTGCCGTGACGCCATTGTGCTCCAGCTCGGGATCGAAGTAGTTCGAGAAGAAGCCGCCCACGAAGCCAAAAAACTCATCAAAGCCCTGACCGCGTGCTGTGGTGGGATGATTCGCACCGTTGTGCCATTTGCCGAAACAGCCGCTCGCATAACCCGCCGGTTTCAGCGCTTCCGCCAGTGTCACCTCGTCGCCATGCATGGTTTCCAAGCCCGAGGTCGTGTTCAGCACCCGGAGTCGGAAATGATGGCGACCGGTGAGCAACGATGAGCGTGTCGGCGAACAAACCGGGCTGACATGGAAATGCTCCAGCTCCACGCTTTGGCTTTGGAGCTTGTCGAGCGCAGGCGTGTCGAGCTTTTCGTTGCCATGACAACGCAGATCACCCCAGCCCATGTCATCGGCGAGGAGGAGAAGGATGTTGGGCCGTTTTGTCGGTGCATCGGCGGCGTTCACCGCCGCCGCGCGGAACTGCCGGGCTTCCGCCTCGGAAAGCTTGGTCGGGGTCTTGTCCTCGCTGTGCAGCGCGACCAAAGGTGCGAGAAGGAGGCAGGTGAGAAGGGTGAGTGCTTGTTTCATGGTTGCTTCTTCTTCCGTTTCTTTCTCGGAGCTGGCCCAGCCTCCGGCTTCATCGTGATGCGCTCGACGAGCATTTGATCGAGCTTTTGGCTCAATACCTGTCGCGTGTCCGCCTGCGAGGGATGCGGGGCGATGTTTTCCTGCTCGATCCAAAACGCGCCCTCGCGGCGGGTGCTGGGGCCGGTGGTGTAGTCGTAGAGTTCCTCGGCGACGAGTTGACGCGCGGGCCAGGTGATCCAGCGCGTGTAGCGATGGGTCGCGGTGCGCAGGGAGTAGCCCATGAACTCGGGTGTGTTGGCGCTAAAGGGGCGGGCGAACTGACTGAGGACGGCTTCTCGACTGGGTGATTGCGGATTGGCGAGCATCGGGACCAGGCTGCGACCATCGAGACCCTGTGGCGCGGGCAGTGAGGCGAGTTCGGCGAGCGTGGGAAAGACATCCACCAGCTCCACAAGGCCCGATGCGGCGGCTCCTGGCGCTTGCAGGCCGGGGGTGCGGATGAGCAGCGGCACGCGGGTGTCGCGCTCGAAGTTGGTGCCTTTGCACCAGCGGTCTTTTTCGCCAAGCGACCAGCCGTGATCGCCCCAGAGCACGACGATGGTGTTTTTCGCGAGGCCGAGCTGATCGAGCGCGGCAAGGAGTGTGCCGATTTGCGCGTCGGTGTAGCTCACGCAGGCGTGGTAGCCGTGACGCAGGGTGCGCGTGGTGGCGGCGTCGAGGTGCTCGTCCTTCGGCATGTCGCGGTAACCGCCGAGTTCGCGATGACTGTGGTGAGCGTGATCCGAGATGCCTTTGACGCGCTGGCCGTCGTCTTTCAGATCGAAGGTCGCGGGATCGTAGAGGTCCCAATAACGCTTCGGGGCATTGAAAGGCAGGTGTGGCTTGAAAAAGCCCACCGCCAGGAAAAACGGCTTTCCGCCGCTTTGCAGGCCGGTGAGTTTTTCGATGGCGAGTCGGGCCAGCTTGCCATCCTGATAGCCTTCATCGGGCACGTCGGCAGCTTCCCAGGCCGGGCCTTTGCCCTCGCCACCGGAATCGCCGAGCGCGGAGTTCTTCCAGCCCTTCTGCTTCAGGATCTCCGGCTCGGACCATGAAGCAGGGTCGAGTTCACGCTCATCGCCGCTGAAGACCTTGCCGAGCGAGACGGTGTGATAGCCGTGGTTTTTGAAATGCTGCGGCAGCGTGACGATGTCCGGCTGCGTGTCGCGAAAGAGGTTTCGGTTGTGCCACACGCGCGTGTTGTCCGGCAGCCGGCCCGTGAGCAAAGAGGTGCGCGATGGCCCGCACACAGCCTGCTGCGTGTAGGCATGATCAAACCGGCGCGCCGAGGCGGCAAAACGGTCGATGTTCGGCGACTTCACCAATGTGTCACCATAGCAGCCGAGAGACGTGCGCAGATCGTCCACAGCGATGAAGAGGACGTTCGGGCGTTGCTGCGCAGCGACTGCAGGTAGGCAGAAGAATGGGGGCAGGAGAATGAGACAAAAAGATGGGAGACAGAAAAAGGGTCTCTGATTCAGCTTTTTTTTGTCTGCCATTTTTCTGTCGGTTAGAAGGCGCTTCATTCGGCTGCCTCCTTCTTCTTTTTCTTCTTCGAGGGCTTCACGCTGGGATCGTAGTCGGGGTTCGGTTTCATCATTTCCGCACCGACCTCCTTGCGCCACGCATCGAGTTCGCGGCGGAGTTCGTCCAGTTTCGCGGTTTCGGTGCTGGCGAGGTTCTGAGTTTCGCTGAGGTCGTCGGCGAGGTGGTAGAGTTCGATGCCCTCGGGGTCGAAGGTCTCGATGAGTTTCCACGGACCTTTGCGGATGACGCTGCTCGGGACACTCGAAGGATGCTCGTTGTAGTGCGGGTAGTGCCAGAAGAGGGAACGCGCGGCCAGCGGGCCTTCACCGGCGAGCAGCGGCCGCAGATTGACGCCGTCCTGATGCTGATTTGGCAGCGCGGGCAGTCCCGCAGCCGCGAGGCAGGTGGGATAAAAATCGTTGCTGGTGACGGGATCGCTCACCACGAGGCCGGGCTTGGCGACACCGGGCCATTTGATGATCAAAGGCACGCGGGTGCCGCCTTCGTAATACGCGCCTTTGTTCGCGCGGAGCGGCGCGTTGCTGGTGGCGTTGTAGAAGCCGCCGTTGTCGCTGGTGAAGATGATGATGGTGTTCTCATCGAGTTGCAGGTCCTTCAGGGTCTGCATTACCCGGCCCACGCTGTCGTCGATGCTCTCGACCATGGCGGCGTATTCCGGTTTGCCCTGACGCTGCGACTCCGGTATGCGCTCGTATTTGGCGGTGACTTCCGGTTTGGCCTGGATGGGAGTGTGGACGCCGTAGTGCGGGAAGTAGAGGAAGAACGGCTGTGCCGTGTTCCCGGTGCGTTGTTCTTGGTTCTTCGTTGCTTGGGTGTCTCGGATGAACTTCACCGCTTCGTCCGTGAGGCGGTCGGTGAGGTATTCGCCCTGCTTGCCGTCAGGCAGCACGTTCCACGTAGCGCGTTGGCCGGAGCCGGGAATAAGCCAGTCACCGGGATAGGGAAAGAAGTAACTGCCGGGTGCGCCATGGGCGTTGCCAGCGATGTTGAGGTCGAACCCGTGATGTTCGGGCAGGCAGAACGGTTCGCTACCGAGATGCCACTTGCCGATGTGCGCGGTGCGGTAACCGCCATCCCGAAGGGCTTCGGCCAGGGTGTGCTCCTCCACTGGTAGCCCGCGCAGGAAGCGACCGCTTTGCAGTTTCGCCTTGGGATTCCAGCGGCCCGATGGCAGCCACTCGGTGAGCAGGAGGCGTGCAGGGTATTTGCCGGTGAGCACCGCAGCGCGGGTCGGCGAGCAGACCGCGCAGGCCGCGTAGGCATCGGTGAAGCTCACGCCCTCGGCGGCGAGTTGGTCAATGTGTGGAGTTTGATAAAACGTGCTGCCCTGGCATCCAAGATCCCGCCAGCCGAGATCGTCGATGAGGAAGAGAATGATGTTGGGCTTCGGCGCAGCCACAGCGTGCAACGCGGCCAGTGGCGCGAGCAGCAGGGCGGTGAGGAGGAGTGTGAGTTTCATTGAAAATTTTCACTTCGTTACGGCAGCGGCGCGACACGGATGTCATCAAACCAGGTTGATAGCGGGGAATCACTTTTGCCGCCTGGCTGGAGGCCCATGTCGTGTTTGGGCACGTCACCGCAAAGCGTGGTGTAGGTGAGCACGAGTTTTCCATCGATGATGGCGCGGAGTTCTTTGCCTTCCAGTTCAAGCACAAGATCGTGCCAGATGTCCGGATCGATGCGGATCTTCTCTGTCTTGGCATAGATGAACTTGCGGTTCCAGATGCCCTGCTTTTTCAACTCGGCAGCCTCGGGAGAGCCTTTCGGGTGCAGGACATCGTTATCCCACGCGGTGATTCGGTCGGGACGGATGTGAAGCCCAGCGACGTTGAAGTCTTTCTCCACGACTGGATTCGGACCTCCGATGCTGATGCCCATTTGCCCTTCGGGTGCGAGCTTGAATCGACAACTCACGCGGATGTCTTTCCCGGATACGGGACGGCGCAGACCGGGCGGATGCTTTTCCTCTGGGAAACACTGCCCGCGTAACGCCCCATCCACGATCTGCCACCAATCGGGACGCGCGTCCTTGCCACTCACGGTCTTCCCGAGCGGATGTTTGGCATCGATGCCGGTAGCGAGAAATCCATAGGGTCGCCAGTTCACGGCAAAGGCAGCCGCGTCCGAGAAATCATCGCTCCACGATGGAGGGACGGACTTCGGAGCATCAGCAGCGTGCAGTGAGGCCAACGGCGCGATCAGCAGGACGGTGAGAGCCGACCGAAGGAAGACAGACTGCCAAGCTGATTTCAAATGGAAGCAGGCAACGGTGAGGGTGGGTTTCATGTCACGGGTTCAGCGGGATGGTTTTGCAGGTGATGGGTCGGCCTGGTCTTTGGCCACGGCATCAAAAAGCTGCCCGGCGACTTGGTTGCCGAGTCGCTCGGACGCCTCGCGGGGAAAATGGCATCCTTGCATGGGCAACTGGCTGTTTCTCACGAAACGATAGAGGTCGTTCACCGGGATCTGGTGTTTGTGCATCACTTGCAGTGCGACGGCGTTGTAGGCCTCCGCGTCGTCAGGCTTGCTCTCATTGTTCGCAGGGGTGGTGGTGGCCCACATCAGGGGCCGCCCGGTCTTTTTCAGTTCCATGACGAGCTTCTCCAGTTCCGCGCCGTAGCGCTCCAGCGGGATGCATCGTGTGTAGCCTTCCTTGGGCTCCCTCGAGTATTCTTTCCCCTGCATCCATTTCAGAGCGTGCTGGCCCCAGTTGAACTGGATGAGGTCAAAGAGTCGCCCGATTTCCTGCTCCGTTTCCGTCACCTGGAGGCGCACGATCTCCGCCCAGTCGGGCTGATCATCGAAGGCGGTGGCCCCTGTGCGGACGTTGGCTTTGTGAAGCATGGCACTGCGCAGGAAGGTGCTGTATTGCCCGACGATGGAGTCGCCGAGCACGAGAAGGTTCGGGAGATCGGGTTCGTTGCCCTCCATCAACACTTCCTCCATCTTGTTCGCGACCACGGAAGCGATCAGGGAGACGCCCGCATCGGTGAGGAGGAAATCCCCGGGGCGCTGCATGTCCTCGCGGCGGATGCGGACATACTCGTGGAGGTCGAGCAGCATGGCGCGGCGTTTGTAAGCGTTGTCGGTGAGGGTGCGGTTGTGGGCCTCGACCTGGGCGGCGGAAATCGCGGCAGTGCCAACGGGCACGGGGACGGAGGTGGCCCAGATCCACTTCGTTTGCCGATCCTGCCCCGACTTGCCGAGACCGTCGAGGAACTGCCGAAACTGCGCCGTGCTCAGCGCTGGTTTGCCTGTGTCAGGATTCACCCGGGCCGCTTCCAACACGCCGGCATAGAGGACGAGATCATGCTGCGCCAGCAAAGCCGGGAGTTGCGCGAGGAATGCGTCCACCTCCGCCTTGCCGCCAGCGGGAGCGGCGAGAAAATGGACGGTGATGCGGGCCTTCAGCAAGTCCCTCAGCGTCTCGGCATACTGCGCGCCCACGGCATCGCCAATGAACAGGGCGGTCTTCGCAGGTGCCGCTTTTGCCGGGATCGGCAGAGCCTGCGCCACATGGGCGACGACCTGCCCGGCCAGCTTCGCGGAACCCTCCGCCGAGAAATGGACATTGCCGGGACCGGCGAACATGGCAGGGGGAAAGGCTTGGGTCGTGGCGTGCAGGTCGTTGATGGGCACGCCGTGTTTCTCCATGACGCGTTGCGCTGCGGCATTGTATTTCACCTCGTCACCGGGGAAGCGGCCCGCCTCGCCCTCGGGCACGAGGGTCGTGTTGGCGAAGATGAGTTTGGCTCCGGTCTGCTTGAGCCTTTCGACGAGGGTCTCCAGGTTTTTCTCATACTCCGTCAGCGGGACGGAGAGCGTGCCGTTGACCTTGTCGCGTTGTCCCGGCGTCTTGAGTTCGGGGTTGCGATAGCAGAGGTCGTGCAGGCCCCAGTTGAAGTGGATGACCTGCCACTTGCCGTCGCCCAGCCAGGTCTCGATTTGGGCCAGGCCATGGCGCGTGTCGCCGCAGTTGGCATTGGGGCGGATCACATTCGCCTTGCCTTTGAGGCCCTCGCGGACTTGCCGGGTGTAGCCGATGGAAATGGAATCGCCGAGGATCAGCACGTTGGACAGCGACTTGTCAATTGGGACGTCGCTGTTCATACCAGCGCGGTCCCGCTTTGGGGTGACGAACGTTTCGGCCCCCGGCGGTTTCGGTGCGTCCGCCGCGAGCAACAAGCCGAGCGGGGTCAGTAGCAGAGCGGTGAGCAGGGTGAGGATGGGCTTTAGCATGGCAAAGATGATTCGTCTTGGGAGACAAATCTAAACGCCCACGAAGTCTGCGATCTACCTCCGCCCGTTCAGGATCATTTCATTCAACTTCTGGCGCAGGGCCTCACGGGATCGAGTGCGCCGCTTACCTTCTCAACGCATTGATCAGCTCATCCACCTTGTTGATCAAATCCTGCATCTGACTCTGGTTGTAGCTGCCATCGGCTCCTTGGCCAAGGGTGCCGACGCTGTTCGTGTTCGCACTCGTGCCGCTGATGGCGCTGTCGAGTTGGGCTTGGCTGATGTCGCCGGGTGGGCCTTGAGAGCCGTCGCTGCCGTTGCTGCCATCACTGCCGCGTGGGATGCCGAAGGTGAAGCGCACGTTGCTGCCGTCGAAGCTCGTCTGCACCGTCGCGGCTTGACCGGGATCGAGCGTGGTCACGCCATCCACGATGGCTTGGGCAAAGGGTGGGCCTTGGGCTCCGTCATTGCCTTGCGGTCCCTGCCCACCGTCATTGCCTTGCGGCCCTTGGCTGCCATCGCTGCCATTCATCCCGTCATTGCCACGAGGGATGTCAAAGGTGAAGCGCACGTACGTTCCATCAAAGCTCACGCCCACGGCGGCAGGCGTGCCCGGGTCCACCGTGTTCACCGCATCCACCACCGCCTGCGCAAAGGGAGGCCCCGGCTGGCCCATCGGGCCTTCCTGCCCTTGCGGGATTTCAAAGGTGAAGTGCAGCGTGTTGCCGCTCACGGTTACACTCGCATTCGCCGGACTGCTCGGCGGTAGCGTGTGCGTGCTGTCCACCTGCGCAGCGGCGATGGACGCGATGTTGTTAATGAGCACAAAGAGCGCCTGGAGCTGGTCGCGGATCACCTGGGATTCCAGCGGCGAGTTCGGCGCGGGGAGAGTGGGGTCGTAGGGCATGGTCTTTTTGTTCCTAGTTCTTGGTTCCTTGTTCATCCTTCGCAGTCTTGCTACGGAGAATGGATTCTTTGTTCATGAGCACCGCACTGGAGGCTTTCGGCGAGCCGGGTAGGCAAGAGAATGGGGGCAAGAGAATGGTGTCTTGATTCTTCTGCCCCCATTCTCTTGCCTATCTTTGGGACTCCATCACTTCGGTGTCGGATCTTGGAAGGTCGGCTTGCTCGGTCATGGGTTCGCGAATCTCGGCCAGAGGCACCTTTTACACGGTCAGAGGGTGATTTTAGGAGTTCGGGACTTCGGCTTGGTGGGTGGCACCTCGCGGCGCGGAGGTCTGAGGGTGCTGTGCGGAGGTCTGAGGGAGCTTTTCCTCCCTCTGAGGGACTTTTTAGAGGCTCGGCGGAACCTTTGCTTGGTCAGAGGCAGCTTTTTCTCACTCGCAGGCAGCTTTTGCAGGCCTCAGGCAAGCAACGCGGAGTTCCGAACTCCCAATGGCACCCTCCAACCTCCCAAAAGCTCCCCCGCTGGGAGAAAGAAAGTCCCGGC
>JBILVU010000073.1:0-29133 GCA_044370285.1 Prosthecobacter sp.
GTCGATGCTGAAAAGCTCGCTGAGGCCCAAGTCGGGACCGCGGGCGACGAAGTAGAGCAGATTACCGGAGAGGGTGAGGTTGGCGGGATTGCTGCTGCCTGTTCCCGGCAGGATATCCGCCACCAGCACGGTGCCGCCGGCGGTGCCATCACTCTTCCAGAGCTCTCGTCCAGTAGCGGTGATGTTGGCGGTGAAGTAGAAGGTGCCATTGCCAGCATCAGTCATCTGGGTGGGGGAGCTGCTGATGGTGCCCGGCACGATGTCTGCCACGAGCACCGTGCCCGCTTCCGTGCCATCGCTTTTCCACAATTCGTTTCCGTTGAGGCCGGTGGTGGTGCCGTTGCTCGCGGAAAAGTAGAGAACTCCTCCAAAATTGAGGAAATTGGAGGGCAGCGAGCCTACCGAGCCAACGATGATGTCCTTCACCATCGCGGTGCTGGTGCCGTCGGTTTTCCACAATTCCGTGCCGTTCGCAGTCGTATTGGCGACGAAGAACAAATTCGTGCCGACGACGGTGAGAACGCCCAAACCCGAACTGGTCGTCCCAGGGACGATGTCCATTACCATGGTGGTGGTGGTGCCGTCAGTCTTCCACAGCTCCAGCCCGTTCGCCGCAGTGGTAGCGGTAAAGTACAGCGTGGTGCCGATCACACGCATGTTGGCCGGGCTGGAGCCAGATGTGCCGGGATTGATGTCCATGACCATCACCGTGCCTGCATCCGTGCCATCACTGCGCCAAAGCTCCTGGCCTGCCACGCCGTCATTGGCGGAGAAGTAGAGCACACCATTAAAATCCACCATGTTGCTGATGGAGGAGCCGGTGCTGGCGAGGGCGTTGATGTTTTTGACTAGCGTGGTGTTCGCGCTGGTGCCGTCTGTGCTTTTCCAGAGTTCAGCCCCGTTCGCCGCAGTGTCAGTGGCGCTGAAGTAGAGCACGGTGCCCACGGCGGTGAGGCTGGTGGGGCTGGAGCTGGAGGTGCCGGTGAAAATGTCCCTCACCAAGGTAGCTCCGGTGCTAGTGGTGGTGCTGCGGTATAGCTCCGTCCCAAACTGCCCTGTGTTGGTGCCGTTGCTGGCGGCAAAGTAGAGCGTGGTGCCAATGTGGGCAAAGTTGGACGGGCTGGAACTGGCGGAGCCGGTGTTGATGTTGGCGCTCAGGACGGTGTTCGCGGGCGTGCCGTCGGTGCTCTTCCACAGCTCCTGGCCGTTCACGCCATCCGCGGCGCTGAACATCAGAATGCCGTTCACATCACGCAGATTGGCGATGCTGGCGGTGTTCGTGCCGTTTTGGCCGTCGAGCAGCATGAAGGTGCCGTTTTCTGTGCCATCGCTCGCCCAGGGCTCCTGGCCGTTGAGGCCTTCATTGGCGGAAAAGACCAGAAGGGAGCCGATGGACATGAAATTCGCCAAACTGGAGCCGGTGGTTCCCAGAAAGATGTCTTTCACCCGCGTGGTGGTGGCCTGCGTTCCGTTCGTGCGCCACAGCTCGAGGTCGCTGGTTCCATCGCCATTCGCGGCGAAAAAAACCGTGCCAGCGGCGGCGGTGAAACGCACCGGGGTAGAGCCCAGACCGCCGAAAACCACATCCGCCACCTGGCGCGTGCCAGTTGTTGTGCCGTCCGTCACCCACGGCTCGCGACCGGCGGTGTTCGCCGCACTAAAGTACATCTCGGAGCCGATCACGGTGAGCACATCCGGGCTGGAACCACCGGTGCCACCGAGGATGTCCATGAACTCCGTCGTGCCACCGGGGGTGCCATCCGTGCTCCACAGCTCGTTTCCGCCGATGGTGGAGGTGGCGGTGAAGAAAATCCTTCCAGCAAAGGCCGTAAGCCGTGCCGGTGAGGAGCTGCCCGTGCCTGGAGTGATGTCCGCCAGCATCACGGTGCCCGCATCTGTACCATCACTCACCCAGAGCTCGGTGCCGTTGATACCATCATTGGCGGCAAAGACCACCGATGAGCCGATCGCGGCCAGATTGGCCGGACTTGAGCTGCCACTTCCCACGACAATGTCCTTCACCAGCACGGTGCCAGCCGTGGTGCCATTGCTCTTCCATAACTCCACGCCGCTGGTGCCATCATTGGCGGTGAAATAGAGCGTGGAGCCCGCCATGACGAGATTGGCGATGCCGGAGCTGGCAGTCGTGCCGTTGACATTTCTCACCAGCACCGTCCCGGCGGAGGTGCCGTCTGTTTTCCAAAGTTCCGCTCCATTGCTGTCCGAGGCCACGAAATACATGATGCTGCCCGCTGGCGTCATCAGCGTGGGAGAGGAGGCGGACGCCCCTGGGAAGATATCCTTCACCAGCACCGTCCCGGCGGAGGTGCCGTCGGTCTTAACCAACTCGCCACCGATACTGCCGGTGTTGCCGGAGAAATAGACCGCCCCGCCGAAAACGGCCACGGTGCCTGCGGTGCTGGAGGTCACACCGCTACCTGCGCCCACAGTCAGGTCCCGCACCATGAAGGTGCCGGCCGTGGTGCCATCGCTGCGCCACATTTCCTGCCCTAGGTCGAGGGTGGTGGCCGGAAAGTAGGCCACGCCACCCAAAGTCACGCCTTGCGCCGGCTGCAGGCCGTTCGGCGTCTGATTGATGTCCTCCGCCAGCATCACGCCACCTGCGGGCAATGTGGCAAAACCCTCCAGAGCGATGTCATAGCTCGTGCGGACCGGATCACTCGAAGGGATCCGCAGGGTAGCCCGGCGGGTGTTCGGCTGGAGGGGCTTCCAGATCACATCGAGCACCGTTTGCCCCCCTGGATCGAGGCGAGTGAGGCTGAGCGTGCTGTTGGTGAACTCGCCGGAGTTGGTTCCGTCCCGCGTGGGAGCACCAAGCGTGAGCGGACCTGTGCCCGAGTTCGAAATGACGAGGCGCAGCGTCTTGGCGGAGCCACTCATCACATTGCCAAAGCTCAGCGTGCTCGTGCCATCCGGCAGCGGCGTGCCATTTTCCAAAGCCACCGCCATCACGGGTGCCCCGGCCCCCACGGTGAAGACCACGTTGGCGGGCGAACTCGTCACACCGCCGCTGGTCACGGTGAAGCTGAGACTGTCCGTGCCGTAATAGCCCGCATCCGGCGTGTAGGTGAAGTTTGGCGCGGTGCCCGTGAGGGAGCCGTGATTCGGAATACCGGTCACGGCAAAGGTCTTCGCCGCGCCTGGAGACGTGGTGTTCGTGCCTGTCAGCGTGAAATTTACCGGTGCACCCTGCGCGGTGCTGAGTTGCTGGGCATCCGCGGTGAGCGTCGTGCTCGTCGAGGAAGTGCGGAATTCGATGTCGTCGATGTTCCAGCCCGCACGGGAGGTGGGAGCGCCGGTCAACCGATGTCCCCAGCGCACATAGACCGCGCTTTGATCATCCGCCACGGCTCCCAGCGGCACGGTCTGCGTGCTCCAGTCGCTTTCGGCGATGGCGGCGGCGTTGCTCCACACCGTGGTCCAGTTCGTGCCGTCATTGGAGACTTCGACCGTTTGCAGCAGGAAATTCGGCGCGGAGGCATTCAGCCAGCGCTTGAAGCTCACCCGGTTGCCCATCATCCCGCTGAGATTCACCGGGCCCGCCGTCACATACTCCGGCGTGGTGCCCGTGGTGGCATAACCACCCGTCAGATTGATGCCGAGCACATTCACACCGGTGAAGCCGGAGGTCGGATCTTCAGAACCATCCGAAGCTACCGCACCTGTTGGCGTGCCGAAGGCCCACTGGCCGTTCCGCGGCCACAGCGGATCACTATCCAGTGTGAAGGAAGCCGCCAGCGTGGTGTAAGGCTCCACGGTGAGGTTGATCGTGCGGGCCATCACCGCGCTGTTCAGTGTGTTCGTAAAGCTCACCGTGTCCGTGTAGCTGCCTGCCGCCATCGTAAGCACGCTAGACTGCACATAGGCCAGCACCTCCGTGCTTGCCCCAGGGGCGAGCGTGCCGCTGGTGGCCGAAAGCGAGATCCACGGCTGTGTTTTCGCCGCCGTCCACGGGAGCGGCACTGCGCCCGTGTTGTTCAATGTGAACACATGCACGAAGGGCTCGATCGGTCCCGTCAGCCGGGTCGCCACCGAGGCGTAAGCACCCGTGGGCGTAACGAAAAGGTCATCCGGCACATCAAAGGCCTCCAGCACACCATTCGTCGTGCTGCTGTCTGGCGACGTGGCGGAAAAGCCGAGGCCGCGCTTGGCAAAACCAGCCCACATCTCATCCAGATTCGCCCCCGCGTTGTTCACCACATCCGCCTGGATGATGCCATCGCGTGCCTGCACAAAGTTCGGGTTAGCCGGGGACAGCTTCATGCCATCGATCACGAGCTGAAGAGCCAGTTGATTACCCACCGCATGACCGTGCTTGATCACGAGATTCCGCCGCATCTCCCACAGCATGTTGCACCACGTCTCTCCCTGCGCGTGGACCTGCGCCGGGCTGCCATTGGACACACCGCCGTAGCGGGGGCTCAGCGGGATGCCTGTGTGCGGGCTGGCCTGTGTCGGGTCGATGTCCTTGAAGGTCAGCGGGCTCTTCGACATGTCCGGGCTGTAGGGATAGCGGCGGATGCCAAAGTAGTAGTTCGTGTCCATCCCGCTGAGCAGGTAGGTGGAGTAGCCGCCCTTCGCCTGCACGCCGTTCACATCATCACCTGACTGGCTCAGCAAGGCCAGCGCCAGGAAATCACTCCAGCCCTCGCCCATGCCCGCCGTTTGCAGGGCGCTGATGAGCACCCCGCCGCCCACGAGGCGATTGCTCACGCCGTGGCCGTATTCATGAACGATGATCTCATCATCAAAGTCGCTATCGCGATCAGGCTCCGCCGGCGTCCACAAAAACATCTGCATGCGCCCTGCGCTGCCATCCGGCGGCGTGCCGAAGTTTGCGTTGTTCACGCCGCTGCCGTCCTGCGCATCCGCCTGCACCGCGTCATTGCCCACACCGCCCTTGCCGAAATTGTTCGTCTGAAAATTCCCCGCGCTCTCCGTGAAGCCCAGCGCGTAGGTCTTGTCATGAATCCAGTTGTTCATGTAGAAGAGCTGCGTCACCAGCGCGTCCTTGTAGGTCGTGGGCGATTGAGCGAAATTGACCGGGAAATCGAAATTCCGCGTCGGCGAAGTGGGGCGCGGCAGGTCAGGCACATTGTCCGCATTCGTATCCGTGTGCGCGTGCACGTTGTTGCCCAGCGTCGTCGTCCCGCCATCGGGAATCCAGCCTTCGGGAGACGCAGTCAAATTCTCCGCCGAGAGCGTCAGAAGTTGCCGTGGCACCTCCGGCGGCTGCACATTGCTCGGCGTGCTATGGCCGGGCGAGAAAGGAAACGGGCTGTCGAAAGGCTGCTTCGTCACCGCATCCGCGTAAACGCGGTAGCTCGCATCGCTGATGTCCGCCGTCAGGCTCCGGCGGTAGAGCAGCTCACCGCTCTCCGCATCCACGATCGTCTGGTACATCTCGTTTCGTGCCAGACTCGTCGTCACCACATCCCACGACAGTTGCATCTCCGAAGCCGAGAGGGGGAACCACGTGAGCCGCGCCGTCACATCACTCAATTTAGGTGCGGAAAAAGCCTGTCGATCCTCGCCGCCCGGCACCGACACCACTTCGGCAGCCGCCACCACATCCCCCAGACCTGCCGCCGCCTTGGAAACAGCCTGCGCCGCCGAAAGATCCGCCACACCGTCTTCGGCCGCAGCCGCCACGGTCGTATCCGGCAGGAAGTGGTCACTCACCGTGATCACCTCACCCGCCTGCGTCACGTTCGCTTTGAAGATCGTATTGTAGAGTGGGATGCCCGCATGCTGCTGCTGCCAGACCAGCGTCGTCATGCCATTGTGCGCCGTCACGTCCTCGCGAGTTACGCGGGCCTTGTCCAAGGCGGCACCGTCATGACCAAAGAGACCCGGAAATTGGCTGACATAGTCCTTCACCACTTCTTTAGCCGCTTTGCCGGGATTCTTGCCCGTGAGGAATTTCCCCGTCTCCTGTAAATAACTCGGTGCCCCGCTGATTTCGTCGAACTGGGCCTGCAACATCGGCTTTTGCCGCTTCAGCTCCGCAAAGGCCTCCGCACGATCTTGGGGCGGAGTGCTCGCGGGAACGCTCGTCCGTCGCAAATCAATCTCCGGCAGCGGCTTGGGCTTCTCTTTGACGAATTTCACCCGTTTGGACGTCTCCGCAGGTGGACGAGCATCGGCGACAGTTGCTGAACGTCGCGGCAGCCACAGCACGAGAGCAGTCAAAAGACACAGCACGGCCAGCAAAGGCCACAGGGCTCGGTTGGGAGCAATTTTCATAGGGATTTAAAAAAATACCCCGCCTAAATACCAAATCGAACTTTGGGGCGGCAAGCACCATTTTCGTCTGAATTCGTATCGAATCCCGGCACGCCCATACCACGCTCCGGCCTTGCCTCCCCTGCCCTGGCGGCTTCTGTGGCGGCCTATGGCTGAAAAAACCATCCAACTCGCCCTCGTCGGCGCCGGCATGTTTGGCGGCGATGTGCATCTCCGCGCTTACGCGGACCTCCAACGCTTCGGCATAGCCGGTCAGCTCGCCCGCGTGGGCCTTGATAAATACTCCCGCGACCTCGCACCCGTGAAATTTGACCTCGTGGCCGTGGCGACCCGTTCCGAAGCCTCCGCCAAGAAATCGGCCGCGTTCTTCAAAGATCTCACCGGGCACGAACCGCGCTGTTTTCATGGCGAGGAACCTTGGAACGACATTTTGAAGGCTTTCCCCGATCTCGATGTCATGGCCGTGGCCACGCCAGACCATCTCCACACCGCCCCCGTGCTCGCCGCGCTCAAGGCGGGCGTGCATGTGCTCACCGAGAAACCCATGTGCCTCTCCACGCTCGAAGCCGATGAGATCATCGACGCGGCGAAGGCGAAGAACCTCATCGTCGGCGTGGACATGCACAAGCGCTACGACCCGGACCACCTCCGCATCCGCGACGACATTCAGAATCGCATCGGAGCCCCGCTTTACGGCACCGCCTATCTCGAAGAGCCGCTGGAGGTCTCCACGAGCACCTTCAAGTGGGTCGAAAGCAGCGATCCCTTCAGCTACGTCGGCCCGCACTGGACCGATCTCATCTTCAGCTACTACAAATCCAAGCCCGTGAGCCTCACCGCCGTCGGCCAGAAGAAGCGCCTCATTCGCGATGGCATCAACGCCTACGACGCCGTGCAGGTCCGCGTCGATTTCGACAACGGCATGAGCATCAACTTCCACAACAACTGGATCACCCCCGCCGACTTCGAAGGCCCGGTGAACCAAGGCCACGAGATCGTCGGTGCCGATGGCAAGGTGGAGAGCGATCAGCAGTATCGCGGCTTCCGCTGGTGGAATGCCGGCGGCGGCTCCCGCACGAGCAACAACCACTTCACCCGCGATGTCCTCCGTGCCGATGGCACCAAGGCCTACATCGGCTACGGCGTGGACAGCCTCACCGTCGCCCTTGTGGCGATTTGCGACGTGAAATTCGCCGGAGTCAGCCGCGATGCCGTCGCCCACCTCTACCCAACCGCCGAGGAAGCCCGCATCACCTGCGCCATCGTCGATGCCGCCGCCAAAGTGCGTGATTTGAACTTCCACTACCTCTCCGAAGGCAAAGGCGCCCCCGTCACCGCCCGCTTCGGCGATGACGGCATCACCATCATCGACCCCCTCAACCGCGAAAACACCTTCCAGCGCATTTACGAGAGGCCGCTGTGAGGAAAGCTCGGAGCAGCCGATCCAGGATGAATGATCCAGTTTGTCAGGGTTTCTCGCCGTTTCACGCCACGTCCTGATATAGATACTTCTGGAAGCCTGCGAAGGCCTGCCCCACATCGGTGCCGAGGTCGGTCACGGCGTCCTGAATCGCTCCGTATTTGAGGCGGAGCAGCGGCGTCAGCTTCTCCGTGCTCAGTTCCTCGACTCCCTCGCTGACATAGTGGGACAACACGAAATCCAGGAAGACCTGCTGCTTGCTGTTGAAGTGCGTGCTGATCTCCACCTTGGCTTTGGCGGCACGTTGCTCGCGAGTGAGTAGAGGCAGGGAGTAGGCCACATAGGCCAGCACGTCGAAGAGGTCGCTATTCTCCGCTTCGATGACCTTCTGCATCTCCACCAGCGAGGCGTGGCTAAAATCCTTCTCGGCGAGTGCTGCCAGCAGCTTCTTGCGTGTGTCTGGCTCGCTCCAGAGTTTGCGCAACTCATCCTCGCTCTGGAAGAGCTCCGGCAGTTTGCCAAAGAGCAGCTCCATGAACTCCTGCGCACTCATCGGCTTACCGTCGGCATGCCAGAAGGTCGTCATCATCATGTGCTGGATGGTTCGCTCTTTGCCATCGGCGAGTTTCACTTTCACCTTCTTGCGGCACACACACGGCCGCTGGCCACACTTTGGGCACGGCTCTTTCGGGCAATCGCAGGGCGACTTGCCGCAGACATCGCAGGGCTTCGGCGGCTTCACTTCGCAGGCACAGGGGCGCTGGCCGCATTTGGGGCACGGTTCTTCTTCCTGCGGCGGACCGTCCCATTCCGGGTCTTGGAATTTGAGGTGCGCCTTCACGAAATCATAGATCGTGAAGTAATCCTTCCCGTCGAAGAGCCGCGTGCCGCGTCCGATGATCTGCTTGAACTCGATCATCGAGTTCACCGGGCGCATCAGCACGATGTTGCGCACGTTGCGGGCGTCCACGCCGGTGGAGAGCTTCTGCGAGGTGGTCAGGATCGTGGGGATGGTCTTCTCGTTGTCCTGAAAGTCCCGCAGCCACTGTTCGCCGATGTCGCCGTCATCCGCTGTGACGCGGTGGCAGTAATTCACGTCCTTGCTCGTCTTGAGCTGGTTGATGAGGTCACGCACCAGCAGCGCGTGGGCTTGGTTGGCGCAGAAGACGAGGGACTTTTCGTGTGGGTTGATCTGCGACAGGAAGATTTCCACCCGCTTCTTCTCCCGCTCACGGATTTCGATGATCCGGTTGAAGTCCTGTTCCTCATAGACCTTCCCCGCCTCGATCTCGCCCTCCACCACGGCGTCGTCCGAAGTCCAAACGTAGTAATCCATCGTCGTCTGGATCTGCTTCACGCGGAAAGGCGTCAGGAAGCCGTCGTTGATGCCCTCTTTCAGCGAATAGGTGAAAACCGGCTCGCCGAAGTAGGCGTAGGTGTCCACGTTGTCCCGGCGCTTCGGCGTGGCCGTGAGACCGAGCTGCACGGCGGGCGCAAAGTATTCGAGGATGCCACGCCAGTTGCTCTCATCATTCGCCCCGCCGCGATGGCACTCGTCGATGATGATGAAATCGAAGAAGTCCGCCGGGTATTGCCCAAAGTAGGGCGTGGGGTCTCCCTCGACGACCGGGCCGGTCATGAAGGTCTGAAAGATCGTGAAGAAAAGGCTGCCGTTCGTGGGTGGCTTGCCAAAGCGGCGGATTTCATCGGGACTGATGCGGACGCAGGAGCCCGGTGTGGCATCCTCAAAGGCCGAGAACGCATTGAAGGCCTGGTTCGCCAGGATGTTTCGATCCGCCAGAAAGAGGATGCGCGGACGGCGCGTCGCCTCGCGGCTCAGGTTCCAGCGGGCGTGGAAAAGCTTCCAAGCGATTTGGAAGGCGATGAAGGTCTTTCCCGTGCCGGTGGCCAACGTGAGCAGGATGCGGTCACGGCCCGCCGAGATGGCCTCCAGCACGCGTTCGATGGCCGTGTCTTGATAGTAGCGCCCGGGATGCGAGCCGCCTTTGTCCTCGTAGGCCACGGCGGCGAAGAGGTCCCGCCACGCATTGGTTTCCGCAAAGGTGCGGTTCCAGAGTTCGTCAGGAGAAGGATAGGCATCCACATCGCCCTCCTCGCCTGTCACCATATCGATGGCGTAGATGCCTTTGCCGTTCGTGGCGTAGGTGAAGCGGACTCCGAGCTTGCCCGCATACAGTTTGGCCTGCCCCACGCCCTCGGTGACAGCCTCACTGACTGCTTTGGCCTCCACCACGGCCAGCTTCGTGTTTCGATATTCCAGGATGTAATCTGCGATAAGCGGTTTCCCGCGCTTCCCTTTGCCCTCAATGCGTCCAGGAACGATCTCGCAGTTCTTTTCCCGCCGGATACGGCTACCCTCCACCACGCCCCAGCCCGCCGCCTTCAGGGCGGGGTCGATCAGTTCGGCGCGGGTTTCGGCTTCGTTCATGTGCCAGATTAGCCTTGATTCAGGATTGTCTCCATTTCTTCAGGCGAATCTGGCATTCCTCGGCGGGCAGATACCGCTCCAGCGAAAGAAGGTGCTCCAGCTTGGCCGCGGCAATCTCCCCGGTCATCACCTTGCCAGCCACCAGTTGGTCCATGATCCACAGCGTCCCATGCACCTCCACATGGCGGGCCCTGCCTGCCTTTCGCAGTGCCTTGTCGCCGGAGATCAGCATGGCATCCAGCTTCATGGCCAGAAAGAGCACGGAGCAATCATTGAACTTCGCCTTACTGCCCACTTCTCGTTCCAGCTCCGAGACTTGGTCCAATTCCTCAAAGCTCAATCCATGTTCCCGCACCTGCCCGCTTTTGAAGTAAGCCAAAGCCTGCACATGGCCCCCGTCCTCCAGTTCGCCTTTGATCAGATCCGTGGTGTGCGTCTCCACTCCGAGCTGGAACCACAAATCAAACAGCCCGGCCAGTTCGAGATCGATCAGCACATTGGCATCCTGGACGGCGATTCTCATGTCGGAAGCTCAAGGGGTTAGGCTGCCTCCGAGGCAAAGAGATGGTCAAACTCACGCAGACTCACATTCAGAAACTCCGCAGCTTTTGCCCGGGTGATCAGTTCCTGCGCTGCCGCCCGATACACCAGTTGTGCATAGCGATTGGCTTTTTCCGCGCCCGGCCAGATACCCGGCTCTGTTTTCCGATGCTTGCTGTTCAAGAAGTGGAAGGACTTGAGCTGGCTCGGGGTGATGATCTTCAGATCGGCGGCACGGCGCATCAGCGCGGCGATGGAGATGCCCCAGTCTTCTTTCAGTCCGATGCGCTCACGCAGACTGATGCCATCGGGACGTTTCAGGCCCACCCGCGCCCGCAGCGCCACCGCAGGCAGCAGCAGCGCCCCGGCGAAGCGGTAACACAGCGCCTCCTTCAGCTTGTGGCCCACGCCTTCGGGCAGCTTCATCACCAGATGCCCCAGCTCGTGCAGGGCGGTCAGCCGCTTGCGGGGCAGGTCCGAGTTCAACCATTCCGCTAGAACGATTACCGGCGTGTCCGCATCCGCCCAGCCGGAGAACCCGTTGAAGCTCTCATCCGCCTTCACCTCCGTCACCTTGATGCCATGCTCTTCCAGCATCTCATGCACATTGTTCAGCGCGTCCTCGCCCAGCTTCCATTTCTGCCGGATCAGGCCCGCCGCCTTTTCAGCCTCAGCACCCAGTGCCTCCTCATCATCCAGGCGCAGGTGGCTCAGGTCCACATGTGGCAGCGCCAATCCGTGAATCTCCAGGATCTCCTCGATTTGGAGATATTGCTCAAAGTAATCGGCCGCCGCCTCCCGGACCCGGTTCACCTCCCGTTCGGGAAACTTGGTCAGCTTGCGAAACTCGATGCTGGCCAGCGTCACTGCTTTCTGGCGGAAGAAGTAGCCTGCATCCAGATCAAAGACCCGCGCCAGTGCCCGCACCACGGATGAGTCTGGCCCCATCAGACCCTTCTCGTATTTTTGCAGCGCCGCATGCGATAGCTGGCTGCCCAGAGCGGTAAGCTTTTCCGCCACTTCACGCAGCGTCAGGCCTCGCATCAGGCGTGCCCGGCGCAGGCGCTCGCCGAAACGTTGTTTGCTGTTGGTGTCCCCCATGGGTTACAGAAAAGCGGAAAATCGGAAAACCGTCAACCCTGCTTTTACTCTTCTCAGGTCTTCACCAGCTTGAAGCTCACTTGGTAGCGATAAAAGCAGATGTTCGGCGTCATGGCCAGGGCACGGCGGATGCGGGTGTCGTCTTCATGGGCGATGATCGCTCCCAGCACGGTTTGATCGTCCTCGGCCAGTTCGTCTTGGACGTAGCTCATGTAGCGCAGCGTCTGGCCGACCACGGCATCACTGGCGCGGCCTTTTTTCAGTTCCACGACCAGCAGGCGCTTTCGGTCCTTGCTGATGGCCAGGATGTCGAGCGGTCCAGTATCGGTCTGGTATTGCTGGGCTTTCTCGCCGTCCTCCTCGTAGATGTCGTAGTCCTTGCCCAGGTCCGTGTTCGGCCAGTTTTTGACCAGAAACTCCTCCAAGTGAGACTCCAGCGCAAAGGATGACGCGTCCTCAACCGTCGCATCCGTCGAGATCAGCTTGGGGGCGGATGCCCCGCCGAGAAATTTCTCCAGTTCCTCCCGGTGGACGCTGATATTGCTGACCGTGCCGATGGAGCCCGTGGAGTTGCGAAGGCCTTCGCTCATCGCCGCACGGTCGATGGCCAGGTTCAGCCAGATCACCGGCCGCCGGTGTGGCAGGATCTTGCCCGCCTCATAGTAGTAGCCGCCGCTCACCTCCCCCACGCGATACTTGCCCAAGCCATCGGGACACAGCACCACGTCTCCTTTTTGGATGCCTTTCGAGACCGTCCACAAGGCCCCGCAGGCCAGCCCGGCCCCGATCTTGGACTTCTCAGGATGCAGCCCGAGGTAAACGGGGATGAACGCCTTGTTAAACACCCGCCACTCCTCAGGCAGTTGCTGGCTCAGGTCTTGATGAATGCCAAAATCCGCCCCGATGAAGTTCCCGGCGAAGCATTCCTCCGCGTGAACACTTTTCTGGCCCAGCATGACGCGGTGGTAGTTTTTCATCGTTTGGAGTTTTTTTGATGCTTGCGGACGATGGCCTTCAGCTTGCGGATGTCACCCGGCTTGCCGTCCATCCGGTGCAGCATGCGGTGGCAGTTGGCGCAGACAGTGATCAGGTCTTCCAGGCGTGTCTTGACCTTGGCATTGAGAGTGCCCAGTGGCTTGATGTGGTGTGCCTCAGCAAAGGACGCACCCAGTGCCCTGCCATAGACTGCCGAAAAGGTCATATCACAGACTTGGCAGCAGAAATTGTCACGCACCTTGCACTGGGTGGCCAGATAGCGACTGCGCTCCCGGCCTAGATGGGCTTGCACCCACTTGCGATTCTCACACCTCACATAGACCTCGTTCGAAGCGTCCTCCGCTTGTGCATTGGGCTGCGCTCGCGCCACATCCAGGAAAAAATCCACCGCCTGCTGGCAGAATTGATCTTCAATCCGGGCCATCGGGCCTTCGGTTCGGTCAAAAAAGCCAAAGTAGTGGTGGTTTATCGAAGCATAGTTCTCCAGCACCGGTTCGTTAAACTCACGAATACGCAGTCTGCGTTTCAGCCGCTTGGGTTCCTCTGCCGTGACGTCTTCTTCTGTCACCTCCCGCACGGGCCACAGCGCCTTGGAACGGCTAGCCAGCTCACGTATGCCCTGTTCATCCCTGTCATGGAAGCATGCATAAAATTTGCGCTCAGGGCAGCCTGAATAGCAATCCATCCAAATCTGCAGCGAAGGCATGCCCTTACCGGCATTTCCGATCACAGCCTGCCAGCCATCCGTATCCGTTGAATGCACACGTTGCGGTTGGCGCAGGCGCGCTCCACCTAAATGGGGGCGCAACTCCTCAACGATTCGTTTCGCCACACGCAGCAGCCAGGCGTCTTCTCGGATTCGTTTGGTCTTCATGTCACAGGGTGACGTTCATTTCAGATTTACACATCGGGGTCCTCATTGAGGATACGATCAAAATTGGTGGCCACATACTGCAGGAATTGAGGTTTGACGTGCTCGGACTTCGCCTTGGTGTTTTTGCCAGTGAACCACACCGTCCGTTTGCCAGCGTTCTTACCTGTCTTATTTTGGCTGGAATGCCTGATGAATTCGCGGGAGGACATGATCCAGATCGTGTCCATTGGCTCGGAATAGAATACGAACCAGTAGTTTTCCCGGTGCTCATGAGTCATGGCGGCGAAGAGGCCGGAGTTCCCGAATTTAGCCGTCTTCGAACGCGCCTTGATCTGCACCTCCACAAATCGACCGTCAGGGCGCTTCACTACGGCATCAATCGCGTCGTCATCCACAAGGGGCAGGTAAACATCCAGCCCCTCCTTTAGCATCAGGCCCACCACATAGAATTCCATGCGTTTGCCAAAAGCCGCCGAGTTTCGAAAGGGAATGCTCATGTTCTTAAAGTTCTCCGGCAAAGGCCTGGTGCAGCAGCGCCTTCTTCAACGCCTCCAGCGCCGCCAGCTTC
The DNA here is from genome assembly GCA_044370285.1 of Prosthecobacter sp. Taxonomy (GTDB): domain Bacteria; phylum Verrucomicrobiota; class Verrucomicrobiia; order Verrucomicrobiales; family Verrucomicrobiaceae; genus Prosthecobacter. The sequence continues at coordinate 14,216 of JBILVU010000073.1, forward strand.
CGCTCGTAGAGGCTCGTGAGGCGTTGGGTTTCGGCGGACAGGGCGTCGAGTTGGGTGACGATGGCGCGTTGTTCTTTAACCGAGGTCGGAAACGAGACGACGACATCACCGATTTTCCCGGGTGAGGTGTGTCGGACCTTTACGCCGGAGGCGCTGGCGTGAATGGCATCCCTCACGACCTTGGTGTTGAAGACGTGGAAGAAGAACTCATTCAGCCAGGGCACGCCGGGCTTCGAGATGACGAGTCCAAGTCGTTGATTATGCAGGAACTTGCCGTCTTCGGGCACCAAAAGCGGGCTACCCAGCAATCCGGCGGCTTGCTCCGTCATGGCTACGAGCATGTCACCTTGGCGCGTGATGTATTCGGGCGGGAAATCGCCGGAATAATACTTCTGTTTCTCACCACGGTCTCGATAGCCACCGGACTCGAAAAAGTTGCCCGGCGTCAGAAGGACATAGTGGCCTTGAGAGGTGAAAAACTCTCCTTTGAAGGCAAAGCCGTGTTTGATGTCACAAAGGGCCGAAAAGGGCTTCTCAACCCACCCCGGGCCGCGCTGGGTGAAGACGGCTTGGAGGTGGCTTTCGAAGAGGGCTCGGGCGTTTTGGAGGTTCTGGGCGGCGTGGGCTTCGGCGGTGGCCAGCCCGGCAAACGCTTCGTCCAGCACCCCCACGATCCGCTGCTGCTCCGAAAGCGGGGGGACGGGAATCGGCTGCGAGCGAACGTCGCCATCTGTAACTGCGGGATAGCTCGCTCCCTTTTGCAGCTTCTCCATTGCCTCCATGAAGTCTTCGGTCTGAAGAAAGTAGAAGACGAAGCGGAAATCTACTTCGGGCTTTGCGCGGATGACAAAATAGCCAGTGCTGCAAACTTGCTGATCGAGTTCTTCGGGAACGACGGCGATTCTGCGGAGCGTTGGGCGAATGGTTGCAAACAGGACATCGTTTGCCCTGACGAGCCGCCGCGCGCGGCTGGGCGCATCCTTGCCTTTAAGACGTTGGGTTTCCTGAATTGTGAGCGTTTCATTCGAGACGCTGGAAACGTCTATGTAGTCGAACTCAGTAGTGGGTGACCGCGTCGGGTCAGTCGTTTCGGTTTTCACCAAAACATCGCTGAGCGTTTTTGTCTGCCACCCCTTCATTTCAGCAGCCCCCGGATGTTCCCCAGCACCTCCGCGCTCTCGGCATCCAGCGCGGAGATCTCTTCCAGGATCGCCTGTGGGCTGCGGTGGGTGATCTCCTCCCCGCCGTTGGGGTTCTTCACGGACAAATCCCAGGTCTTCGGATCAATGGCCGCCACATCCACGCTCCAGCTTTTCGCCGACTCGGCAAAGGTCCGCTGCCGGTCGATGAAGTCGCTGAGGTCCGCATCATTGAGCGGGTTCGTCTTCCCGAGGTTGCGGCCGGGATTGAGTTGGTAATACCACACCCTCCGCGTGGGTGCGCCTTTCTCGAAGAAGAGCACCACGGTCTTCACGCCCGCGCCCTGGAAGGTGCCGCCGGGGCAGTCGAGCACGGTGTGGAGGTTGCAGCTTTCCAGCAGCAGCTTCCGCAGGCTCACGGAGGCGTTGTCGGTGTTCGAGAGGAAGGTGTTCTTGATGACGATGCCGCCGCGACCGCCGGCGCGGAGGATTTTGATGAAGTGCTGGAGGAAGAGGAAGGCGGTCTCGCCGGTGCGGATGGGGAAGTTTTGCTGCACCTCCGGCCGCTCCTTGCCGCCGAAGGGCGGATTCGCCAGCACGATGTCGTAGCGGTCCTTTTCCTGAATGTCGGCAAGGTTTTCGGAGAGGGTGTTGGTATGGACGATGTTCGGTGCCTCGATCCCGTGCAGGATGAGGTTCATGATGGCGATGACGTAGGCGAGGGACTTCTTCTCCTTACCGTAGAAGGTGCGCGTCTGGAGCGTGGCGAGGTCCTTGGTGGTGAGCTTGCCCTGCGAGAGATGCACAAAAGCCTCGCAAAGGAAGCCCGCCGAGCCGCAGGCACCGTCGTAGATGGTCTGGCCGATCTTCGGCTGCAAAACCTGGATCATGGCGCGGATGAGCGGTCGCGGCGTGTAATACTCGCCGCCATTCCGCCCGGCATTGCCCATGTTCTTGATCTTGGCCTCATACAGATGAGACAGCTCATGCTTCTCCGTCTGGGAGCGGAAACGCAGCCCGTCGATCTGGTCAATGATGTCCCGCAGGCTGTAACCGCTGCGGACCTTGTTTTTGATCTCGCCGAAGATCTCGCCGATCTTGTATTCGATGGTGGCCGGGCCGGTGGCACGCTGGGTGAAGCCGTGAAGGTAGGGAAAGAGCTTCCGGTCCACGAAATCGACGAGGTCATCGCCGGTGAGCGCCTTGTGGTGATCTAGCTGGCCGTCCTTGCCCTTCGGCGCGGCCCAGCTTTCCCAGCGGAAGGGTGCCTCGAGGATGTAGCTGTATTTCTTGCCTTCCAGCGCGGCTTCGGTGGCCTTGTCGGCCTCCAGGCTGTCGAGGTATTTCAGGAAGAGCAGCCAGGAGGACTGCTCGGTGTAATCCAGCTCGGTGGTGCAGCCCGCCTCCTTGTGCAGGATGTCGTCGATATTGCGGAAGACTTGTTCGAACATGGGGGCGTTACTTTCGGAGGCGTGAGGTGCCTTGGCGGGGCGTTTCCGCTATCCAAGCAGGGGATGGCAGCCGTGGCAAGACTGGGACCTGCCTGCAGCGCTTTGCGCAGCGATGCGGGCGCGGAACCCCGACCTTCAGGCATTGGCTGATTGCGCGGGGCGGCATCGTGCTTAACGGGTGAGCTTTCCCCCAACCTCATGCTCACAGAAAACGACATTCGTTCCGCCCTTGGCGGCGTCCGCTATCCCGGCTTCAGCCGGGACATCCTCTCCTTCGGCCTCGTCAAAGGCATCCAGGTCTCCGGCAGCGATGTGACGGTCGAGATCTCTCTCGCCACCCGCGATCCAAACATACCGCGCCTCATTCACGAGCAGGCGATGGATGTGCTGAAGAAGCTGCCGGGCATCGGCGAGGTGCGGCTGAACTTTGACATCAAGGACCCGCCCGGCACGAACACGACGGCCTCGGATAAGCTGGGTAAATCGAGCATCCCCGGCGTGAAAAAGATCATCGCCGTGGCCTCGGGCAAGGGCGGTGTGGGCAAGAGCACGGTGGCGAGCAATCTGGCGGTGGCGCTGAGCAAGACGGGTGCCCGCGTGGGCCTGTGTGACTGCGATTTGTATGGCCCGAGCATTGCCCACATGTTCGGCACAGATGAGCGGCCGTTTCAGAATGATGAGCAGCAGATCGTGCCCGTGCAGAAACACGGCCTGCAGCTCATCTCGATGGGCTTTTTGCTCGATGATGATTCGCCGGTGATCGTGCGTGGCCCCATCGCCACACGCTACACGCAGCAGTTTCTGCGTCAGGTGGCCTGGGATGATCTGGATGTGCTCGTGCTGGATCTCCCGCCGGGCACGGGGGACATCCAGCTCACCATCGTGCAGACGGTGGCTCTCGACGGTGTGGTGATCGTGACGACGCCGCAGGAAGTGGCGCTGATCGATGCCCGCAAGGCGGTATCCATGTTCCAAAAGGTGAACGTGCCGATCCTGGGCATCGTGGAGAACATGAGCTATTTCCTCTGCCCTTCCGACGGCAAGGCTTACCATATCTTTGGCCAAGGCGGCGGCGAGCATGAGGCGAAACGTCTCGGCGTGCCACTGCTGGGCCAGATCCCGATCGAGATGCCCATCCGCGAATGCGGTGACGAAGGCCACCCCATCGCCCTGGAAGATCCGGCGACGAGCACCGCCTCCCGCGTGTTTCAGGAAATCGCGGCGAAGGTGCGGTAAGCGATGCCCCCAGGGTATTCTTTGCCCACCAGACAAGAGAGCCAAGAGTGCTGCGTATGAATGCGCATGCCCGGTAGCGACCATGCACATGCCTTTACCTTCATGAATCCGCGTGTGCGGGATGGAGTGGTGGTGCATGGCCGGCGCTCGGTGCTCAAAACAAGCCTCGCTGGCCTCGGAGGGCTGACGCTGCCGGGTTTGATGAAATTACGGGCGGAGGGCAAAACGGGCCGAAACGGCAAAGCGGTGATCTTGCTGTGGATGACCGGGGGCCCTTCGCAGATCGATACCTGGGACCCGAAGCCGGAGCGCCCCATCGAGAATCGCGGGCCTTTCAAGACGATCCAAACGAAGCTCCCCGGTGTGCGTGTCTGCGAATTCCTGCCCAAGCAGGCAGCGATGCTGGACCAGTTTACGCTCATTCGATCGGTCGATTGCCGCTTTAGCAATCACGAGCCAAACATGGTGATGCAGACGGCGAATCTGACGAACGAGCCGCGCACGAATCCGAAGGCGAAGCACTTTCCCTCCTTTGGCAGCATCGTGGCGAAACATCACGGGGCGAATCATCCGGCGATGCCACCCTACGTCGTGCTGAACATGAAATCGCGATCCCATGTGGCGTGGGGTGGCTATCTGGGGACGCAGTTTGATCCTTTCGATGGCAACCAAGCCGCGAAGCTCTTTCAACTGCCTGCCGGGCTAAGCATGGACCGCCTGCACGCCCGACAGACGCTAAGTAAGCAGATGGACGGTCTCCGAGCGGAGCTCGACGCCAGCGGGATGATGGGCGCGATGGATGCCTTTGGGCAGAAAGCCTTCGACATCGTGGCGGGAGGTCGTGCGCAGGAGGCCTTTGATTTGGCGAAGGAGCCAAAAAAGGTGCTGGATCGATACGGTGGGCATGATTGGGCCAAGCAAGCGCTTCTGGCCCGTCGCCTCGTCGAGCGAGGATCTTCTTTTGTGACCATCGACCTGAGCAATCACGGCGCCTCCGGCACCTGGGACACGCATGGTGACAATATCCCGCCCTACGGCGGCATCTGGAACGGTCTGCGTCCGCTGCTACCTGTCTTTGATCATGTGCTCACCACGCTGGTGAGCGACCTGCGGGAACGCGGGCTGCTCGATGACACGCTCGTCATTGCGATGGGTGAATTTGGCCGCACACCGACGCTGGGCACGCAGGGGAGCACGGACGGGCGCAACCATTGGCCCGTGGTGATGAGCATGTGCCTCGCCGGCGGCGGTTACCGTCATGGACAGGTGATCGGCTCAAGCACGAAGGACGGAGCGGAAATCGAAGAGCGGCCCGTGACGCCGGGCGATCTGGCGGCGACGATTTACCATCACATGGGCGTACCTCTGGACGCGACCTACACGGACCATCAAGGGCGGCCCAATTTCATCGTGGACAACGGAAAGCCGATTGCTGAGCTGATTTGAGCACCCCACGAATGAAAAAGGGACGGCCCGTAAGCCGTCCCTCGAAAACACAGGCGCGATGGCAGAATCAGATCGCTTCCTTTGGCTTGTCCGCAGCGGGCTTTTCGCCCTCGGGTTTGGCCTCAGGCTTGGTCTCTTCAACCGGTGGGCGACGGAAGCCGCCTTCGCCACCGCCAGATGGCGGGCCACCTTCGCCACCAGGACGACGGAAGCCACCTGGGCCTCCCTGCCCTGGCTGGCCTCCAGGGCCGCCACGACTCATCATTTCACGGAACCTGTTCATGGCACTGACGTATTCCTCCTCGGAGACGCTGCCATTGCTGTCGGCATCCATGCGCTTGAAGGACTCTTTGGGGTCGCCAAACATGCCACCGCGTCCTCCACCGGGGCCGCCAGGACCACCGGCTCCAGGACCACCAGGGCCGCCGGCTCCGGGACGTCCGCCTTCAGGGCCGCCAGGAGGTGGGCCACCATTCGGTGCCCCCCCCTCTGGTGAGCCAGGGGGACGGCGGAAGCCGCCCTCACCTTCGCCGTCAGGACGCGGGCCGCCTTCACCACCTGGGCGGCGCATGCCAGCTCCGCCATCACGCCCACGTTGAGCGAATTGGCCGAACTCAGCCTGATCGATAAAGCCGTCGTTATTGCTATCGGCGCGGCCAAAACGTTCATCGGTCTCTTTGCGAGACAAGGCAGCAAACTCGTCCTTGCTGATTTTGCCGTCCGCATCGGTATCAGCCCGTTTCACGAACTCAGCGAGACGAGCCGCCCCATCACCACCTGGTGGCGGTCCTTTGGGTTGTCCGCCTTCCTGGGCGGTGGCGAGGCAGGCACTCAGGCAGATGAAGCCGAGGCCGACGATGAATGAAGCATGTTTTTTCATAGGTGGTGAAGTGTTCGCGGTTGAACTTGGCGACGAGATAACACTTCGAACCCAAGTTGGTTTCACCCCAATCTGGTGTTTTTATCGCTCAAACCACCGCGGTAAAAACAAACCCGTCAGCCGTTGAAGCTGCCGGGTTTGAAAATGAGGCCGCTAGAGCCTGGCCTACTCGATCATGATTTGGCAACCGGAGCTGCTGCCGCAGGCTGTGGTGAACTCTTGGCTGGGGCGTAGTAGTAACTGGCGTAGTTATAATATGTGTACTCCTTCAGATTGGAGCTGGAGCGGTTCAGAATGACGCCTCCCACATTCACCTGGCGCTCATAAAGAAGGTCCAGGGCCTTGCCCGTGAGGCGGGCCATCGTGGAAGACATGCGGACGATGAATAGAACTGCATCGAGTTTCGGCGCAAAGCTGGCGGTATCATCCGCCACGAGCACCGGGGCACTGTCGAAGATGACATAATCGTATTCATCCCCCATCTCCTTGAGCATCTCCTCAGCCGTTTTGGAGAGCAGCATCTCGGATGTCTGATCGAAAACATCACCACGGGCGAGGAGGTCTAGATTCCGAATGCTAGTTTCCTGAACGGCATCACGCCAGTGGAGCTTGCCCCGAAGTGCCTCGCTAAGACCAGGTGTTGCAGGAAGCTTGAACAGCTCACTCACGCCACCACGACGAAGGTCGCAGTCAGCCAGCAAGACGCGAGCTCCAGCGAGCGCCATGGTAACGGCAAGGTTCGAAGTGACGGTGGTTTTACCTTCATTAGGTACTGCGGAAGTACACAAAATCGTTTTGGGCGCTTTGCCGTTCCAATTCTTGAACAATATCGACGAACGAATCGTGCGGAAGGCCTCGGCGTAAAGATGCCTATCATCGTTCGGGCGGAGAAGGGCGACATCACCACGCTGGCGCTGTTCGGGAATCTGTCCCAGCACTGCTTCGCCTGGGAACAAAGTCTGGAACTCACTGAAGGAATTCATTCGGTCATCAAGGCGATCAAACAAAAGTAGAATGATCACGCCAGCACCAAGGCCGACGATCAAACCAATGATGATGGGCATCTTCCAGTCCTCAGTGTGCTCAGAAGCTGTTGTTGCACGCTCCTGAACAGCCACATAGTCGCTCTGGGTGTTAAACATATTTTGGAAGTTCTCCGCACGCTCGAACATCTTTTGGTAGGCCTCCTTGGCTACCATTGCATCGCCCTCGAGTTTTTTGTGCTCTGCGAGCTTAGCACCCAACTCAAGCGCTTCCTTTTCTCGCTCTGAAACCTGCTTATCGAGCACGAGAACCATGCGGTTGATGGCTTCGCGCTGGGATAGCATCTCCTGCTGGATCTGCGCCTCAAACCGCTTAAGCAAGGCCTCCTGCCCCCTGATCTCTTGGGTCATCTCCGTGACTTGGGGATGACTGTCCTTGAATGTCTCAAGAAGGGTTTCTTTTTTGGTCGTCAGCAATGTGATCTGACCCTTGGTGCGGAGGAAATCCTGCTCGGCGAGTGTCAGCCCTTTGTTACTCGAACCGGTGGAGTCACCCGTGCCTTGTCCGCTTTCCGCTCCTCCCTTGTTACTGGCAGCCCCACCTCCCGTCCCATTGGTGGCGGCCGCAGTGGCGAGGCGCTCTCGATTTTGCATGGCCGCTTTGACGTCTTGAACGGCCATATCGATCTCGGACAGCGCCGTGCGCTGGGTTTCCCGCTGCCCCTTGAGCTGGGTGAGGAAATACGCGGCCTCATTCTGGCCGTTGGTAATGGTCAGAATGTTGTTGGCTGAACAGAACCGTTGGAGGAGATCGGATTTTTCCTCCATGACCTTTTGTTTGTTGACGACTTCCTGAAGGAAGGTGCTGAGAACCTTACCCTGAGCTTGCTCACGAATGCTCTGGCGAAAGGCAATAAACTCATCAAGCAGCGAGTTCAGGAATATCTGGGTGTACTTCGGCTCGGAACCCGTGGCGAGGATGTTGAAGATGGCGGAGCCCTTGGTCTGGGCCACGCGAATCTCCACATCCGAATCCTTGAGATCTGGATGCAAAGCGTGAACGCGTTCACGAGCCTTGCGAATCATTTCAGCGCTCTCGATCGTCTCAATGATGGTGCCGTAAAAGTCCGACAACTGCTCCTGCCACTGTAGATCTCCATTAGCTACCATGCGTCCACCTGCGACGAGCTTAGCCAGAGATCGGAAAATTTGCGGTTTGCCCGTAATGGTCAGCGCTTGCACACACACGCCGATGCTTGCAGTCAAGAGTAGGAACCACCAGCGCCGACGCAGTAGGATCTTGTATCGCTGAAACTTGGCTGAAGCCTCATGAATGCGGTTCAGGGTGCTGGATTGCACTTGTCCGCCGGGAAGCGAGAGGTTTTGTTCCATAGGATTTAAAGGCGGCTGTTGAGTCGGAGGGTTATCCAGTCAGCCGAACCGGGAAAGGCACTCGGAGAGGATGGGGCAGAATCGCTTATAATTGCCTGGCTGCTATCGGAAACTACTGATGGAAGAATCAGATCTGAGAATCCGGGGGCCCGAAAAGTTAGAAGTTTACCGTCTTTTCTGGGATGATGACGACATCATTCTTGCGGAGATAAATGTCCTTCTGCATCTGGCCTTTAACCATGATGCTGGAGACATCCACGAGAATGCTTTTCTCACCTTGTGGAGTCGTGCGAACAATTCTGACATGCTCTTTGTCCGCAAATTGAGCAAACCCCCCAGCCCGAAGGATGGCCTGACTGATGGTAACATCTTCTGTAGCAGGTAGATCATACTTACCCTGTTTGAGGACGAAGCCAAACATCGTGTAGGTTTCGAGTTCGACTCCATATGTCCCTCCAGGAGTATCCGGAATCTGATCGATGGCGATAACCACGGTAGCGCTAATGAAGAAGCTCTTCTCCAAATCTCTTTTGATTGTATAAGCGAGATCACGACAAGTGCGGCCAGCGGCTCGAACAAGGCCGATGTAGGGAACCTGAACTTCGCCCGTCACAGCAACTTTTTGAGTGACCGCCTCTTTGCGATCTTCGAGGATACGAATACTAACGATGTAGCCAGGCTGAATCGGCTTCGTGTTATCCAAAACCTCCATTGAGGTAAGTACTGCCGCACCAGTGAGTGTTCCAGATGAACCACCGCCCCCCTGAGAGTTGGCTGCCGACTTGGGGGAGGCTGGGACTCTGAAACCAGGGTCCTGTGCTTGCAAGGTTGCCATGGAACCTACGAAAATGACCAATGCCGTGAGACGTGCTTTCATTGCTTGCATGAGAAGAAAATTATTGGGGAAGCGATTAGCGAGGTGAATTTTTTGACCTCACCAAACCTCTTCGACAGACAACGGCGTTGGAAATCCGTTAGAAATTGTAATTCAATCCCAGAATCACGCGGTGCTGGGTGAAATCAAAGTTGCTGTTGTAGGCGTTTGTCAGGAAGTAGCGGTAGCCAAAATTGAGGCTAGCCTTTTGTGTGATTGCCGTGGTGAAATCCAAGTTGAAGGCATGCTGATCGAAATCTCCATTGGCGGCCTCTGAATCTGTGCGGCCAAAATGGTAGCCTACGCCCATTCTGACCTTCGATGTGATTTGATGGTTATAGTATGCATCAAAGCCATATTGAATGAGATCTGTTTGGGCAACAGGCGAAGATGGACGAGCACTTTCGAAGAAGCTCGTGAGCGAGAGGCGTCCACCTTTGGAAGTGATGATTGATACTCCGTAGTTCACATAGTCTGCAGTGATGAAGTTTGAAGTTAGGTTCAATGCAGATTCATGCCCGAAGGACAGCACATGATTCACTCGGTTGTTGATCTGATTGGAAATGCTGAAATTGAAGTAGAAATCTGACAAATCCTTGGTATCCCCAGTTCCAAGCGGCGCGAGAACGGTTGGTGCTTCAAAGTCGAAATTCTGTAGGCCCGCAGACATGCGAAGGGTAGTGGCTGAGCCAAGTTGAGTCCGGAAGAACATACCTACATTTCCCATGACAGCGTCATTGAGTACTGGTTGCTCGTAGTCGAGCAAGCTGAAACCACCTTCGATGCCCGTAGCCCATGTCCCATGTGGGCTATAGGTGAGCACCGTTTGAACTGAGTCGAGTTGCCGGTTAAACTGGTTGAAGCGCTGCTCCATCGCCTTAGAGATGGAATTGTTGTAGTTCACAGACAACGACCACTTGGAGTTGATGGCCCAATTCATTGCGACACCGGCATCATTCTGGAATACCCCGAAGATGGACTGCGCATTGAGAGCGAAGGCATTGTTCACGGCAGGGCGCACTGAAACACGATCATAAACAGTAAAATACACCGGGCCGGCCTTGATATCGAAAGCCAGAGTGCTTCCAGGAAGGACATTCAGAACATAATTCCCACTGCCATATGGAGCCAGTTCTGGGTTGTTGAAGTAATGGTCAAATCCAACAGCCGTAGAAATGCTCAAAACGTTGTTTTGGGTCACTCTATAGTTGGCATCAATGTTGAGCATGAACGTCCCGATCACGTCTGAAACCGGGTTCGTTTTGGAGCGGGTGACGTTGCTGTTATACTCCAAACCGGTGTACATACCTAAACCCACGTTCACTGGTCCAAGTTTGAGATTGCGCTTGCCAGTCAGAAATGGATCGGACACATACGTGGGGGCAAAGTAACCAGTCGGAGAGGTGTACTGACCGGAGTAATTTGTGTAATCCCCAACGGATCGCGCAGCCATGGCAGCACTGCCGCTGCGGACAGCGGGCTGAGACACTTGGCGGGCTTCACGAAGAAGGTCCTCTGGGCGCATTTCCCCGTCAGCAGAGTTCACATAGGTGCCGCTATCGTAATCGTAAACTACATCTCCCGTGCGGAAACCAGCAGAGCTTTGCTGCATCTGTTGGGTTCGTGAACGAAAATCATCAAAGAAGCTGCTGGTCTGAGAAGGTGAGACACCAAATTGAGCACTGGCAGGTGAAGCTAGCGCCAATACAGCGATGAAAGCTGCTCCAACGTGCGGGGCGAGGGATTCGGCAGGGCGAGAGAAGAGCATAGGTCGGGAGATTTGAAGCAAAATAACTCTAGATAGAAGCAACTCAGCTTTTGTTTGTCCATCTTTAAAAACAGCACTTTTTCAAAAATCTCGCCCCAAAACTTTGCTGGCTCCCGAGCAGAATGATCTTTGAAGAGGTAATATTACCGGTTCAACTCACCGCCAAAGAGGATGCGGACTCGTCGGCTCTCTCCGTCTAAACTCTAATTCTAGCTGGATCTCCCGATGATGACCAGTGCCGAAGGGCCTGACGGGCAGGTGAATGGATGAGTGGCGGGATGTGAAAACCGATTGAAAACTCCTCAGCATGAAGGGGAGTTTCTGGCTTAATTTTGAATTTATGGACGGGATGGACATGGTCGGTGTTCGGTAGAACATATTTAATGATGTTCAAGCGAATACTCCTTCCATCATAAACTTGTTCCATTGACTGGCAGTAACTCCGAAGGTTTGTCATTCCATGTCCTCAACATTGCCCCACCGTTCCCGACTCACCATCCCGGAATACGCCATGGCCCTCGCTCATGTCGCTAGCCTGCGATCCGAAGACCCTTTCCGCAAAGTCGGTGCCGTTGCGTTCGATTTTTCCAACCGCGTGATTGGCACGGCCTACAACGGTCTCGCCCCTGGTTATGACCCTGATGAATCTTTCTGGAGTGACCGGGATGCACGGCGCAAATACATGCTACATGCAGAGGTGAATCTCTGTAGTCTGTTCACCCGTGGCAACGTCAAACTCGTCGCCTGCACTACAAAACCCTGCACAAGCTGCATGCAGATGCTCTGCGCTTATGGCGTGAAAGAGGTCTATTTCCGCGACGACTACCCTGAGTCCGAGGCCCACGCCATTGCAGACCGTTATGGCATCCAGCTCGTCCAGCTCACCGACTACCCGGCTATCATCGCCGAACTCGACAACACGCCGATCCCACGCTGATCACAGCGCGATCGCGTTTCCCGATGCCTGCGAAGCCAGGGCCGCCGCGAAAATCTCCTGCGTCGCCACCGCCTCGGCAGGCGTGGCACAGCCAAAACGAGCACCGAGCAGTCCGGCACGCTCCATCAGAAAAGCAGCCCACATCTGCTGTATCATGTCTGGAAAGCCTGGCTCGAAAATGCCCCCCGTCACGGTCTTGAATGGCATGCAAAAGCCGAGATCTGTCTTCTTCCAAAACTGCTCCTTGCCGTTTTCAAAGAGCCACAGCGTCTTCGGCTCCTTCGTGCTGTATCGCACGCCACCCTCAGTGCCGAGAATCTCGACGAACCACGAATTCGTCTCCCCCGGAGCCATGCGCTTCATTTCGAGCCGCAGCGGCACCTCATGACCCTCAATGCTTGTCCAGCAGTGGAGCAAAGCGTTGTCCCAGGTGTCACAAACGGCCATGCCACCCTTGCCATCGGGGCGTTGCGGGTAGCCCTTCTGGAGTTGGGCAAACAGCCGCGAAGGCTTCCAGCCAAGGCGCAACGGGATGTGGCAGGCATGCATGCCCAGATCACCCAGCACGCCGATCTCACCACAGCTCGCCGATTTGCGCTTCCAATTCGCAGCCTTCGTCGCGTCCAGGTCGCTACTATGATGAAAGCCGCTCACGACCTCCAGCACACGACCCAGCTTGCCCGATTGAGCCACCTGCATCACACGCTGCGCCCCCGGGAGAAAGGGAAACTCCGAGCTGCATCGCACGAACCGCCCCGATTTCTCCCCAGCCTCGCCAATTCGCCGTGCCGAGGCCAAGTCGATCCCGAAAGGCTTCTCCGCAAAAAGGTCCTTCCCAGCCGCCAACACATCCAAATAGATCGTCTCGTGCAGGTTGTGCGGCACCGCCACATACACCACCTCCACCGCCGGGTTCGCCAGCAGTTCGTGGTAGTCACCCGTGATCTGCGTGCAGGAAGGCACCCTCCGGAACCAGTTTCGCACCTCCTCCACGAGATCCGCCACCGCCACCAATTCGGGCAGCACCTCCACATCCGTCAGGGCGCACCAGCGTGCAAAAGCGCTTGCCATTTCCCGGCCCATGAGGCCGCCGCCGATGATTCCGATACCGACTTTCTTCATGCTGATCAGGTTGGGTAAAAGGTTGGGGCCAACTCCAGGCCGGACGCGATGAGACAGCAGCCCTCTTCCTTCATCAACCGTAAATCCGGCCACATTTCGTTTGCTACCTCCCCGGAGACCACTACTCTTCCCACCCCTGTATCCCAGGCCGTTTTACACCTATGAGAGCAGACCTCGTCGAAGAAGCCGCCAAGCACATCACTGAGCCACCGATCCTTATCAATCTCGTTTCCAAGCGAGTGCGTCAGATCGCTTCCGGCCGTTCCCCCCTCGTTGAACGCCGTCCTGGCCTCCGCGATGCTGACCTCGCCCTCCTCGAGATCATCCAGGGCAAGATCACGCCAGAAAACATCGACCACAGCTGATCCCCTCCGGCGTGCCGGCCACATCATCCTTTCCCAAATGGGTCCCGTGCGCCGCATAGGACCCATTTTTTGTCTCTCGCATGTCCGAGATCGCCTCCAACCGCAAAGCTCCACGCGACTACCACATCCTCGAGACCTACGAGGCGGGACTCGAACTCCGTGGCACCGAGGTCAAATCCATCCGCCAGGGCCACATGAACCTCTCCGACGCCTTCGCCAGAGTCGAGCGCGGCCAGGTCTGGCTCTACGGCTGCGACATCAAGCCCTACGACAAAGCCAGCCACGAGACCCACGAGCCACGCCGCTCCCGCCGCCTCCTCCTGCACAAGCGTGAGATCATGAAGCTCGATACCGCAGCCCACCAGAAGGGGCTCGCACTACCTGTGCTCAAAGCCTACTGGAAAGGTCATCGTATCAAAATTCAGGTCGCCGTCGGCAAAGGTAAAAACAAGGCCGATCAGCGCCAAGACCTCAAAGAAAAAGCCGAGAACCGCGAGGCCGCCCGCGTCGTCGCCGCCTTCAACGACCGCTCGAAGCGCTAAACAGTTCGCTTCTTCATTCGTCATTAGGAAATTCGTCATTCCGCCGCAGTCGGAATCACATCCTCCTTTCAAACATTCTCTTGCCCGCACCTCAAATCGCGGCAGAAACCCTTCCACATCATGGAAAAGCTCATCGTCCACGGCGGCACCCCGCTCAAAGGCCGCATCAACATCAGCGGCTCGAAAAACAGCTCTCTGCCCATCCTCGCCGCCACCCTCCTCACGAAGGACACCTGCACCATCCGCCGCGTCCCCGACCTCTCGGATACCAACTACATGCTTCAAATCCTCGGCGAGCTCGGAGCCGAGGTCGAGCGAGCCTCCGGCGTCGTCGTCGTCAAAGCCGAAAAGATCAAATCCATCGCCCCCTACGACCTCGTCCGGAAGATGCGGGCCTCCATCTGCGTCCTCGGCCCCCTCACCGGCCGCTTGAAGAAATGCACCGTCTCCCTCCCCGGCGGCTGCGTCATCGGCGACCGCCCCGTTGACCTCCATCTCAAAGGCCTCGAAGCCCTCGGCGCACAGGTCCAGGTCGAAGGTGGAGACATCCATGTGAATGCCAAAAAAGGCTTCAAAGGCGGTCCCATGAATTTGATGGGCAAACACGGCTCTACCGTCCTCGGAACGGATAATGTCATGATGGCCGCCGTCCTGGCCAAAGGCACCACCATCATCGAAGGCGCCGCTGCCGAACCCGAGGTCGAAGACCTCGCCAACTTCCTCATCAAAATGGGCGCCAAAATCGAAGGTGCCGGCACCAACCGCATCACCATCGAAGGCGTC
>JBILVU010000074.1:0-28614 GCA_044370285.1 Prosthecobacter sp.
ATGAGAATCGTTGCAACACCAATCTCACAAAAATATGATAAAATTGTAAAAGTGAGAATAAAGAGGCCCAAAACCAGGCTGGGAAGGGTAGGGGAGGAGGGTGAATTGATAGGTAAAGGGCGGGTGAAGCCCTTGGGAATGGGGTTAAACGGTATTTAGAAGCTATGGAAAAACCTGTTTGGCTCGAAATAGAGCGCTAAATACAAGGAGGCCGGAGGTGTCTCTCGGTTTTCGAGACCTATGGCGTCGCATTCATGGTGGAAATGAGAAAATCCGTATCTGATGCAAATGAGAGAAGGGTGGGGCCGCTTCTAGGGCGGGAGCCGCTTGGGAAAAGGGGGCGGATGGGCGGAAGTGACCCAAGTGACCCAAGTGACCCAAGTGACCGGATTGACCGGATCAGGGGACAGATGACGGATCAGGGGACCGATGAGGGAGCGGGAACCGAATCTTGGGGTTTAGATTTCGGGGTCTAGTTTTGGTATTCGGCCTGCATGGCGTTTGACCACCCGGACCTCACGGCTAGGCTCGCGGCGATGTTTTCTCTCTCTTGGATTCCCGCCCTCCGGTGCTTCGCATGACACGGGTATTTATCATTGCCGGAGAAATCAGCGGAGACACCCATGCGGCGGGTCTGCTGCGTGAAATGAAGGCGCTGGAACCTGATTTACAGGTCAGCGGACTCGGTGGCCGCCAGATGCGGGAGGTGGCGGGGCAGGGAATCGAGGACTGGGTGGAGAAGGCGGGAGTGGTGGGCCTGTGGGAGGTGCTGAAAATCTACCGTTACTTCAAAGAGAAGAAGCTGGCGGTGGAGGCGCAGATTCTAGCTGAGCTGCCTGAGGCGGTCATCCTCGTGGATTACCCGGGCTTCAATTTGCGTGTGGCGAAGTCGCTGCGTGCGGCGGGCTATTCGGGGAAGATCCTCTATTACATCAGCCCGCAAGTTTGGGCCTGGAAGAAAGGTCGCGTGAAGGTGATGGCGAAGGTGCTGGATCTCATGATCTGCATTTTCCCCTTCGAGAAGGCTTTTTACGAGCAGAGCGGCCTGCGCACCGAGTTTTGCGGTCATCCGATGGTGGACCGGGTGCAGACCTTGCGACGCGATTGGAAGCGCGAAACCGGCCTGGTGGGCTGGTTTCCGGGCAGTCGGCTCAATGAGGTGCGTCGGCTGTTTCCGATCATGGTGCAGGCCTCGCAGGCGATCCGCTTGGCGGTGCCGGAGGCGCGTTTTGCCGTCTCGGCGGCCAATGAGACACTCGCCGGGCACATGCGCACGATGGCGGATGCTCTTGGCGTGCCGGAGGCGAAGCGCTGGATCGAGGTGGGCACGGTCTATGACCTCATGCAACGCTGCGAGGCGGGCGCGGTGGCCAGCGGCACCGCCACGCTGGAGGCGGCCTGCTTTGGCCTGCCCTACACGCTCGTCTATAATGTGAGCTGGCCGACCTATGTCGTCGCCAAGCTCGTCGTGCGCATCAAGCATCTTGGCATCATCAACATCCTCGCGAAGCGCGAGGTCGTAAAAGAGCTCGTGCAGCACGATTTGAATCCCGACACCCTCGCCAAGGCCACAGCGGACCTTTTGACGCAAAAAGACCGTCGCGAGGCTCTCCAGGCCGATCTGGCCACCGTCGTCGCCATGCTCGGCAGCGGTGGTGCGTATCAGCGGGCGGCGCAGGCCGTGCATTCAGCCATTCATTCCTCATGACCGATTCTCCTCCTCAGGCCTCCTCCGATCCCGGACGCTGGATCCGGGCCGCGCTCGTGCTTTTCCCGGCCGGAACCGTGCTGCTGGGCATTGCCAGCTTTGGCATCTGGCAGTGGAAAAAGGACCGCGAGGCGGATCGCAGCTTTAAATATGCGCTCGCCTTGAAGCGGGACATCAGCCTCGGCGGCCTCGAAAAGCACACGAACCTGCTGCGCGAGGTTTTGAAGCAAGCCGACGCCTTGCAAGCCGTGCCTGGTTACCTCCAATCCACTCTTGGGGAGGAAAATATGGGCTACAGCGTACGGCGGGATCGCTTCGAAGCTGCGGGGGCCGAGTGCTCGAACATCGACTCCGAACTGGCGGGCAAGCAGATGCCTTACGATGTCACGATGGTGCTCGTGCCGTATGGTGCGGGCGAGGAATCCGCCGCGCTGGCGCTTGCCACGATGCTTTCGATGGCGCACGAACTCACCGGCCAGCCGGTGCTGCGCACGCTGCGTTTTGCTACCGTGCCTCGCGTGCCTGGCGCATTGGAAAAAATGGCCGAGCGGCTGCGGGCGGAGGGCGATCGCGTGAAGTTCCTGCATGTGCTCGGACCGATGCCGGAGCGTCTGGAGGAGGTGTGGGGCCTCAAAGCGCTAGGCACTGCGATTGAGGTGCCTGTTTTGCCTGCCTCGGCAATGGAGGCGGTGACGTTTACGAAGGCGCTGCGAGACAAAGTGCTCGCTCAAACGGGCCAGCCGTGAGCCGTGACAATGCAGTCGGGTTCTAGAAATCGCGGCAGCGTCCTGGAGTGCTCCAGTCCTCTGGAGCTTTTCGCGGGCCTCATGACGCTCGAAAGCGCCGGAGGCCCGGCGCAGTCCAGAACGCTGCCGCGAGTCTTCACCCAGGGTGTTAACGAATGCTTGGGAAAGCTGTTCGAATAACATGGTGACGGCTAACCCTCATCAAGGGCGGCGGGCCTGCGAGAGCGCTTCGGCCTTCAGCTTCTGAATGGTGTTGTCACCTTCGGCGATGAGGGGGTCAAACATCGGGATCTCCTTGGCGTTCTGACCCTGCTCATGTTTGCGGAAGCCGAAGAGGTAGGTCTCGTTCTGCGGACGCCAGCGATTGAAGAAAAGGGTGTCCTTGGCGATGACCGCACGACGGAGATTTTCGAGGGCAGGGGAGGGGGCTTCCGGCATTTTCAGGCCCAGACCTTCGACGAGTTTCGAGGCGAGCTTTTCGTAGCCTTCCTGGGTGTAGTGAACGCCGTTTTCGGTGAGCGATTTGGAGGCGAGGCCGGGTTTCGGCACTCCGCCCATGAGTTCGAACCAGTCCACGAAGAAGGCGTTTTGCATCATGGCGAATTTCCGCAACGCATCGCGGAGGCTGGAGAGGTTTTTGTTCTCGGTGGTGAGGTCAGGCAGCGGTGCCTGGAGGTTTTCGAGCGGCGGCGGGGCCACCACCACGATGCGCACGCCGGGGGATTTCGCCCGGATGAGGTCAATGAGGCTGCGGTAACCGGTGAGGAAGTCCGGCAGGCCTTTGAGGCGTTCAAAAGCCAGCTCGGAGCCGTAGCAAAGCATCACGACGGTCGGCTTGAGCATGTCGAGATGACCCGAGAGACGCTGCAAACCTTCCTCCGGAGGGCCGAAATAGGAGCGGGCATGGCCGAAGACGGTGTCCCCGCTCCAGGCAAGATTTCGCACGCTGACTTTGGTATCTCCAAGTGCGAGAGCCAGGCGAGGCTCGAATGCTCCGTAACGCTGCTCGCGTTCGAAGACGGTGTTGCCTAGCAGCACCAGCTTATCGCCGTCCTTGAACTCGATGGCGGTTCGCTCGGAGGTGGGCGTGGCGTCCTGCGCGGGCATCCAAATGGCGGTGCAGAGGAAAAGGAAGGAGAAGAGAAGCTTCATGGCAGTGGCGGGGCGGGAATGGAGCGCGAGGCGGTGGAATGTCCAGCCTCACGTTCTGCGATTGAGCAGACGAGGCGGCGCATTGCATTCGTGCCACGCCTCGGCGAGGTTTTACGCCTCACCCACCATGATCTCACGTCTTGCCCTTTTCCTGCCAGCCTTTGTCCTGGCTTTGACCAGTTGTGAAAAAGCCCCCGCGCCGAAGGACGAGCCGCCAGCCAAGCCCGCTGCTGCTGCTGTCCCGCCTCCGGCATCCAAAGTCGAAGTGCCGAAAGAGAGTCCCGAGCAGCTTCAGAAGCTCCAGGGCACGCTCCCACGCATGGACCCCGAAAAGGCGAAATACATCGCCGTGCCCAGCACGCCGCCTGATCCGAAGACGGAGGAGAAAAAGCCCGAAGAGATCAAAAAAGCCGATTCAGCCAAGTGACGCCCGTTTTCATGCCTGAGATCACGCTTCAAAACTTCCATGGTTCGGCTCTTGATCCACATCTCGATGCCCTCGGCGGCCTGCGCATCGCCGTTTTCCGCGAGTATCCGTATCTCTATGACGGCAGCCTCGAATACGAACGCGAGTATTTGCAAAGCTACCTCCGCTGCGAGCGCAGCCTCGTCGTGCTGGCCTTTGACGAAGGCCGCGTGATCGGTGCCACGACCTGCCTGCCGATGGTGGAAGAAGGTCCGGAATTCCAGGCGGCCTTCGTGAAGGCGGGTGGCTATGATTTGAAGGACCTCTGCTACTTCGGCGAATCCATCCTGCTGCCCGAGTATCGAGGTCACGGCCTTGGCAAAGCCTTCTTCCAGCGCCGCGAAGCTCGCGCCAAAGCCATCGGTGCCCGCCTCGCTACCTTTTGCGCCGTGGACCGTCCGTCGGATCATCCGCTGCGCCCGGCTGGGTATCGCCCGCTCGATCCATTCTGGCAGAGCCAGGGCTACACCAAGCACCCCGAACTCCAGGCCACCTTCATCTGGAAGGAAATCGGCGAGCCCGCCGAGTCGCCGAAAACGCTGACGTTTTGGTTGAAGAACCTTCCCGCATGAGCACGAAGCACTATGACCCTCGACGAACTCCGCCACCAAGTCTGTGAAGCCAACCGCGCCCTGCCCGCCAGCGGCCTCGTGCGCCTCACCTGGGGCAATGTGAGCGGCATCGACCACGCCAGCGGCCTGTGGGCCATCAAACCCAGCGGTGTGGACTACGATCAACTCACCCCGGCGGACATCGTCGTGCTCGATCTCGAAGGGAAAGTCGTCGAAGGCAAGCTACGGCCATCGAGCGATACCAAAACGCATCTGCACCTCTACCGCGAGTTCCCGAAGATCGGTGGCGTCACCCACACGCACAGCCCGCATGCAACCATGTTTTGTCAGGCCGGCCGCGACCTGCCCTGCCACGGCACCACGCATGCCGATCACTTTCACGGCACCGTGCCCCTCGTGCGGGCACTCACGCCTGAGGAGGTGGATGCCGATTACGAGCACTTCACCGGTGTGGCCATCGTGGAGCGACTCCGTGAGCTCAGCCTCGATCCGCTCGAAATGCCCGCCGTGCTCCAGCTCCATCACGCGCCCTTCACCTTTGGCAAAAACGCCATGGATTCGCTGAGCAACAGCATCGCCCTTGAAATGTGCGCCCAGATGGCTCTCGGCAGCTACTCGCTGGCGCCTTCGCTTGCTCCCATTCCTTCCCACATCCTCGAAAAGCACCACCTGCGGAAGCACGGGCCGGGGGCGTATTACGGGCAGAAGTGAATAGAAGCTTGGTGAAGCATAGAAGACAGTTCAATCGGCTGTCTGGATTTCCGGCGAGCCTCTTCGATGATGGCTGCTGATAAGCGAAAGCCTGCTGCCTGCAATAAACCCAAGGCGTCTTCAAACTGGACATGCCCTTGCCTAGCCGCCTCAGCGACGATGGCCATCGTGCCACTGATGGAAAGCCCAAGGGCCTTCGCCACGGCACGTCCACGGCGTTCATCCAAGATCAGAGAAGCCTTCTGACGATGCTCCCAAGCTAGAGAAATGGCGGATGCCTCGCCTGCACCGAGCGAAGCTGTCTCCAGAAGGAACTCGGACGGATCGGGCACGATCTTCAGCCAAGCGGGAGGCTGTGCGATCCATTGGCGTAATTCGTCAGGTGCTCCTGCATGAGCGCATTCCTTTTCAATGGAGGCGGTGATGACCACTGTAGGAAAGAGCTTCGGCAAAATGGGCATCATGCCAGCCTCCGCCAGAGCCGAAAGCGCCGAGGTATCGCTGATGACGAGCATTTAGTTCGCCGCAGTGAGATGTTGAAGACTAGCAAAATCGGCGCGGAAATCCTCGACAGTGGTTCCAGGCCAGACTCCCAGCCTTGAGAGGACAGCCTGGGCTTCCCAGCGTGATTCGAGAGCTAGCATGCTGCGGACCTGCTCCAACGAAAGGCAGTCCTGCTCATAGGCTTTGGCAGCGAGCGTCTCCATGGCGGCACGGCTGAGGCTGCCAAACTTCGCCACCAAAGAATGGGAGACTTCTTCTGGAATGTCCAAGGTCACAGTCATGGGGTGCCTTATCATAGGCCACTGGCGGTCGCAACTCAGTAGGAGTAGCCAGACTGAAAGCTGTCACTCCTCCACTTTCGCCCGCCAATCCGCTGAGTTCGCTCGCAGATCCGGCGCATACATCGCGGAAACTTGCGTCGGTAGTGCGGTGAAACGTCCAGGAGTTTCGGCGCGGACGAGGTAGCGCAGGGTGTGGCGGCCTTGGCGCAGATTCTCGATATAGAGGCAGACTTTTTCGTCGCGGAATTCTTGGTAGCAAGGCAGGTCGTCGGAGTTCCAGCCGCTGCGCACGCTGATGGTTTCAAAGCCTGCGGGTTTGAAGTCTTCGACGAGCAGGTACTCGGCATCGTGCTTGCTTTCGAGCGTCAGCTCTACCTCCACGAGGTCGCCGGAGCGCAGTGGCGTGTCGCTGGCGATTTCGGTGCGTTGGTTGTTCTCGAGTCGGTAAAAGCGGCGCTGCGTTTGGATGTCGAGTCCGGCGGCGGGCAGAGATTCTTCCTGGCTGAAGAGCGTGAGCGCGGCGCTGGCGTAGAGCGGCGCTGAGCCGGTCTTGCGGAGTTCGAGCGTGTGAGGGCCAGTGGGCAGCTCGGCATCGCTCAAGGTGAGCACATGACCGGCGGAGAGGAGGTTCGTGGCGTCCAGATGCACGCGGGAGTGCGTCTTGCCGTCGAGCACGAATTCCAGATCGAGCTGCGGCACAGTTTCACGCGTGGCACGGAGGTATTCGGCGAGCGCGTGGATGACGGTGGCGGTGTCCCGCGTGCTGTTCCAGTGCGTGGTGTGGCGGCGGGTCTGCACGAGATATTTCACCACGCGCGGCGCGAGCGGATCAGCGGGATTCGCAGCGAGG
Source organism: Prosthecobacter sp. (assembly GCA_044370285.1). Lineage (GTDB taxonomy): Bacteria > Verrucomicrobiota > Verrucomicrobiia > Verrucomicrobiales > Verrucomicrobiaceae > Prosthecobacter. Next base: position 6,991 of record JBILVU010000074.1, read on the forward strand.
AGCAGGCGCAAAAAGGTGGCCTGGGTTTCAATGGGATCGTTTTGCCAGAGCCAGCGGTCTTCAGCCGGCAGTTTGAGCCATGCGGTTTGCGTGGCCTCGTCTTGCTGGAGGTGCTGCTTCAAATTCCGCAGACACATGTCCCGGCGCTGCACTTCTTTGGCGTGATGGCAGACGAGTCCGAGCAGCGCGAGCATCTGGCGGCTCAAGGCGACGCGGTTTTCATAAAGTCGCGTGCGCATGGCCGCGTCGGCTTTCTTTTCGGCGAAAAGCCCGGCGTGGACGAGCATGTCGGTGTCATCAATTCCTGCTTTGTGATGGTGGTTGTCCTTCGGCAGAGCCATACGATGCAGCGAGTTTCCTTCATGAGATTCGAGATGCTCAATGCCATGCTCAATGAGTTCATCGGTGCCGCTTTGACCGGCGTAACGGACGAGTTGAAGACCACGTACGATGAGGGCGGTCATGTGTGGTGAGGCATTGATTTCACGGGGGAACCAGCCCCAGCCATAATATTCACAGCGCATGTCACGCAGACGTTCGAGGCCAGTGCGAGCGAGTTTGGCGGCTTTGGCGGGGGTGTAGTCGGGGTGTTTGAGTTTGAGCTGTTTGAGCAAATCGACGGCCACCACGGCGGGCACGAAGCGGTTGAGCGTCTGCTCGGCGCAGCCGTGCGGGTAGTCGATCAAAGGAGGCAGCGCATCGAGGATGAGCGGCACGAGCGAGGGTGTGTAGCGCAGTTCGTAGCGGGTGGAGTCGGCGCGGAGGGCGGCAGGGACTTCAAAACGCAGCGTGTGGCTTTTATCGGCGGCGCGGAGGGAGAGGGACTGCGTTTCGACGCGTTCGGCTCCGCGAACGCGAACGGGGAAGGTCAGCTCCATGGCGTCGCTGCCGGCGGGTGAGCGGCTGGAGACGCGGATTTGGGCCTCGCCGGCGGTTTTGGCCCGCACTCGCCATTCGAGGCGTTTTTCGCTGTGCGGCAGCATCTCGGCTTTTTGTGGTGAAAGCGGCTCCACAGGCTCCAGCGTGCCGTTTTCGAGTTCCAGCGTGGTTTCGACCGTTTGAGCGGTGGCGTGGTCGTTGTGGACGATGGCGGAGAGCAGCACCTCGTCCTTTTCGATGAAGAATCGCGGGGCCTGCAAGCGCACGAGCAGGTCTTTGCGCGTGATGACCTTCACCTCCGCCTCGCCGACCTGCGCCTGCGGGCCGAGCACCCAGGCTTTGAGCTTCCAGGTGGTCAGATTGTCCGGAAACGGAAACTCGATTTCCGCGGTGCCATCCGCCCCCGTCGCCAAATCCTGCCGCCACACCGCGCTGTCAGCGAAACGACGGCGGATCATGAGAGCGACTTCGGCTTCATCAAGGACTGCGGCAGCTACGGCTGATTGTACTGGAGCAAGTCCGAGAGAACCAGACGAGACTCTAAGCCCGTGGCTCCAGCCTTGATATTCATTCACCGCACCAAGCCACCGTTCTTTATCCCGATCATCAAAGAGCATCACACGCGCCTCCAAATCACGCAGCGTGTCCTGAAAGCTATTCGCGCCACCGTTTTGCCAGCCCCAGAAGTACTGGCGGATGTCGCCGATGTTGGAGCCGTCGGAGATGTATTCGAGGGATTTGTCGTAGCCGGTGAGCACGACCCGGGCTGGGAGTGCTTTGCCGGTGGCATCACGAGTGACCAAACGCACGCGGCACGTCTCACCCGGCCCGTGGGTGGTGGAATCCGGCGTGAGCTCCACTTTGACGATGTGCTGGGTGGGCGGGACGTGGATGTTGCCACCGGTTTGGTGCTTGCGGCCATCTCGCAGGGAGTAGGCGGACCAAGGAACATTCGGCTGATCGGCGGCGCGAAGCGTGAAGCGGTGCTCAGTGGTGTTTTGGGCGATTTGGAGCACCTGCGGCTGGTCGTGGATGAACAAAACGACGCTGCTGCCGGGCTTTTCGGCGTGGATGAGCATGCGAACTTCTTCGCCGGGTTTGTATTCCCTCTTCTCCACTTCGATTTGGAGGCCGGAAAAGCCGCCAGCGGGCTTTTCGGCATCGTTTCCATGCGCGGTGAGTTTTTGCGTGTGTTTCACCTCGCGGCCCTTTTCGTCCTTCAAAGCGAGTTCGAGGCGGTAGAGACCGCTTTGCGACATTGGAAGGCTAAAGTCCGACGAGGCGGGCAGATCGACCGCAAAGTCGGTGATGCGTTTTTCGCCGAGGAAGACGCTGAGGCTGCCTTTGGCCTTCACGGGGACTCCGACGGCGCTGTGGGCGCTGATGCTGATCTGGGCGTTTGTGCCCGTGACATACCAGCCGCGATCTGTGTCGATGCGCGGCTCGAACGGCTGCTTCACGGCCAAAGCACTGCCATCACCCGCGATGCTGCGGCGTGAGGCGTCGGTGACTTCGGCGTGGAGTGTGTAGCGGTGGTGGTGGTCGCCTTTCGAGGTTGGTACACGCACTTTGAAAATGCCTTTTTCGTCGATGCGGCCTTCGCCACCCAGTTCAGGCTCGCGATAGCGCTCGCTGTAGTCATGAGCCGACTTTTGGTTTCGATAAAGCCAGTCCCAGGCCGTCGGCGGTTGCCATGCAGAATCCTGATCTGCTCGCCGCACGGTGTAGCGCACCTTGGCACCCTTCACCGCGCCGCCGAAGTAGTAATCGGCACGCACGGTGAACTCAATGTCCTCGCCCTGAAGCACGGGAGCGGTGGGTGGCTCGATGTTCACGGCGAACTCAGGCTTTTTGTATTCTTCGACGCGGAAGCGAAGGGTTTCGGTGAGCGGGCGGCGACCTTCATAGGCAATTTCGATTTTGTAGTCACCGAGTGCGGCGTGTTCGGCGAGGGTGATGGAGCCTTGGAGAGCGCCGTGGTCGTCGGTGGTGAGTTCTTGCTCGCTGAGCGTGTCGTCACGCGGGCCGGTGAGGGTGACATGGCAGTCGCGCCCGGCGAAGGCGTTGCTCTTGAGCTTCGGGTCATAGCCGACACGCCGTGCCCAGGCATGCCAGCTCACTTTTTGCCCCGGACGATACACCGGACGGTCGGTGACGATGAAAAGGCGGCCACGCTCGAGCGGGTCTTCGCCGGATGGCTCCCGCATGTCCTCAAAGCCGAGATGTGTCTCCCGCCCGTCGGCGAGCTGGGTGCTGAGCAGCTAGGTGAAGCTCTCCAATTTCGACCAGGGGACGATGGCGCTGCCGTCCTTGCCGGTTTTCACGCTGTGACGGCGCACGAGCTGCTTTTTCTTCTCGTAGTCGTAATCGTAACCAAACAAGCGCAGCTCCGCGCCTGCCACGGGCGTGCCGGTGATGGCATCGGCGAGGAAGTAGTGCATGCCTTCCCGCGTGTAAGTGGCGACGAGGGCGATGGATTCGATCCACAGGACGCAGCGTGTTTTGTGCCCGCCAGCGAGCGTGGCCTCGACCCAGTAAGCGCCGGCTTCGCTCAGCGGTGTGTTCACTTTCACGGTGCTCTCTTCGTGGTCAGCGGCTGGTTTCAAGTCCATGCGCCATTCCGCGACGGGCTTGCTGAGGAATTTTTCCGCGCTTTTGAGCAGCAGGCGGGTGCCGATGCTGCGCATGTGAGTGATCGAGTCTTTGGGGATCTTGTCGGGGTCAATGTATCCGACCTCCTGGTATTCGCTGAGACGTTTTTCCGTCTCCGCGAGGATGCCTGCGGCATCGATGCGGCGTGCGGTGAAGCTGGCCTGCGTGGCATTGCGGAAGAGGAACTCGAGGGTGGCTTTTTGGCCCGCCATCTGCGGCGGATGGCCAAGGAAGCGGCCGTAGGCTCCGGTGAGCTGCTCGATGTCTTCGCGCATCCACTCGGCATCATTTTTGGAAGCCGTTTTGAGCCACTCGCGTATCTCCGCGACGAGCGCGGGACGCTGCTGGTGCTCGAGAAGCTCTCGATGAATACCGCCGCGTGCGTGATCTCGAAGTTCATCGAGTTTGAGAGCTTGGGGGAGTACTCGATCATCATTGGAAGCACTCAGGAAGGTGCGGAAGAGCGGCAGGCAGGCGTGGTCGGCAGGGGTTTCGACAGAGAGACTGAGGAGCGAGGGGTGGATCAGCCTGGCCCACATAGCACCGGTGACGGCGGTATTCCCCGGCGCGAGGCCTGCGATCTGATCGAGCAACCAACGGATGCGCTCGCCGTCGTTTTTGGCGGTGTCCCAACTGGTGGGAATGGCGAAGAAGATGGGATGGCCCGCCGTATCGCGGGGATAGGTGCCGTCGCCGTAGAAGGAGGGACCGCTGTCATCAGGACCTGGCAGCGTGGTCACGTCGGTAAGCTGGGTGAAGTCCTCCGCGTCCATCTCGCTGTTGCCGGTGAGTGCGTCGAAGAGCTCCCAAAGGACCTCGACACGCTGCGCAGGCGGCGCGGTGGTGCTGAGGGGCAGCGCGGTGATGAGGAGCTGCATACGGCGGATACGCGGCTGGTGCATTGAGGCTGCCAGAAGCACGCGGTAATCCGGTGGATGCAGCTTTGCTACGGCGTCGGCTGTTTCACGAATTTCGTCGTGGGCGTATAGCTGGGCCAGCGATGTGGAGAAAACACGCAGGGCATTTGCGGCGGTCTGCGCATCCGTTTTGGGTGAGAGGACGAGGGGCTTAAGCAGATCCGCAGCTTCGCGGTGGTTGCCATCGGCGGCGAGGCGGCGTGCTTTTTCGAGTGACTGAGCGGAGGCGAGTAGCGGAATGGCCAGCAGGATGAACAGAAGCAGCTTCATTCTCTATGCTCGCGAGATGGGGATCATCATTCAAGCTCTTTGGAGGAGGCCAAGACTATGCGGCTAGGTCCTGAAACAGCTTCGGAAAGTAGCTGTCGAGGACGTGAGAGTCGAAGACGAGACTCAGCGGGCCTTTGATAGGGTGAGTGGTGTCCACGAGGCCGGTTTCGAGGGCGAGGCGGATGATGGCGCTGGCGGTGGTGATGCCGCGTCCGATGAGGTGCGGGACGGCTCCGCGTTCGAGCTTGCCTTCGATGAGGGCGGCTTTGAGCAGGTGGGCGACTTGCTCACGCTGGTTCGTGCTCCAGGCGGCGTGGTGGATGTGAAGATGCGCCTCGATGCGGCGGGTGAGGCTGTGGAGATCGAGCAGGCCGGACATGAACTCGATTTGATCGAGCGCGGTTTTGAGGAAGAAGAGGCAAAAATCGCCAAGGCTACGGTCGGAGAGATTGCCACGACCATCGAGGTCCCCCTGACGCGGCGCATCGGCGGCGCTGAGGGCGGCATAGTAGTCCGCACGCTGGCGGGCGAGACCTCGTGAGATGGTCCAGAGGCCGAGAGCGCCTACTTTTTCGCGATGCAGCCATGCATGGGTGTGCAGGCGGCTCACTCGGCCATTTCCATCGCTAAAGGGGTGTATCCAGGCGAGACGCTGATGGCCTGCGGCGACGGCGATGAGCCGGTCTGTGGCGGAAATGCCGCTGCCGCTATAAAAGGCCGCGTAACGGCTCATGAAGGCTGGAAGGGACCCGAAGTGGGGTGGCTGATGTGAGCCGACTTTGACCTCGTGATCGCGGAACTGCCCGGCGGAGATCGGATAGGTGCTGCCATCGAGTTTTTCGCCGGTTTGCAGATCGGTAGGCAGATGCTGGTAAAACTCGCGATGGAGCCAGCCGATGAAGTCCGGGCTGAAAAGATCGAGCGATGGCTCGGCATCGATGCGGCGCATCATCGCGTCTTCGGCGAGGATGTGTGCGCGGGCGAGGTGCTGGTTGGCACGTTTGGCGGGCTGGCGGGAGTAGTCCTCGATGAGTGCCTTCTCGATGTCTGCCGGATAGGTCTTGTGGCCTTCGATGAGGTTGGAGTAGTAGCTGTTCATCTCCCGCACGAGAGCGGCGATACGCTGGCGGACGATGGGCGAGGGTAGCGCCGCCTCCAGCCGTCCCGCCTGCCGGTGAATGTCATGCGTCAACGCGATCAATTCCTCCCGCCGGGCGGAAGGAAGAAGCGGCTCGAAGGAACTCGGCTTCGTGTAGAGATCGAGGGTCACAGGCATAAAACTGAAAGTAGCCGGATAGTGGCTCTATGCCTGTATTTACAAGCATATAAGAGATTTATCAACCCTTGGTTGAAAGTAGAACTGAAAGCTGCCTGCGTGAGGTTTCAGGACGCCGTGGCTTCTTCGTGAGCCTGCATCAGCTCCTCCTGATGCTTGAAATACGCGGCGAGGATGTCGTCGAGTTGGGCGAGGCTGGCGACGTGGCTGAAGTGCTGGCGGAGCCATTTGCCGCCGGGGATGGACTTGGTGTAATTCATGAGGCGATTCCGCATGCTGCGGATCATCTCGAATTCACGACCTCGTCCGTCATGCGCGATGGCTTGCTGGCAGTGGCGGCGCATGAAGTTAAAGCGGTCTTCAATGCTAGCTAGGGTGGCGTGCTGGCCGGTGGCGAGGAAGTGTTTGGCTTCACCAAAGACCCACGGGTTCGTCATGGCGGCGCGGCCGATCATGATGCCGCGGACGTTGGTCTGCGAGCGGCGGAGTTGGACGTCGTGGCCAGTGTGGATGTCGCCATTGCCGATGACGGGGATTTTCACCGCATCGGCGACCTGGGCGATGACTTCCCAATCGGCGACGCCGGTGTAGCCCTGCGCCCGCGTGCGGCCATGCACGGCGATGGCCTGGATGCCGCTATCTTCCAGAAGGCGGGCGACTTCGATGGCGTTGATCGTTTGAGCGTCCCAGCCGATGCGCATCTTGGCGGTGACGGGGATGGGCACGGCTTTGACGACTTCGGCGGCCACGTTTTGCAGCAGCGGGCAGTCTTTGAGCAGGGAGGAACCGCCGTTTTTGGAGACAACCTTGTTCACCGGGCAGCCGAAATTGATGTCGATGAAGTCCGGCTGCTTCCAGTCGATGATTTTTCGCGCCGCCTCGCCCATGCGCACGCCGTCGGCACCGAAAAGCTGCACGCCGAGCGGGCGCTGGCCGTCGTCAAACTCGGTGTAGTGCCGGGTGCGGTCGTCACGCTGCAAAATGCCCTCGGCGCTGACGAACTCGGTCACCATGACATCGGCGCCGAGTTCTTTGCACATGCCGCGAAAGGTCACGTCCGTCACACCCGCCATCGGGGCGAGGTAGAGGGGAAAACGGTCAGTGGCGAGCCAGGGGAGCATGTCGCTGGCTGATAAAATGGCGAACGACGAATGTCGAATGCCGATTGGCTCAGTTCGCGGTGAGGCGGATGTTGCGGAACCACGTCTCGTCGCCGTGCTCGGTGAGCATGATTTTGCCATGACCGGGGGCAAAGCCTTCCTTGTTCTTGAATTTGCTCTTCGCGATCATCTCCTTCCACTCGGGCGTGGTGGTATCTGCCTCGCTGGCGAGGGCGCCGTTGAGCCAATGCTGGATCTTGCCGTCCTGGACGACGATTTTGCTGCTGTTCCACTCGCCAGCAGGTTTCACGAGCTTGCCTGGGATCGGCTCTTTGATGTCGTAAATGGAGGCGGTGGTGTGGCTGCCACCTTTGAGGCCATCCGGGTGGCCGCTGTCGTCGATCATTTGGTATTCGATGCCGAGCCATTCTTTGCCGCCGATCTTGGCGACCCAGTATTTGATGCCGTTGTTGCCCTTCGGATTGAGTTTCCAGTCCCATTCGAGGACGAAGTTTTTGTATTCGTTCTTCGAGATGAGATTGCCGCCGCCCTTGCCGACGAGATGGATGACGCTTTCTCCCTCTGCCTGCCAGCCACCGGTGGGGGCTTCGCCGTTCAGATTGGTGAAATCAGCGAGCGTGAGCTGCACGGGGTCAGCGGCGAGGGAGCAGGAAACGAGGGCGAGGAGGGCGAAAAGCGGGCGCATGATGGGTGGGTGGAGGCGGCATGAAACGCGTGGAGGGCCGCTCTGCCATCATCTTTTTCTCGGAAGCTCAAATCACCTTCGGCTCGCGCATGCGGCCAAAAAGCACCTCGCGGGTCAGCAGGCCGAAATTCGGCTCGCGGCGCTTCAAATCATCGCGTGTGCCGATTTCCCATTCGAGGCGGAGATACTCGGCGATCACGTTGGCAAGGCTGAGGTGGAAAAAATTACCCACGGCGGCCCAGACGATGGCGAGATGGCCTTCGGCCGTGCCGGCGGTGATGTGATCGCGGAAGTGGCCGAGCACGCCCTGATAGCGGGCTTTGTGGGTGGATTTGAGCAGGATGCTCCCGGCATCTCGGCTGCGCTTGTTTTCAGCGCTGCTGAGCTTCGTGCCCAGCGCAGCATCGGCCGCGAGGAGGGCGGTGAGATCACCCGCATGGGCGGCGGTCCAGGCGGCCTCGAGAGCAGGGGCTATTTTTTCAGGAAACAGGCCTTCGGTGAAGCTCTGCCAGCCGCCGCCATTCATGGAGAGATGCTCGGTGCGTGCCCGCACGCTGCCGAGCAGCCAGCGCACCCAGTCGAGGCCGCGTGCCCATTCCTCCACGATCTCCACCTCGCCCCGGCGGTCCTCCGGCGGCGGTAAAAGAGTGAGGGTGATGGGGATTTGCGGCTTCAATTTCTCCGCTCATAGGACAAACTATCGCCATGAGCAAAGAAACATCCACGCCACACTATCTGTGCCAACGCTGCGGCAATTGCTGCCGCTGGCCGGGCGATGTGCGCATCACGGATGAGGAGGTGGCGGGCATCGCGGCGCACTTGGGGCTGAGCGAGGCGGAGTTCACGGCGCAATACACCCGCCTCAACGCCAATCGCACCGGCCTCAGCATCATCGACCGACCCGGCGGGGCAGGGGAGTGCGTCTTCCTCGAAGGTCTCAACGTGTGCCGCATCCAGGCGGTGAAACCGGTTCAGTGTCGGGGGTTTCCGAACGAATGGCGCTTTCCAGGCTGGAGAGATGTTTGCGAAGCCATCGAGGCTAGCTAAGAGAGAAGTTCTCCTCACCTTTTGACCTGAATTGCGAATGAAGCCCCAAACCATTGTCACCCTCGATCTCGAAGGCGTTCTCGTGCCGGAAATCTGGATCGCGTTTGCTGAAAAAACCGGCATCGCCGAGCTGCGCCGCACCACCCGAGATGAGCCAGATTACGACAAGCTGATGGAGGGCAGGCTCCAAATCCTCGATCAGCACGGCCTGAAGCTGCCAGACATCCAGCACGTGATCGGCACGCTCTCGCCGATGGAGGGAGCCAAGGCTTTCCTGGATGAGCTGCGTGCGATGACGCAGGTCATTATCTTGAGTGACACCTTCGCGGAATTTGCGCAGCCGCTGATGCGTCAGCTCGGCTGGCCGACGATCTTTTGCCACCAACTCGAAGTGGCCGCCGATGGTCGCATCGTGAACTACAAACTGCGCCAGTCGAACCAAAAGCAGAAGGCGGTGGCCGCCTTTAAAGCGCTCAACTACCGCGTGCTGGCTGCGGGCGACTCGTTCAATGACACGACGATGCTCGGCGAGGCCGATGCAGGCTTCTTCTTCCACGCCCCAGCCTCCATTCAGGCGCAGTTTCCACAGTTTCAGGCTTTTGATGACTACTCGGAACTGCTCGCCGCGATGAAAGCGGTGATGTGACGGGATAAACGCGTTTTCGTTGTTGCCCAAATCGTGCGGACCAGCTCAGAATGCCCGCCGCATGATGAATTTTACCTTGTTGACCAAGATGGGCCGCGTGGCGGCCGCCGCCGTCGCCGTGATGAGCCTGGGAGCCTGCTCCACTCCCGTGGAAACTGAGGCCGCGCAGGGCTGGTGGATCGGTGATCGTGTGGCGGGATCGCCGCGCATCACGATCGATCTCAGCCGCCAGGTGGTGCGGTATTACAAAGGCGACAAGCTCGTGGGGGCTGCGCCGATTTCATCCGGGCGTGAAGGGAATGGCACCGTGCGCGGGAACTACCGCATCATCGAAAAGGACGCGGATCATCGCTCCTCGATCTACGGGTCGTTTGTCGATGGTCACGGGCGGATCGTGGAAGGGGATGTGGATGTGCGCCGCGATTCACCGCCTCCAGGCACGCATTACCTGGGAGCCAGCATGCGCAGCTTCATGCGCATCACCGGCGGGATCGGCATGCATGAGGGCTATCTGCCGGGCTTTGCGGCCTCGCACGGGTGCATCCGACTGCCATCGAAAATGGCGGCCATTTTTTATCGAGCCACACCGCTAGGCACGCCGGTGGAAATCGTGGGCGATGCGCCGGATGGACATCTCACCACCTGGCTGCCCGTGCCGCATAAGTTGAGCCGCGAAGACATCGTCATCGCTCCGAAGCAGGAGGAGGATACGCGTCCCAAGGTGCAGGTAGCCATCGCCGAGCCACCGCCGCCACCGGCACCCGTGGAGCCAAAACCGGTGGAGCAGCCAAAGAAGGTCGAAGTGGCTGCGGCAGCTCCTGCACCCGTCCGTGGCGAGACGCAGATCCTCGGCACCAAGCCTGCGCCGCTGCCGAAGAAGGTTGAAGTGGCCTCCGCCGAGCCGAAGAAAGGTTCATTTTGGGGCGGTATGTTTGGTGGCGGTGCTGATGAGCCAAAGCCCGCCAAGCCTGTGAAGGCCGAAAAGCCTGTGGCAAAGCCCGCGCCTGTCATGGCAGCGGCTCCTGCGCCCCAGAAACCTGTGGCGGTCGCGGCGAAGCCCGTGGCGGTCGAAGAGCCGCAGCAGATCAGCTATCAGCCGCTCGCCAGTCTCGATCAAAAAGCGAAAGGTTCCGGCTGGGGATTCTCGAAGAAGTCCGCAGCTCCGAAACCGCCGAAAGCCTCCAAGAAGCAGCAGCCTGCCGTTCGTGGGCAGACGTATTTCCTGCCGGGTGTGAATTGAGTTCGCTGGCTACCCCAGCAGCCTTTCGCAATACCAGAGCATGCGCGGCAGGTGGAAGGGGCCCTTCCACATGTTGCCTTTGAGCGTCACGGAAGGGCTGCCATCGCAGCGAAGGTAGCCAAACCACTCACCGTGCAGCGGATCGGGGAAATGAGCGAAGCTCCAGTCATGCACCATCTGATGCCAGAGGGCGTATTTGGCATCCGCGGTGAGGTGCCAGGCGAGCAGCGTGGCGATCACCGCTTCGTTGTGCGGCCACCAGAATTTCATGTCGTGCCAGTATTCCTGCACCGGCTTGTGGAAGACATCGCGGAAGTAGAAGAGGCCACCGTGTTCCTTGTCCCAGCCACGTTCCCACATGGCATCGAGGATCTGGAGGCCGAGGCGAATGTAGCTTTTCTCCGAACGCCAGCGGCCTTCATGCAGAATGAACCAGGCGCACTCCAGCGCATGGCCGGGATTCAGCGTGCGACCATCGAAGTGATCGAGAATGGAGCCATCCGGGGCCACGATCTCCATCAGCGCACCGAGGTCCGGTTTGAAAAAGAAGCGCTCGATCTCCAGGATGAAGCGGTCCGCCCATTCGGAGCAGGTGTGACCGCTGATTTTGAGGTCGCCGAGGTTCACGCGGAGTTCCTGCGCCGTGGCGATGCCGATCATGAGGGCTCCGATGCCCATCATGGGCCGCGTTTCGGAGTCGATCTTCGGCTGCATGAGCCCCGGCTCGAAGCTGTGCTTCAGATAGGTGGCGAAATCCCGCTTCGCCATGTCCGCGTAGCGTTCATCGCCGGTGGCTTTGGCATAGGCGGCATGGGCGATGGAGGCAAAAGCCTCGCTGAAGACGTAGCGCCGCATGCGCAGTGGCTTTCCCTCGCGGGTGACGGTGAAGAAGAGCTTGCCGTTGGTGGCGTAGCCATGCGTTTCGAGGAAGGAGAGGCATGAACCGGCTGCGGCGAGCCATTCGTGCTTCTTTTCGACGGTGTTGTAAAGCGTGGCAAAGGTCCACGCCGCCCGTCCTTGGAACCAGATGCTCTTGTCCGTGTCGAGGATCGAGCCATCGCGGTCCAGCGAGGTGATGATGCCATCGTGCTCCTCATCCATGCCATGCCGCAGCCAGAACGGCATCACATCATCGAGCAGCGTGGAGCGATAAAGCTGTTTCAGGTGCTCACGGTGAGCCGGGGAAGAGAGGGAACGTTCCGCATCGAACATGTCTCATTGAACGCCGAAGGGCAGGGAAGGCACAAGCGGGAACTTGGCGGCACCGGCCTTGTGCCTCGCTTGGCCTTCCATGAGCGGGATTTGCGAAGGGCTATGATGGGAGGCGGCTGGGGCGTTCAGAGGGAGACGCGCATTTCAACAACCACAACCTACCAACCTCATGAAATCGTTCTTTGCCCCTCTGATCGCCAGCTTGGCGATGGCCACCACGGTCCTCGCCGCTTGGCCGATCAATGATATCTGCCCTGTCGATGCCAAGGCAGCCCGCCCTATTTACCGCATGAAGACCGCAGATGGCCCCGTGGCTTTCTGCTGCATGGACTGCCTCACCGCCTTTGAGAAATCTCCCGGCAAGTATCCGGTGAAGAAAAAAGACACGGAGAAATAAGCCATGTCGGGTGCCGTTTGCGTTTCGCATGCGCACGCTGGCTTCTCTCCTCGCTCTGACATTTGCCACACTCGCCCCTGCTGCGGATGAAATCCTCGGCCAGGGCGAGTTTCGTTATCAAGTGGTGCCGGATTGGGGGCGCGAGGCTTTGGCAAAGGTGAATGTGAAAAACGGCCATGCCCTCGTCATCGACTCGAAGGGGCGGTTGCTGTTTTTGACCGATGACGCCCGCAGCAATGTGGTCATCCTCGATGCGGAAAGCGGTGCTCTCATCACCCACTGGACCGCCCGGATGCCGGGTGCGCATGGCCTGAGCCTCGTGCGGGAGGCAGATGGCTCCGAGGTGCTCTTCATTACCGACACGCAGCTGCATCAGGTGCGGAAACTCACGCTCGAAGGCAAGGAACTGGCCGTTTATCCCTGGCCCGCCGAGGCGAAGCTTCACGCGAAGGAGGCTGAGTATCGTCCCTCGAAGACGATTCACTTCAAGGATGGCTCGTTTGCCGTCTTTGATGGTTACGGGAAGGATTACATCTTCCATTACAAGGCCGATGGCAGCCTGCTCCGCATCTGGGGAGGGGATCTTGGCGACGAAAAAGACCGTCTGAAGCACTGGGGACCGCACGGCGGGGCTTTCGATGATCGCGATGGCACGCCGCGAGTGGTCATCGCGATGAGCGACCAGCAGGAAATCCGGCGCTTCAGTGTGGACGGGCATTTTATCGACCAGATGCCGTTTCCGGGCGGCAATCCGCGTGACATCATCCCTTTCGGCCCTTTCACGATCATCCCGCACCTCGGCGATCAATGGCCGAAGGTGAAGGACTCACCCGGCTTCATCTCCATCGTGGATGCGCAGTGGAAGATCGTCTCAAACATCGGCGCTCCGGCTGCCGAGTATCAGAACGGCGTGCTTCAGCCCATGCAGAGTGACCGGCGAACCTTCATCCATCCGCATGGCGTTTGTGCGGACGCGGCGGGAAATCTGTTCGTGGCCCAGTTTGCCTCGCCAGCGGCTCCGCTGCTCAAGCTAAAGCGGGTGAAGTAGCTGGGGGCGAGTGCCTCCGGCTGCGCTCGGGCGGCGTGGCAATCTAGGTTTGACTCATTGCCGGGCCTCGCTTGAGATTGGCGGCCTTTCGCATGGAACTGAACTCGATCGTTGAAGCCCTCCTTTTTGCCTCCCAGGAACCCCTGGGCGTGCCGCAAATGTGCACGGCGGTGAAGGAGACGGCCAAGGACATCCTCGGGGCTGCGACGGAAAGCGGCGAGGCCGGTGAAGGTGCGCCCGTCCCGGAATGGGTGGCCCCGCTGGCTGAGGTGACGGAGGAGACCATCCGTGCTTCGCTGGATGCCCTCATCGCCCGCTATGAGCAGGAGAAGCATTCCTTTACCATCGTGGAGAGGGTGAATGGCTGGCGCATCTGCGCCCGTGGCGAGTATGCCGAATGGTGCCGTGCCCTTTACCCCGGAAAAAAGGTGCAGCGCCTCAGCCAGCCAGCATTGGAGACTTTGGCGATCATCGCCTACCGCCAGCCGATCACGCGGGCAGGCATTGAGGCCGTCCGCGGCGTGTCCGTGGACACAATGGTGCAGCAGCTCGTGGATCGCGGTTTGGTGAAGATCGAAGGCCGGGCTGATCTGCCGGGCCGTCCGCTGCTTTACGGCACGACGGAAGCCTTCCTGGATCATTTTGGCGTCAAATCCCTCGACGACATGCCCAACGCGCAGGAACTGCGTCGCGTGAAACTGCCCACCGCTGAGGAAGGGCAGGCGCAGAATGCCGAATCGCCTGCGGAACAGCTCGCTCTGGCCCCGGTGTCCTCTCAAGAAGCCCCCGCCGCCGCGGAAGAAACCCCCGATGGCGAATAACTCACCCGGAGACTCTGCGGAAGCCATGTCACTTGATGAAGTCCGCTCGAAGATTGATCGCATCGACCGCGAGCTATTGCGGCTGCTGAACGAACGTGCCGAGCTGGTTCACGAGGTGGGTGAGATCAAGCGCAAGGATGACCTCGATATCTATGTGCCCGGCCGAGAGGATCAGCTCCTGCGCAAGCTGGCCGCTTTAAATGCGGAGCAGAAGGGCCGCCTCACCGAGCGGGCCATTCGTGCGATTTTCCGCGAAATCATGAGCGCCGCGTTAGCCCTTGAGGATAGCCTGAAAATCGCCTTTCTCGGCCCGGCTGGCTCGTGGACGCATCAGGTGGCGGTGAACAAATTCGGTCACTGCGTGGAGTATGTGGCGGAGGCGAGCACGGAGGCGGTTTTCAACCGCGTGGCGGCGCATGAGGTCGATTACGGCGTGCTGCCCATCGAGCATTCCAGCGAGGGCGCGGTGCATCACACGCTGGATCATCTAGCTGGCAGCGAGCTGCGTATCTATGCGGAGATTTTGTGGAAGGCGGATGCCGCCGTGATGCTCCGCGATGCCTCGAAGCCAGTCACGGCCATTCATGGTCATCCGCAGATGATCGCCCATTGCCGTCCATGGCTGGTGGAGCAGTTCCCCGGTGCCCGATTGATCGAGTGCTCCAGTTCCAGTCTGGCTGCGGAAGAAGCCGCCCGCGAGGATGGCATCGCCGCGCTGGGCACGCCGCTGGGTGCTGAATTGCACGGCCTGCGGGTGTTGGCCTCCTCACCGAAGGCCTACGCCACGCAGACACGCTTCATCATCCTCGGACGTCGCAGCGGTCCGCCCTCCGGCAATGACAACACCATGCTCATGGTGGATGCGAGCGACCGCGTGGGCTCGCTGATGGAGATTTTGCAGGCCTTTGCCTCGCGAAACGTGAACGTCCGCCAGATCGAAAACCGCCCGATGCCCGGCGATGGTCGCCAAGCCCGCTTCTTCCTCGAAGTGAGCGGTCATTTCGAAGACAGCGGCATTCAAGATGCCATCAGCGGCCTCGGCAGCGCCTCCGCGAGCGCCAAGATCCTCGGTAGTTACCCGGCTCCGAGCTGGGTGGAGGAGAGGTGAGCGTGAGCCCACGGCTCACTGCCTGCTACGCTCTTCGATGACCTTGCCGAGCTTCTCGCCCCAGTTTGTCATGAAGTCGGCGTGCATGTGGTTAAGGAGATCGACGACTTCTTTCGGGGCGGTGGCGGCGTTGCCGGATTTGGGGAAGTGGGGCTGCGGGTCGTATTCGGCGAGGAGTTGGACGCCTTGGGCATAAAAGTCGCCTCGGTATTCGCGGACGAGGTCGAGGGCGAGATCGATGCCTGCGGTGACTCCGGCGGCGGTGATGATGTTTTGATCGCGGACGATGCGCTGAGCCACGGGCGTGGCTCCAGCGATCTTGAGGAGGTCGAGCGTTTGCCAGTGGGAGGTGGCGCGTTTGCCTTGGAGCAGGCCTGCGGCAGCGAGAATGAGTGAGCCGGTGCAGACGGAGCCGATGCGCTTGGCTTTGAGGGCGGTTTGAGCGACGAAATCGAGCACGGTTTTGTCTTCCATGGCCTGGATGGTGCCGAGCGTGCCGCCGGGGATGAGGAGGAGGTCGAGTTGCTCGGGACACTGGTCAAAACTGAGCTGTGGAGTAATGTCGTAGCCGCTTTCTGTTTTCACGGGATCGAGCGTGGCAGCGATGAATTTCACGTTGGCTCCCGTCATGCCTGCGAGCATGTGCTGCGGGCCGATGGCGTCGAGGGCGGTGAAGCCGGGATAGATCAAAAGGGCGATTTTCTCGCTGCCTGGCTTCAGCAGGTTCATCGCGAGTGCGTGGGCCTTTTCAGCCTCGGTTTGGGCCGTGATGGCTGGCACGGCGGCGCATACGCTGGCGGCAGTGAGAGCACGCATGAAGGCGCGGCGGGTGGAGGGCGTGAGGTCGTTCATGGCGGTGTGTTAATCTTCGATGAGGCGGTAAAAGCGTGAGCCGCTGGGGGCGGAAGGCGTGAGCGGTGGGCCGCTGTCGGTCCACTGGATGGGCTGCTCACGGCCGGTGACTTTGGGGCCGATGGAGTTCCAGTTGAGGAGGTCGGTGGAGTATTGGAGCTGATAGCAGGCATTGCCTTTGCCGGTGACGTTGATCTGCATGCTGGTACCGTTTTTGGAGATGAACGGCGTGCGCGGCGGCGCGGGGGCTGCGTTCGGCGTTTCGAGGCGGAAGGTGCCGATCTTTTTGCCACGATCACCAGGGAAGAAGTACTGGTCGAGTTCATAGGAGATGGTGAGGTCGCCCGCGACGACCAGTTTGCCACCGGTGGCCGTGACGGTGACGTTCGCGGTCTCAAAGGCGGGCGTGCCGATGAAGCTGTAATTGTTGACGAAGACCCAGCCGCGATTGGGCTCGGGATACTCGGCGGAGAGGTTGTAGCGGATGTCGAAGTCACCGAGGATGAAGGCTCCGGTGAAGTCGCCGATGTAGCGGGTGAGGCCGGTGAGACCGATCACGCCCGTGGCGGTGCCGGTGACGTTCGCGGGGTCATAGGTGAAGGTGCTGGGCACACGGTGACGCTGCGGGCCGGGGCGTGGATCGAGCACATTGGTGACGCTGGTGCCGTTGATTTCGCACTTGAGACATTCCGTGGGGATGGCGGTGAAATTGGGGACGATGTGCTCGGAGAGCATCTGGTCGTAGGTGCGGCTGCGATCCTGATCGCCCCGAAAGAATTCTTCGAGAATGAGGGCGCCGATGGCTGGATTGCTGCCGAAATTCAGCGCGGCGAGCGCCACGGGATCGAGATCGAGCACGACAGTGCCGGAGGTGACGGGGATGGTGACTGCTGAGGCGGGCGCAGCGGCCAGCAAGCAGGCGAGGAGGAGGTGACGCAGTGGTTTCATGACATCAAAACGAATAGGAAAGCGTGAGGGCGAAGGTGATGGGCCGCGCAGGTGCCACCACGTCCTCGCCGAGATAAGGATAAGGCTCGTAGTAGAAGTGGTTGGTGAGGTTGGAGATGGAGAGTGCGGCCTTGAAGGCCTTCCGCTCATACGAGATCTGGGCATCGGCGACGTAGTAGGGGGCGGTGAAGTAGTTGTTCGTCAGGCTGACGGGCCGCTTCGAGCCCATGGTGACTCCGAGGCCCACGCCGAGGCCTTGGAGCATGCCTTCCTGCACGCGGTAACGCACGGCGATGCGGCCTGCGTGCTCCGGCACACGCGGGAGTCGTTTGCCCACGCGTTCGAGCTGTTTTCCAGCGGTGACGATGTTGTTGGGCACGTCTTCGGTCACTCGGGCATCGGTGTAGGCGTAAGCGACGAGGAAGGAAAAGCGTGGATCAGGTTCCCACGCGAGATCGGCCTCGATGCCCTGCGAACGCTGCTGACCGACCTGCTGCGTCGAGCCAGGGATGAAGGGATTGGCCGTGGGCACGTTTTCACGCACGAGATGATACGCGGCGAGAGCACCGGAGATGCCGAGCTTGTCGTTGGTGAATTTGAAACCGCCTTCCAGCATCTCGGAGGTCTCTGGCACGGGCGCTTCTTTGCCGGTGTAGTTCAAAACACCGCGATAACCTTCCGAGTAGGCTCCAAAGACGGAGACGCCGCCCGCGATGTCGATCACGGCACCCAGGCGCGGGGCGAGTTCGGTGTAGGTTTCCTCATACTGGGTGGGAGCACCGAGGGTGTTGTCCGTTTTGTATTGATGATCGACATCGAGCTGGATGAGGCGCAGCCCGGCGAGCACATGCACGCGGTCAAACGCGGTGATGTGATCCTGGATGTAGATGCCGCTGGTGCGAAAAAGGTTCTGCGTCCGGTCCACGATGGCGGGCTGCACATACGACAGCGTGCTGCCCGGCACGGCAAAATTGATGAACCCAACCCGTGCCGCCAGGATCGTCGGAGGCAATGGCGCGGGCAAATTGATGCGCAGATGGCTAAAGCCGAGCGCGGCCACGTTTTCGGTGAAGTCGATGTCGCCGCCGAAAATGAGCTCGTGCTTCGTGGGGCCGATTTCAAAGCGGCCGGTGAGCCACGAATTGATCGTGTATTGCATCACGTCGGAGGGCAGATAGCCGCTGAGCACGGGATACACGCTGCGATTGGCGGGGATCGGCCCCTGGGCGCTGGCAAAGGTGTACATCGAGTATTCGTCGAAGCTGTTCTGGTAAAACTGGGCGGCGAGATTGAACTCGAGGTGCTGGCAGAAGCTGTGCTTCAGCGTGGCGAGCAGGCGTGTGTTGCGGATCTTGCTCAAAGGTAAGTTCACCGCACCGGTGTAGCGGAATGGGTCCACGGAAGGCCCGGTGTAAGGGGCGACCTTGTTCGTCGCAGGCGGCAGCGCCAGAGCCGCAGGCAGCCCGGCATACTCCAGCATCTCCAGCTCGCTGAACTGCGCCCGCAGCGTGAGAATGGTCTCCGGCGTGATCTCCCAGCGCAGTGTGGGGTTAAACGACCAGCGCTTTTGCCGAACTTCGTCGATGTGGCTGGTGCCGTCCTCGTAGTCCCCCGTGATTCGCAGCGCCAGCGAGCCATCTTTCGTGAGCGGCGTGTTGAAGTCCGCGAAGGGATTCCGTGTCTGCCAACTGCCCGTGCGATACCCCAAGGTATATTGGTGCTCTTTGAGAGGATCGACGGAGACGACATTGATGATGCCGCCGAGCGGCGAGCCCACACCGCCGCCGAAAAGCGCTGCCGTCGGCCCTTTGATGACCTCCACGGACTGCACATTCACCAGCGTGGCCGTGTCCATCGACGAGGTGGTGCTATAGCCGGGCATGCCATCAGCAAAGACCTCCGCCGAAAAGCCACGCACCAGCGGGCTGAGGATGAGCGACTGGTAAGTCTTCACCGGCACCACGCCGGAGACATTCGTCAGCGCATCGCCGAGCGTCTGCGCATCCTGCTCTTTGATGAGTTCACGCGAGATGACCTGGATGGACTGCGGCACGCGATTCAGCGGCACGCTCGAACGCGTGGCCGTGGTGATGCTCGGCACCCACGCCTTTGGTTTCTCACGCTCCGCCTCGATGACGACGGTGCCCAGCTCGACCATCTCATCCGTGTCAGCGGGGATTTGGACCTCCTGCGCCTTTAAAAAAGCCACCGCCAGCCAGCAGGCGCACCCAATGAGGCGTCCCTGCATGACATGGCGGTGAATCATAGACCGCGGAGACAAAATTAGGCGACTTTGCGGCGACGGCGAATCATCACACCCGTGAGGCCAGCAAGGCCGAGAAGAGCACGCGAAGGCTCAGGAGCGGTGGTGAAGGAAAAATTACCGTAGTCCGCACCGGCGACGAGGCTGCCATCGCTGTAGATTCCAAAGGTGCTAGCAAACTCCGGTGCCACATAGAGATCGCCAGAGAGGGAGAAATTATCGCCCGAGGTGGTGGTGGTCACATTGGCCAGATCGAACGCAATCATGCCAAAGGTGTAGTGGTTTTCGATGAACCAGCCGGATTTAGCACCTGTGGCGCGGGCTGCGTCGTATTCGAGCGAGTAGTCCCCCATGAGGAAGTTGGATGATCCCAGATACAGCCAGCGGTCCACACCGCCCAGGCCTACCTGACCAGCGAGCGTGCCGGTGATGTTCGAGACATCGTAAGTCATCGTCGTGTTTTGGATGGCGCGGCCGGAGGGGCTGGCTGGAGCACCTGTGTTCACGCCGAATTGCAGCCCGGTGAAGGAAGTCACATCACCCGCGAGGCTGCTCTCGACTTGGGCGCTGGTCAGTGTGTTGGAGTTGGCTTGATTGAAGTGATTCGGGCTGCTTAGGAACAGACCACTGGCCATACCGGTGTAGTCGATGGACAGATTTCCCTGCGTCACCGCCACTGTGGCGGCCTGAGCGGAGGAAAACGACAAAGCGAGGGCGAAGAGCAGGTGACGAGACTTCATGGATGAAAGCGGGTGGGAGAGTTTTCCGATAGCACTCCGATTCGGCCCTTGCCCTGCGGCTTAATGTCGCACCCGCAGTTTGATTCTGATTTGAGCGTGAGCTTGGAGCGCGGCTTATGGTCGCACCGCACGAATCACACTCGCCATGACAAACCCGATGTTTTACGAGCAGGCATCCACATGAATAAAGTACATGCTCTCGCTTATATCGGAATGCTGGCATTGAGTGGCACAGCTCAGGTTTCCGCCGCCGTGCTGGCCAACACCACGGCCAATGGCACGGCCTACTTCACCTATGACCGCGCCGCCTGGGCGACGGTCGCCCCGAACGAGGCCTATACAACCATCAGCGGCGTGCCCACTGGTGCCTCCGGCCCCACGGCAGACGTGGCGGGGCAGCGCTGGATGTTTCCGGACCGCTTTGAAGGCACCGCCTGGGTGGCCGCAGCGTATCCCAGCAGCTATCTCACCGGTCCCACCGCGCCTCTGGCGAGCACGCTGATCCCCATGCTGGTGAACAGCTACGGCACCAACAGCTTCGCCGCGAACCATAAGATCACGGATTACAACTCCACGACCAATCCCTACGGCTACATCGGGCTCGGAGGCTCCCTGCGTGCGACGAGTGATTTCAATCAACCCGGCGCGTCCGTTTGGTGGGAGCACCTCGCCCTGAGGAAAGACTCGGTGGACAACGTGTGGAAGATTTATGCTACCTCCGGCGCCGGCACGGGCAGCATCTTTGAACTGACGAACGTCACCGAAGAAACGGTGAACGGAAATCTGCACCTCACCGGCGACTATAAATTCGGTAACACGGATTGGTATCAGTTCTTCCAAAGCTCCTCAGGGGCCGCCATCAGTCAGAACATGATCCTCGGTCATATTGATCTCTCGCCAGCACCAGAGCCTTCTAGAGCGCTGCTTGCCGGTCTGGGAGGCATGATGATCCTGCTGCGGCGCAGGCGGGGAGCTTGATTCAACCGCTCATGCGGTGCTTGCCCTGCGGCTAAATGTCGCACCCTTCTGTTCTTCATGGCATCCACCGCACGGAACCGTTTTGAATGTCCCATGCCAGCACCGGGCGTTCCATCTGTCACCAATATCACCTTGGGCTGGCTTCTACGCCTGCGCTGGGTGGGCGTGGCTGCGCAGATCACCGCCATTTGGGTCGCTGGAGTCGTTTTGGAGTTGGAACTGCCTTGGGGGCCGCTGCTGGCCGTCATCGGCCTCACGGCGCTCTCCAATGTGCTGCTCCAGCTCTTTGCCAAACCGTTCTGGAAGCTTGGCGAAGGCACGCTTACCGCCGTCATCGCGGGTGATGTGCTGCTGCTCACCACGCTGATCTATTTCACCGGTGGAGCTTCGAATCCCTTCACGTCCTTTTACCTCGTCCTGGTGGCTCTCGCGGCCATGTCGCTCAGTCCAAAGGGGCTCAGCGCCATCGTCGTGCTGGCTACGGCGGCTTATTTTTTCGTCTATTACAATGGTATCCCGCTGCG
>JBILVU010000191.1:0-8980 GCA_044370285.1 Prosthecobacter sp.
TCCTCCCTGGCTCGTTAGAGCGGCATCAGCCGAGAATCCATTGGCAGGGTCAAAGGCGGCTTCATCTGCCCAACCATGGTTGCACCACAGTGCCTACCTCGCCTGCTTCGCTCGATACTCGGTTGGAGTCGAGCCAGTGCGGTGTTTGAATTGTTCGGCGAAGCTGCTGGCATCAACGAAGCCGGTTTTGCTGGCGATCTCGGCGGAAGTTAGGCTGGTTTCGTTGAGGAGGCGCATGGCGGCAAGGACTCGGGTCTTGATGAGGAACTCCTGTGGGCTGATGCCGAAGGCGGTTTGGAAGCGGCGTTGCAGGTTGCGGAGCGTCAGGCCGCAGGATTCCGCGACGGCTTTGAGGGAGACGTTTTTGGCATAGTCGCGGCGGATGGCGTCCACGGCGCGGGAGACGGTTTGCATCAGGGGGAGTTTCATCTCGTGCTTGGCGGCTCGCCGCAGGACGCCCATGATGCCGATGGGACGCTGTCGGGTGTCGAGCAGGGGTAGCTTGGTCACGACGAACCAGTCGGGCAGGCCCTGGCGGTCAAACCAAAGCTCCAGGCGCTCGATGTGTTTCACTTTGCCGGAGAGTAGGCGCTGGTCGTCGCGGACGTAGTTTTCGGCCATGATGTGCGGATTGATATCGAAGTCGGTGAGGCCGAGCATCTCGGATTCATCGTGCATCTGGTAGCGTTGCAGGATGCCGCTGCTGGCGAACATGGTGCGCCCTTTGCTATCTTTTACAAAGAAGTTCACTCCCGGGATGTGATCGAAGATGCGGTGGAAATGATTCCCTGGATCGAGCTTTGCTAGCCAGTCAGCTCTTTCTTTCTCCAGCGCTTTGAGCTGGATGGGCTTTCTGGTCAGGCGCGTGGCACTGGGCTGAAGAGGTTGCGCATTTGGCATAGGCTTTGTCGCCACGGTGCGTGCGAATGCGGATAGGATCAACCATGACTGCACCTTCCGCTTCCGACACCTCTTCACCGCTTCTCGCCATCGAGATCGGTGGGACGAAGCTGCAAATGGTAGTGGGCACTCGCGAGGGTGTGATCTTGGAAAGGCGGCGGTTCACGGTGGACGGTGATCGCGGTGCGGAGGGCATTCGTGAGTGCATCGCGGCGGCATTACCTGAGCTTTTGGAGCTATGGACGCCGCATGCGATTGGCGTGGGCTACGGTGGGCCGGTCAATTGGCGCACGGGGCGGATCGTGAAGTCCTACCATCTTTCCGGCTGGAATGATTTTCCTTTGGCGGAGTGGCTGCGCGATCTGTCGGGGCTGCCTGTGTTCGTGGAGAACGATGGCAATGTGGCCGCGCTGGGTGAGGCTCTGCACGGTGCGGGGCGCGGGTGCGATCCGGTTTTCTACGTGACGACGGGCAGCGGCGTTGGCGGCGGGTTGGCTTGTGAAGGACGCATTTTCCATGGCTTCACTCCGGGTGAAGCCGAGATCGGTCATCTGCTGCTGGAACGTGATGGGCAGACGCCGGAGGACTGCTGTTCGGGCTGGAGCCTCAATCGCCGCATCCGTGAGGAGATTGTGGCAGAGCCGGAAAGTGCGTTAGCGAAGCTCGTTGCCTCCGCTCCGGGAAATGAGGCGCGACATCTGGGAGCGGCACTGGCGGCGGGCGATGCTCTGGCGGCGCGGATTCTTGATGAGGCGGCGCAGCGGCTGGCGCTGGCACTTTCCCATGTGGTTCATCTCTGTCATCCCGAGGTCATCGTGCTCGGCGGCGGCGTGTCGCTGCTCGGTGAGCCGTGGCGTGCCGCGGTCGCGCGTCATCTGCGGCACTTTGTGATGGATGCCTTTCAACCCGGGCCGCGTGTGGCTCTCGCTGCGCTGCGCGAGGACGCGGTGCCTGTCGGCGCGCTCGCCCTTGCCGCGCAACGTTTTCTTTCCCTCAACCCCAACAACCCACAACAACTCATGCAAACCTGGCTCAAAGAATATGTCTCCGCTCAGCACAAAGCCCTCGATAGCGTCTCACTCGATGGCGTGGAGCGCCTGATGCAAACCGTCCGCTCAGCTTGGCTGCGCGACCAGCAAATATTCGCCATTGGCAATGGAGGCAGCGCGGCAAATGCCTCGCACTTCGCCACCGACCTGGGCAAAGGTTCGTCTGACAAACTGCCGCAGCGTGTCCGCGTGCTGTCGCTCACCGACAATGTCGCGTGGCTCACCGCTCTCGGGAATGACTACAGCTACGACGACGCCTTTCTGCGTCAGCTCCAAAACTATGCTCGCAGTGGCGATGTGCTGCTGGCGGCCAGCGTGAGCGGCAACTCTCCGAACCTCGTCAAAGCCTTCGAGTGGGCGAACGAGCACGGCCTTGAAACCGCAGCCATCGTCGGTGCGAAGCGAGGCAAGCTCGCGGAAACGGCAAGGCAAACGCTGGTCATCGAGGATACGCACTACGGTCGGGTGGAGGACGTGCAGATGCACATCCTGCACATGCTCTGCTATGCCTTCATGGAAGTGCCGGAGATGCAGCGCGCGTGAGTCAACCAACCAAAGACGTTCCGCCATCTCAAAATCACGGCCAAGCCCTGACACCGGTGATCCAGCCGAACTCGTGCGCCTCACTCATTCCATGAAATCATCCATGAACACCACGCATCGCCCATTACTCCTCCGCGTCACCATCCTCGCGCTGACTTGTGCGGCCACGTCGGTCTTCGCTGCTGAACGCCCGCATGACATCGTCGTCTATGGCGGCACCTCAGGGGGTGTCGTGGCTGCGGTGCAGGCAGCACGCTCCGGACATAGCGTCGTCCTGATTTCCCCCACGCAAAAGCTCGGCGGCCTCACCGCCTCTGGCTTGGGCATGACAGACACCGCAGGCTACCGGCAGATCATCGGCGGCCTCGCCAGAGAGTTCTACCAGCGCATCGGCAAGCACTACGGCGACCCGAGCAACTGGCACTGGGGCGACCGCGAAGGCTACATGAAGAAAGTGGCCTCCGGCGCGGCTCGCGACGGCATGATGCATAACTTTGAACCACACGTGGCCGAGAAGGTCTTCGAGGAATGGGCAGCCGATAGCAAAATCACCATCGTTCGGGGTGAGCGGCTGGATCTTCGTCAAGGCGTCATCAAAGAGGGCGCCCGGATCACCGCCCTTCGCATGGAGTCTGGGCGCACTTTCCCTGGCAAAATCTTCATCGACGCAAGCTATGAAGGCGACCTCCTCCCGGGAGCCGGCGTCGCGCATACGTTAGGCCGCGAGAGCAAAGAGACTTACCAAGAACGCTTCGCCGGGGTCCAGCCCCGCGCCGGTGTCGAGCACCAGTTCCGCCATCCGGCGGACCCTTACATAAAGCCTGGCGACGCCTCAAGCGGCCTCCTGCCGGAAATCCACGCCGCCACGCCTGCCGCCATGGGTTCTGAAGGCAGCGCTGATAAACTCATCCAAGCCTACAACTTCCGTCTCTGCCTCACCGACGTCCCCGAGAACCGCATACCCATCCAGCGTCCTGATGGCTACGATCCCGCTCGCTACGAACTCCTCGGACGCTACTTCAAGGCAGGCTTTGCCCACCCCTTCGGCCTCCATGATGCGATGCCCAACCGCAAGACCGACCTCAACAACTTCGGCCCCTTCAGCGTGGACTACCTGCGTGGCAATGACGGCTATGTCGAGGGCGACTACGCCACGCGCGACCGCATCATCGCCGAGCACATCCGTTATCAAAAAGGCCTTCTCTACTTCTTCCTCACCGACGAACGCGTTCCCACTGAGATTCGCCAGCAGCTCGCCCAATGGGGCTACGCCAAAGACGAGTTCGCCGACAACGGTCACTGGCCTTGGCAGATCTACGTCCGTGAAGCCCGCCGCATGATCAGTGATTATGTCATGACCGAGCACCACATCCTCGGCCCCCAGATCGCTCCTGACTCCATCGGCCTCGGCTGCTACCCGCTCGATTGCCACAACGTCCAGCGCTTCGTCAACGCTGAAGGCTACGCCCTCGTTGAAGGCGGCATCTTCGCCTCCCAGCACAGCCCTTATCCCATCAGCTACCGCTCCATCGTGCCCCGCCGCGCTGAGTGCGAGAACCTCCTCGTCCCCTGGTCGCTCTCAGCCTCGCATGTCGCCTTCCTTTCCATCCGCATGGAGCCCGTTTTCATGGTCCTCTCCCAGTCCGCCGCCACCGCTGCCAGCCTGGCCCTCCAGAATCATTGCCCCGTGCAAGACATCGCCTATGACCAGCTACGCGACCAACTCGCCAAACAAAACCAGGTCCTCGACTTCAAACCCGACCGTCCCAAGCCCCAGCCCATCGCACTCGCAAGCCTCGATGGAATCGTCGTGGACGACCTCGATGTCACCTTCACGGACGATTGGGTTTGCCGACACGACGGACGCTTTGTCGGCCAGTCCTTCCGCAGCGATGTGAGCCACGGTAAAGCAGACAAAACCTTCCGCTACCGCGCCATCCTCTCCAAACCTGGCACATACGAAGTCCGCTACGCCTACACCAACATTCGCGGAGCCGAAAAAAGCGCACCCATCACCCTCTACACCGGCCAAGGTCCCAAGGTCATCCGTATCGACCTCACGCAGCCTCCACCCATCGACGGACTCTGGGTCAGCCTCGGCAAGTTCGATTTCGCCACCCAGGAAGCCACCGTCGTCGTCAGCAATGCAGGCACCACCGGCACCGTCGTCACCGATGCCGTCCAGTTCCTGCCCATCGCACCCTGATACTGCGCGCCATCCCCATGCACCGTCACAAACTTCACCACTCAATTTATCTGAGCTATCGAGCCGTTCTGCTCACCTGCTGCGCTTGGATTGGCGCGGTGCTTCCTTTGGGTGCGGTGGATAGCGGAAATACTCCAGCCACCAAGAAGCTCGAAGTAGCTTCCCCCTTGGTCCAGGAGGCTTCGCTAAAAGCGCTTCAAGCTGTGTTGGGTCTTCAGCTGCCTGACGGAATCAAGGCATCGCTATGGGCGGCGGAGCCTCTGTTTGCTGATCCGGTGGCGATGAGCTTCGATGGTCAGGG
The DNA here is from genome assembly GCA_044370285.1 of Prosthecobacter sp. Classification (GTDB taxonomy): domain Bacteria; phylum Verrucomicrobiota; class Verrucomicrobiia; order Verrucomicrobiales; family Verrucomicrobiaceae; genus Prosthecobacter. Next base: position 5,000 of record JBILVU010000191.1, read on the forward strand.
CAGGCTCTACATTGCGGAGCATCATCGGAATCGCCATGGCACGCAGGATACGCGCGAGCATCCGGTGTGGCTGGATGAGGATCGTGCCTCGCGCAGTGTAGAGGATCGATTGGCCTTCATGCAGCGACATGCGGGGAAAGGGGCACCGCCCATGAGTTTCTACACAGAGCTGCCGGACCGTTTCGTGCGAGTGAGCGATGCGGATGGCGATGGCAAGGCGGATCGCAGTGAGGTGCTGGGCCTTTTTCAGGAGGCTTTGGATGGCCCGGCGGCGGGCGTGGCCTGCGCTGCGGATGGCAGTGTGTGGCTGACCAGCATTCCGCATGTGTGGCGACTGCCGGCCTCGGAGACGGAGAAAGCGAAGCCTGCGTTGGAGAAGATGTTCAGCGGTTTCGGCGTGCGGTTTTCTTTCCACGGCCATGATCTTCACGGGATGGTGCAGGGGCCTGATGGGCGGCTTTACTGGAGCATCGGAGACCGGGGTTATCGGGTTAAAACGCACGTGGGGCAGGAACTGACGGATGATTGCACAGGCTCGGTTTTCCGCTGCGAGCCAGATGGGAGCGGTCTGGAAGTTTTCGCCACCGGACTGCGCAATCCGCAGGAACTTGTGTTCGATGATCTGGGCAATCTTTTCACCGTGGACAATGACAACGATGCGGAGGACAACCCCCGCCTTCTGCATCTGGTGGAAGGCGGCAACTATGGCTGGCATGGCGGCGCGCTCTGGGTGGATGGGCACGCTTCTCCTCTGACGCCAAAGTTTCGCCATCCGTGGTATGAAGACGGGCTCTGGCGCGAGCACCATGACGGCCAGCCTGCCTGGGTGATGCCTGCCATCGCGCATCTCGGAAACGGTCCTTGTGGCCTGACACGTGATCCCGGTCTCACTCGATTGCCTGATGCCTGGCGCGGCTGGTTCTTTCTTTGTGATTGGCGCGGTGGTCGTGCCAACAGTCCGCTGCTTGCCTTCAATGTGAAGGCCGAGGGTGCTGACTTCCGATTGGGTGAAGTGACGGATTTCCTAACCGGCAGTTTGGCAACGGATGTCACCTTTGGGCCGGATGGTCGGCTATACCTCGCGGATGGAGTGGATTGGACGCGGCAGCCTGAGGGCGGACGCCGGGCTGGCATGGGTTGGATTTGGGCCTTGGGTGCGACGGCCACGGAGGCGAAAGAGGCACGTCTGCGCGAGTTGCAGCAGTGGTTGAAGGAAGGCTTTGGCAAGGTGCCAGTGGCCGAGCTCACTCGCCGATTGGAGCATGACGACATTCGCGCAAGACAAGCGGCGCAGTTTGCACTCGTCGAGCGAGGCAAGGATGGGCAGGACGCTTTGCAACGGGTAGCGCTCAATGATGCGGCACCGCTTCTGGCACGCGTGCATGCGCTCCAGGGGCTTGGCCAAATCCAGCGCAAGGGCCAGTCGGCACTGCCAGCGGTGACATCGCTGTTGAAGGAAGGTCATGACGATGAGGTGCGTGCTCAGGTGGCCAAGCTGCTTACCGATACACCGGTGTCGGGCACTGCTGGCGCATTGGCCGAGCTTCTCGCGAAAGGCTCGCCACGGGCGCGGATGTATGCCGCATTGGCTTTGGGAAAAACCGGCGACGCCACAGCATTTGCTTCATTGGTGGAAGCTGCGAAAGGCCTCGGCGAAAGAGATGTGGCCCTGCGTCACATGATTGTCATGGGACTCGTTCATGCCGCCCGCCAGCAACCGGAAAGGCTCGTCGCACTCCGCCTGGAGACCTCTCCCCGCGTGCACCTGACCGCGCTGCTAGCCCTGCGGCGCTTGGATTCCGCAGAGGTCGCGCTGTTCCTCCATGATGCGGAACCTGCCATCGTTCGCGAGGCCGTGCGAGCTGTGCATGACCGACGCATCACCGCCGCGTTGCCTGCTCTGGCTGAGATGAGTCGCAAGCTCGCTGGCTTCGATCACGCCACTGCCCGCCGCATTCTGAATGTGCGTTTCCGGCTTGGCCGCGTGGAGGATGCGCAAGTTCTCGCGGAAGTAGCCGCCAACACGCAGGTGAACGAAGTGCTGCGCCGGGATGCCCTGGCGATGCTGGCGGATTGGGCCAAGCCCTCACCAGTGGATCGCGTGCTGGGTGATTGGCTCCCACTGCCTGACCGCGATGCAGAGGCGGCGATTCGTGCCGTGAGTCCTGTGCTGCCTGCTTTGATCCAAGAGCCAGGGCAGGACGCGCTCGTGTCCGCTGCGGCGGGTCTGGCGGAGAAGTATCAACTGGAGTCTGTCGTCGCCTCTTTGTTCACCCTCGCACAAAATGAAACCGGTGCCGTCAGCGCCCGAGTCGCCGCCGTGCGAGCGCTGGAGTTTGTGCAAAGCCCACGCTCCCGGAAGCTGGCGGATCAATTGCTCGCCGCGTCGCAGGCCCCACTGCGCAGTGCAGGACGCGAGCTGCTTTATGCCCAGGATTTCCAGGCTGCCTTGGCCGACTTGGAGCGCTTGTTCAAAGCCCCCGGTGCCGAGGATGAAAAACGCGCCGCGCTTGAGCTGCTTGGTCGCGCCACCGAGGCCGAGGCCCATGCGTTTCTCACGCGCCAGATGAAGAAGTTGTTGGACCATCAGCTTCCAGACAGCCTCGCGCTGGACGTGAGCGCCGCACTCACTGCCCATGGGGTGAACTACAAGCTGCCCAACAGCGCCCGCAACCAGCGCGCCCGAGTGGCGGAGAACCTCCAGCAGCAGTGGCTCGCCCGCCTGCCGCAGGACGATGCTTTGCGCGACTACCGCATGACCCTCACGGGTGGCAACGCCGAACGCGGACGCCGTTTGTTTCATGAGAAAGTCGAGTTCCTCTGTGTGCGCTGCCATCGCGCGGAAGGCCAGGGCGTCAGCACCGTGGGGCCAGACCTCACCGGCATCGGCACGCAGCGTGACCGCGAGTATCTGCTGCGCGCCATCGTGAACCCCGGTGCCGACATCGCCACAGGCTTTGAGTTTGCCACGCTTCAGCTCAAAGACGGCAGCACCCTCGTCGGCATCATCCGGCAGGAATCCCCCACCGCACTCCAAGTCGAAGTCGCGGAGGCGGGAGTCATGAAGCAGCGCGAAGTGCTCAAAGCCGACGTTAAACAGCGCACCTCCACCTCCGCCATGCCACCGCTGGTTTCCCTCATGTCCCGACACGAACTTCGCGACCTCGTCGAATACACCGCCACGCAGACCACCACACCATCCAAATCAAACACCAACCCATGACATCCCCTTTTCAAAACCACATCGCCCTCGTGACGGGAGCCAATGACCCGGAGGGCCTCGGCTTCGGCATAGCGCGCGAACTCATCGAAGAAGGCGCGACCGTCTATTTCGGCTGCCGACTCGATGGCCAGGTGCAGGCGCTCGCGGAGCCGCTGGCATCGTTTGGTGCTTCCGCACGAGCCGTGCAGCTCAATGTCTCTGATCCAGCAAGTATCACTCGCGCCTTCCAGCAGATCGAGTCTGAGGCCGGTCGCCTCGACATCCTCGTCAACAACGCAGGCGATGGCGCGAACTGCTCCGCGCTCGACGAGACCGCCGATCAGTGGGATCGCATCATGACCGCAAACGCTCGTGGTCCGTTCCTCTGCTCGCAAGCCGCCGCGCGCCTCATGCTGCCGCGCAAGCATGGCCGCATCGTCAACATCAGTTCGCAGGCCGCCAGTGTCGCGATCATGAACCACGTGGCCTATTCCTCCTCAAAGGCCGCGTTGAACATGCTCACGAAAAGCATGGCCCTCGAATGGGCACCCCTGGGCATCACCGTCAATGCCGTGGCACCCACCTACCTCATGACCCCGGGCACCCGTCCGTTCCTGGAGCAATCTGAGTTCCGTGAATCCGTGCTCGCTCGCATCCCCGTCGGCCGCGTCGGCAGCATTCACGACATCGCCCACGCCGTCCGCTTTCTCTGCCACCCGGACTCCGGCCTCATCACCGGCGAGGTGCTGATGGTCGATGGCGGCTGGACTCTGGCTTGA
>JBILVU010000193.1:0-8911 GCA_044370285.1 Prosthecobacter sp.
CAGAAGATGACGGAGAGGATGACGACGAGCGGTGAGATGCCAAAGCGATTTCCAAGAAGGTGCGGCTGCACAAAATTATCGAGGCAGAAATTGATCCCGCCATATCCCACGGCCACGACGACGGCATGCATCGGCCCGTTTTGCACCAGCGCCTCCGCGATGGCTGGGATCGAGGCAGCCGTGGAGCCGACGGCGGGGATGAAATTGCACACGAAGGCGAGGATGGCCCAGAGTAGCGGATATTGCAGGCCGAAGAGCCAGCACAAGACACCTGCTAGCAGGCCAGTGAGGGCGCTGATGAGCGTCTTCACGCCGAGATACTTTTGGATGTCGTCCGCGGAGCGCATCAGGCCGGAGAAATCCGGGCCGCCAGAGAGTTTCACGGCCTGCAGCCGCGAGTGCGTGCCGTGTGCCTCCATGAGGATGAACATCATGAGGAGCAAAATCATGATGAGGCCCACGAAGACGGTGCTCACCGCTCCAAACGTGCTGCCGAGCGCCGTGCCGAGGCCGCGCATGACATTCTCCTGCGCGCTCCATTCCACCACCGTGTTCCAGTCAAAGAGATGATCGATCTCCGCCTTCACGCCGCTCACACCTTTGCCTTCCAGCCACAAAGCCATCTCGCCGAGTTTGCTGTTGAGGCCTTTCACATATCGCGGCAGATCGGCAGCAAAGCTCACGATGAGCCGCACGGCGATGGTGATGAGTCCGGCGACGACGGCGAGGTTCACAAATATCGTCACGCCGAGCGCCAGCGGCATCGGCCAGCGATGGCGGCGCAGCCAGCGAGCCAGCGGATAGCTCAGCACGGCGAGGAAGAAGGCATACACGATGGGCAGAAGGAGATTCGCGGCCAGTTTCATGCCTGCCAGCATGATGAAGAGGCACGCCAAAGTCACGACGACCTGCGAGCCACGGCTGCCCCAGTCCACTTCCTGTTCGGGTGTTTTGCCAAAGTCACTCATGTGGCCGAGTTTCCGCGAAGAAGAGGTGCGGCGCAAGTTTCCATGGCTTGCGGGGCGGTGTCTTCGTGCTCAATAGACGCCTTCATGCAGTCTGAAACCTTCCAAAACCTCCTCACCCACGGCGCGGCGGTGAATCTCTCCAACCGCTCCAAGTGGAAACTCACTGGTGCAGATCGAGTTCGCTACCTCAACGGTCAGGTGACCAACGATGTGCGCCGTGCCAATGGCCGCCACACGATTTACGCCTGCGTCACCGATGCCAAAGGCCGCATCGCAGGCGATGTGATGATTCATTCACGCGATGAGGCGCTGTGGCTCGATGCGGAAGAGGGACTGCGTGAGGCGCTGGGTATGCGTTTGGAAAAATACATCGTGGCGGATGATGTCGAACTCACGGATGTGACGGACGATTGGCAGCTCTGGCATGTCTTTGGCCCACAGGCGGGCGAAGGGCTTCAAGGCATGCGTTTTGGCCTGCCAGGCATGGATGTGTGGCTTCCGGTTGGTGAGAGCTTTGTGCCATGCGTGCCCGTTTTGAGCCTCGAAGAGGTCGAAACGCTCCGTGTGATCCAAAAAGTGCCTCGCTGGCCGAATGAGCTGAATAGCGATACTTTTCCACCTGAAGCTGGCCTTGAAGCTCGTGCCATGGATTTCGCCAAAGGCTGCTACATCGGTCAGGAGATCCTTTCACGCATCAAAACGACCGGCAAAATGCCACGTCAACTCGTCGCAGGAGAAACAGATCTAGAACTCACCCGTGGCTCCGCCTTGCACGATGCCTCCGGGCGTGAAATCGGCCTCGTCACCAGCACGGCAAGACACCCAATGAATGGCAGGTTTGTGGTTGTCGGCATGGTAAAGAGCGGCTCGGGGGATGTGGCTGAGTTTACCTCGTAAAGGCGGCGCAAAACACGGGCGGTCAAACCAGTTGCGGCACTCTTTGAATGCGGCTTCATTCATCTCGTCCGAATTCGACGCTATGACCTCTTCGCTTTTCCCGTTCCCCCGACTCGCCGTGTTTGCTGCGAGCGCTCTTTTGACCTCATCCGCCCTCGCGGCTCCACAGGGCACCACGGGCGTGCAGGAGTTCGATCCACTCGCTTTCCCAGGTCAGGTCGTCGATGATGTGGTCGTCCCTGTGCCGAGTGAGGTTTTCTCCGTTCTCGACAAGCTCGGCGAGCCAAACTGGAAGCATGAGATCCGTGATCTCGAGGTGCCAAACTCCAGCGACCGCACCAAGCTGGCGCTGCTTTTTGGCTACGTCGTCGCCGAGGGCTTCGTCGCCGTGCAGGCAGAGGACAAAGAAGCCGTTAAAGACGCAGGCCGCGATGTGACCACCCTCGCCACCGCCCTCGGCCTCACCAAGGCTGTGCGTCCACATGCCCAAGCCATCTTGGATGCGGCTGACAAAAACGATTGGCGCTCCATCCGCAAGGAGTTCGACCAAACGCAGAAGACCGTGAAGGACACCATGGAAGAGATGAAGGACATCGATCTCTCGCAATGCGTCAGCCTCGGCGGCTGGCTGCGTGGCACCGCCTCCGTCACCTCCGTCGTCAGCAAGAACTTCTCGGCGGATCGTGCCGAACTTCTGAACCAGCCGATGCTCGTCGAGCACTTTGTGAACTCGATCAGCAAGATGCCCAAATCCGCCCAGGAGCATGATTTGCTCAAATCCATCCGCAAAGGCCTCGGCAGCGTGCTGGAGAAGATGGAAGGTGCCGTCGATGGATTCTCAAAGGATGCCGTCGGTGAGATCAGCAAGACCTGCGAGACCCTTCTCTCCGGCATTCTCTCCAAAAAGTGATTCATCCCAGTTCGCTCCCATTCCGATGAAGATGACACGACCTACCTTTCTTTCCGCTCTGGCCTGCCTCTCGCTCGCCCTCGCTCCGATTCCAGCACTCGCCACCGTCGATGAAAGCCACGATTACACCATGGAGGCGGCCACGCCTTTCGTGGAGCAGGGCTTCATCGTTCGCGAGGACTACTGGAACGGCGAGGTGAAGAGCGGCCAAAAGCTCATGATCTCCCATCAGCTCTTCAAAGGGAATGAATATGCCTTCTGGCTCGGCTCGGTGAATGATGATGTGGAACTCGACATCAAGGTTTACGACGAAAAAGGCAATGCCATCCAGATTGACACCAAAGCTGGCAATCATGCCCTCAGCATCCGCGTGAATCCGCAAAAGACCGGCACCTACAAGATCGTCTTCTCACTCAAGTCGAAGAAGGAGGAAGGCGTCATGTGGGCGCTCTCCTACGGCTACCGTTAAATCAACAGGGGGAGCCTTGTCTGAGCTGTGATCATTCCATTGCGCCCGCCACGCGTTCTTGATCCGTGTGCTAAAGCTCTCGGGTGGCATTTTCGCATGCGAATGGCAGATCGTGAGAGGCCAAATAGGATAGCTAGAGCTGCCAAGAATGCCCTCGACTGTAAAATCTGCTCGAAACGAACCAAAAAGACGCTAGGCACCCCACTTCCAACCACTCTACATGAAAAAAGCGCTCATCACAGGCATCACCGGCCAGGACGGCTCCTATCTCGCCGAATTGCTCCTCAAAAAAGGCTATGAAGTTCACGGCATCATTCGCCGGTCATCCACCTTCAACACCTCGCGCATCGATCACATCTACCAGGACCCGCATGTGGATGGTAGCCGCCTGAAGCTGCATTACGGCGATCTCGCCGATGCGGTGCATCTCGTGAAGCTGCTCTACGACCTGAAGCCGGATGAAATCTACAACCTCGGCGCTCAGTCCCATGTGAAGGTCTCTTTCGACATCCCCGAATATACCGGTGATGTGGATGGCCTCGGCGCAGTGCGTATTCTGGAGTCCATCCGTGAAGCTGATCTCGTGAACAAGACCCGCTTCTACCAGGCCTCCTCCTCCGAAATGTTCGGCAAGGTGCAGGAAGTACCTCAGACGGAGACCACCCCCTTCTGGCCCCGCTCGCCCTACGGCTGCGCCAAGGTCTATGCCTACTGGCTTACCGTAAACTACCGCGAGAGCTACGGTCTGCATGCCTCCAACGGCATTCTCTTCAACCACGAAAGCCCCCGCCGTGGCGAGACCTTCGTCACCCGCAAAATCACCCGTGCTGCCACCCGCATCAAACTCGGCCTCCAGGACAAACTTTACCTCGGCAACCTCGATGCGAAACGCGATTGGGGCTTTGCTGGTGAATACGTCGAGATGATGTGGCTCATGCTCCAGCAGGACAAGCCGGACGACTATGTCGTCGCCACCAACGAGACGCACAGCGTTCGCGAATTCTGCGAAGAGACCTTCAGCTTGCTCGGTCTCGATTGGGAGAAGTACGTCGTGCATGACAATCGCTACGAGCGTCCTGCCGAGGTCGAACTCCTCATCGGCGATCCCGCGAAGGCCAAGCGCCAGCTCGGCTGGGAACCGAAGGTGCTCTTCAAAGATCTCGTCAAAATCATGGTCGATGCCGATCTCGAACTCGCCAAGAACGAGGCCCGTATCAAAGCCGCGCTTGCCTAACGGAAGATGAAACTCTTCATCGCAGGACATGCAGGCATGGCGGGAGCCGCGCTCGTGCGTCGTTATCAAAACGAGCCGGGTGTCGAGCTAGTTCTGCGCACACGTCGGGAGCTGGATCTCGGCAATCAAGCCGCCGTCGCGGCCTTTTTTGCCGCCGAAAAGCCCGATGCCGCCATCATCGCTGCCGGCAGGGTAGGGGGCATTCACGCCAATAACACTTACCCAGCCGAGTTCCTGTATGAAAACCTCGCCATCGCCACGAACTGCATCCACAGCGCCTGGCAGGCCGGTGTGAAGCGCCTGCTTTTCCTGGGCAGTTCCTGCATCTATCCCAAGCACGCCCCTCAGCCCATGCCGGAGAGCTGCCTGCTCAGCTCCGCGCTGGAGCCGACGAATGAAGCCTACGCCATTGCGAAGATCGCCGGGCTGAAGATGACCGAGTATTATCGCAAGCAGCATGGTGTCGTTTATCACGCTGCCATGCCCACCAATCTCTACGGGCCGGGTGATAACTACCACCCGCAGAACAGCCATGTGATGCCCGCCCTCATCCGACGCTTTCACGAGGCTAAGCTGGCCGGATTACCCGAAGTCAGCGCCTGGGGCACCGGCACACCGCTTCGTGAATTCATGCATGTGGACGACCTCGCCGATGCCTGCGCCTTTCTCATGGCTGTGGAGAATCCGCCTGACCTCGTCAACGTCGGCTGCGGCACGGATGTCAGCATCCGCGAGCTCACCGAGCTCGTCGCCAGCGCCGTCGGCTATTCTGGAAAGATCATCTGGGATGCCACCAAGCCCGATGGCACCCCGCGAAAGCTTCTCGATACCTCTCGCCTCACCGGGCTCGGCTGGAAACCGCGCATCCTCTTGAAGGACGGCATTGCCCACGCCTACCAGTGCTTCCTCGCTGAGGAAGCCTCAGGTCGTCTCCGTGGTGCTTGAGGTCCCTGCGGGCAATTCCCGCCTCCTCATTGCCAAGCACCGGGCAGCAGGATCACCTAGACGCGGCATCTTGCCGCATGTCTTCACGCGCGACATGCCAACACTGCGGTACCCCTGTGCCCTCATCCCGGAGCGATAGCTTTTGCTGCGCCGGATGCCACTACGTCCACGACATGCTTCAGCAGGAGGGCCTGGAGCAGTTCTACGATCTCAAAGGCGGGCAAAACCTCCCGCCAGTATCTCCGCAAGCCATGCGACAGCAGGACTACGGCTGGCTGGAGGCCTCCACCTTTGCCGCCGAGGCGCGGCGAGCGGATCAAAACGTGGCCGCTGAGCTGACGGTATCCATTCAAGGCCTCTCGTGCATGGCCTGCATCTGGCTCATCGAGCGGATCTTTGCCAAAATGGGCGGCACGCAGGTCTCCGTGGATATTTCACGAGGCGAACTCCGCATGGCCTGGCAGCCGGGGCAGTTCCAGCCCGTCGAGTTTGCCCGCGAGCTTCAGCGCTTCGGCTACCTGCTCGGTGTGCCGCGGGCGGATGCTGGCACGGTGACAGACAACAGCCTCGAACGCCGCACCGGCCTCTGTGGAGCTTTTGCGATGAATGCGATGGCCTTCTCGCTGCCGGCTTACTTTGGCATGCCAGCCGATTTCCCCTTCGCACGATGGTTTGACCTCGTCGCTGCGGCTTCGGCCACGCTGGCCTTGTTCATCGGCGGCAGTTACTTCGCTCTGCGGGCCTGGCATGCGCTGCGGGCTGGTGTGCTGCACATTGATACGCCGATCACGCTCGGCATTCTCGCGGCTTACGCAGGTTCGATCATCGGCTGGCTGAGCGGTGAGCAGGGGCTCAAATACTTCGACTTCGTGGCCATGTTCATCTTCCTGATGCTCGGCGGTCGTCTCGTGCAGCAAATGGCCGTCGCCCGCAATCGCCGTCGCCTCGTGCGTGATCCTTCGATTCCCGAAGCGGATGCTCTGGAAGCTCTCAAAGCAGGCGAAGCCTTCACGGTGAAGCCCGGCCAAGCCATCCCCGTCGCCGCGAAGCTCGAAGACCCGCACGCCAGCATCAGCCTTGAATGGATCAATGGCGAAAGCGATGCCTGTGCTCGCTCCAGCGGCCAGTTGCTGCCTTCCGGTGCTCTCAATGCCGGAACGCGCACGCTAAATGCCATCGCCCTCGAAACCTGGAAAGACTCCACGCTGCACAAACTCCTCGAAGCACGCCGCGGCGGCGAAAATCGCGATCTGCGTCTCGAAAAGCTCCTTCGCGGTTATTTGATCGTCGTCGTGCTCGCGGGCGTCATCGGCGGCATCTGGTGGTGGCAGCATACCGGCGAGTGGACCAAGGCGATGCAGGTCATGATCTCCGTCTTCGTCGTGTCCTGCCCCTGCGCCCTTGGCGTGGCGGCACCATTGGCCGATGACATCGCCGCGAGCCGAGCGGAAGGTCACGGCGTCTTTGTGCGCACGCTCGGCCTTTGGAAAAAGCTCACGCGGCTGCGCCAGATCGTCTTTGATAAAACGGGTACGCTCACCTTGGAAAATCCCGTGCTCGTGAATCCCGAATCGCTCGCCTCTCTCGATGAAAATGCCCGCCAGGCCTTGCGACACCTCACCAGTGGAAATCTCCATCCCGTCAGCCGCAGCTTGTTTGATGCGCTCGGTGGCACGCCGGATCGCCTGCTGGACTTGGAAGTCATCGAAACACCCGGCCACGGCCTTCACTTCGAGCAAAACGGCCTCGTGTGGGCCATTTCGCGACCGAAGGACCAATCCGCCGACGCGGTCTTCACCTGCGATGGTCGTGAAGTGGCCGCCTTCCGCTTCCACGATGCTTTGCGAGGCGAAACGAGCGATGAAGTCCACGCCCTCGACAAGCGCGGCCTTCGCATCCGCATCCTCAGCGGCGACCGTGAACCGAAGGTGGCTGACATCGCCGCGCAGCTCGGCTTGCAGCGTGATCAATGGCACCACAGCCTCACGCCCGATGAAAAAGCCGCGTGGATCGCCGCCCATGATCCTCACGGCACGCTCTATATTGGCGATGGAGCCAACGACAGCCTCGCCTTCGATGCCGCGTCCTGTGCGGGCAGTCCCGTCACCGGTCGCAGCTTCCTGGAGCACAAGGCGGACTTCTACTTCCTCGGTCACAGCATGCGCTTCATGAGCAGCCTGCTCGACATCGCCGCCACGCACCGACTCGCCGTGCGTGCCGTCTTTGCCTTCTCGGTCACTTACAACATTGTCACCGCCATCATGGGCCTCATGGGCCATCTTAGCCCGCTGCTCGCCGCCATTCTGATGCCGCTGAGCTCGCTGGTCACGCTTTCGCTCGTCGCGCTGATCTTCCGGGCGCATGCGGAGCGCAAGGCCGTCGCCGACGAGGCCGTTATGATCTCATGGTCCGAACCCTCGCCTTCCTCCTAGCCGCTTCGTTTGCCTTCGCCGATAGCCAAACGCCGCAAAACTTCAGCGGCGATTTCGTCATCAAAGTCAGTTACAGCTACCTCCTGAGCAAACCCGAAGGTTTCGAGGCCGAGCCGAAGAAAAAATGGCCGCTCGTCATCTTCCTCCACGGCAGCGGCGAGCGCGGCAGCGACCTCGAACAGCTTAAAAAGCACGGCCCGCCGAAGCTCATCGCCGCCGGACAGAAGTTCCCCGCCGTCATCGCCAGCCTGCAATGTCCCGCGAACGACCTGTGGAATCCGCACGGCATCAAAGCCATCACCGATCACCTCATCAAAACCGAGCACATCGACCCCAGCCGCGTTTATTTGACTGGCCTCAGCATGGGCGGCTTCGGCACCTGGGAAACCGCCTTTGAGTATCCCGACACCTTCGCCGCCATCGCGCCCATCTGCGGCGGGGCAGGGGTGCGCTGGGTGACGGCCTCCCGCCTCAAAACCATGCCCGCCTGGATCTTCCACGGCGACAAAGACGGTGCCGTGCCCGTCGAAAACAGCCACAAGATCCACGATGCCCTTCAAAAGCTCGGTGCCCCCGTCAAACTCACCATCTACCCCGGTATCGGCCACGACTCCTGGACCGCGACGTATGACAACCCCGAGTTCTGGACGTGGTTGTTTGCGCAGAAGCGCTCGTGAGGAAGGTTTTCGCAACCTCCTGCCTCGTCTCCTGTATCGACTGATCGAGCCATGCATTCCCAAGTTCTGCCCCGATCCTTCCAAACCACTCGCTGGAGCCTCGTCCAGCGTGCGAATGGCGACATCGACGACGAAGCCCTCCAGGCGCTCGCCGCACTTTGTGATTCGTATTGGTATCCTGTCTATGCCTACATCCGCCGCAGCGGTCATGGGGCGCATGACGCGGAAGATTTGACGCAGGGCTTCTTCACCCGGCTGCTGGAAAAAGGCACGCTCGCCCATGCCGATCCCGCGAAAGGCCGCCTGCGCACCTTCCTGCTCACCTGCGTGCGGAATTACCTTCACAACGAGCACGAGCGGACCTCCGCGCAGCGTCGCG
>JBILVU010000001.1:0-122981 GCA_044370285.1 Prosthecobacter sp.
TTGCTGTGGTAGTTTGCTGGGCCATGTGGGTGGTGTGTTCGGGGTTTTATTCCAGACTCCCTTCTTATCACCGATCCGCTTCGATGATTCCGCCCACATGGTATCTATCCGGCTCGTGAAGCTCACGGTAGCTCCCCGGCCTAAGCACGCTCCCAAACCGGCCGGATAGTTCGGCGATGGGGACGATGAAGATGGCGATGCGTTTTGCGCCGAACACATCCGGCCTACGACCAAGCGTCAAAGACGCTCCGGCCTGAGCCTTTTGCTCGTTTCAGGATCGCTGGTGCGGGCGCGGACGGTGATGAAGGCACTGGCGGAGAGGATGGCGGCTCCGCAGACGATGGAGAAGGTTTGGAAGGTCATCACCTTGAGCATCGCGAAGGCGAGGAATGGAGCCACAAGGCCGCGCAGACCGGTGAGGAAGGTGTGGACGCTCATGTACTCGGCCACGGCATGCTTGGGGGCGAGTTTGGTGACCCAGAGCGCCCAGGTGACATTGCCGCCGGCATTGGCCATGCCCCACAAAGCCATGCCAAAGGTCCACCAAGCCACGCTTCGGCCGAGGTAGAAGCAGAGGATGCCCGCAGCAAAGAAGACATTCAGCGCCGCACGCACGCCGAAGAGGTGAAAGCGGTCATACACGAGTCCCCACGGATACGAGAAGACGAGACGGGCGAGCACGGGAACGACGCAGGTGATGAAGGCGACCTGCTTTTCCGGGAGATTGATGCCGTGCGCGGGATTGGCGAGGTATTCGACGAATAGGCAGGCGGCGGCGAGATTGCCCACGCCCATCATCATCCAGGAGATGAGCAGCGTGCGGAAGTCATGATCCTCACGCACCCAGCGCCAGGCGCTCCACAGGCTGGTGCGGGCATTTTCCTCCGGCTGCCACGGGGTGGCGGGCAGGCCATAGGTCCACAAGCCACTGATGAAGCCGCTCAAAGCATACGCCCACAGCAGCCAGGTGTAGTTTTTCAAATCGAGATCGAGCAGCCAGCCTGCCATGTAGCCAAAGGCCACCGCCGCACCGGCCCGCGTGACGCCGGCGATGGCGTAGAGCTTGCCCCGGGCGGCCTCGGGGTAGTTCATGCGGTAGATCTGCGTCATCAGCGGGATCTGCATCGAAAAGCAGAAGATGCCGAGTCCAAGGCCCAGAAGGTAAAGCGAGGGCGAATCGGGAAAGGCGGCGCTGACGGCCATGCTGGCCCCGCCGAGCATTTGCACCTTCGCCGCCGTGCGGGCGATGGTGCTTTTTGCCCGCAGGAGCAGCGGAACGACAAACAAGCTCGTGACCATACCGCCGCTCGTCGCAGCGAGGAAGCTGGCCTTTGCCATGTCACCCATCGCGAAGACGCGAACGGCCACGAGCATGCCAAAGGTGGCCGTGAGGGTATCGAGCACACCCGCAGGCAGCGAGCGCCAGAGCTCGTTGCGAAAAGTGCGCTTGGCTTCGTGGGTCACGCCTGCTTTATGGCATGCGTGAGGTGGAGAGTCCAGTGGTGGTGAGGAGCTGTTTAGGCGGCCTTCTTCGTCTTCTTGGCAGCGGGAGCGGCTTTCGGAGCGGCGGCTTTGACGACTTTGAGCTTCGGAGCGGGCTGGGAGGCGGCCACCCATTCGGCGTAATGGAGCCAGGTTTCGCTGCCTTCATCACGAAGGTAGTCGGTGTCTTGCAGGAGGCCGCGCTTGTGGAAATCGAGGATTTCCGTTTTGGCGAAGGGGCCGAATTCGACGAAGGCGCGGCTCAGGGTCACGAGGGATTTCATAGGCTTTTTGGAGTTCAGTTTTGGGTTTGGGGGCCGTGCGGTGAACCCGGTGGCCCTCTGTCTCAAGCAAAAGGTCTGCCACAATTTGGCTGTGATATGCCGCGTGGCTTGCGCCCCGAAAATCTTGCCCTTAGAGTACCTGAGCAAAATGATAGTGTGTCTCGAATCCTCAGTCCTCGGCGGTTACCTCACGAACGAAGTGCCGGGGCTGGTCACGGGCATGCTACACCTCACCGGCCAGAAGCAGCCTGTCCGCATCGAGCTGGTGGGAAACTTCCTGCGAGACATCGCCGGCTGTCGCGTGGACTTCCACAATCCCCTGCCAGAGATGAACGAGGCCAGCGTGGATGCCATCACCCCGCTCCAGAGCGGCTACACGGGCGTCATGACCGCCTCCTACCGCGTGGCGAAGATTCCCCGCCGCCGGGCTGGCAAGGCCGCGAGCGCCTTCCCCGTGCCGCCGGGGCTCAAAAACCTGCTTTTCTTCGAGTGGTTCAACCAGGACAACCAGCGCGTGCTCATCCAGAGCTGGCACCTGCAAATCCGCGTCTCCGCCCCCCGCTGGCAGCTCACGAAGGAGGAGGAAAACGCCCTCCTGCGTCAGAACCGCGCCCGCCGGAAGCACTTCCTGCTCGGCGAACGCGGTCAGGACGGCGCTCTCGCCGATGCGCTGCACAGCCCCGGCTTTGACGATCCCTTCCAGCCGAAAAATCCCGCCAGCGATCCCTTCCAAGCGCCCGCCGGAGGCAAAAAAGCGCCGCCCGCCACGGAAAAGCCCTCGTCCTCCGCCGATCCCGCCAAACGCTCCGCCGCCCTGGCCAAGGAACTGCGCCGTTTCCAGAGCCTGCTCGTCTTCAACGACGAAATCCGCACGCGTCCGGCTGTTTTGCGCCTGCTTTCCACCGTCGCGGATCTCGGCGCTCACCTCGTGCATGTGCTGCGCCAGTTTGCCGAGGCCGCGAAGCCCGAGTGGACCTTCCTCGTCACCGATCTGGAGCAGAGCCTCCCCCTCTTTGCCGCCGCTCTGAACGCCACCGACAAACTCGTCCAGCAACACCCCGCCGGAGCCGATATCGAATGGCTCTCCGGCGTGCAGGCCAGCCTGCTCAACATCGAGCTGCGCATGCGGGAACTGCTCGGGCTGCTGCGGAACTGAAGCGAAGAGCCAAGGGCGTCGGGCGAAGAGTTCCATTCCATCGTGGACGAGTTTCGGCGCTTGGCATTACTCTCTGCCCTTTGCCCTATGCGTTTGCCCTCCGTCGCCATCCTCGTCGATACCTCGCGGTCCTATGGACGCGATATCGTGCGCGGTATCCGGCGCTATGTGGCCGAGCACGGGCCGTGGTCGCTTTATTTGGAGCCGAGAGATCTGCGCAGCAGCTTTCCGGATTGGCTGAAAAACTGGCACGGCGATGGCATCCTCTCGCGCACGGTGGATGAGACGATGATTCGGCAGCTCAAGGCCACGAAGCTGCCCGTCGTCGAGTTGCGCACGAGCATGCTGAAGCATCCTTTTCCCTTTGTGGGCATCGACAACAGCGTCATCGGCAGCCGCGTGGCGGCACATTTTCGCACGCTCGGCTTCCAGCACTTCGCCTGCGTGCAGGACGCCTCGGAGCATTTCTTCCTCGAACGGCGTGATACCTTCATCCAGGCCGTGAACGATGCCGGATTCGAGTGTCCGGTGTTTCAATCCAAACGCAAAAACTGGGAGCAGCACCAGCGAGACCTCGCCGACTGGCTGCGGGAGTTACCCAAGCCCGTCGGCGTCTTTGCCGTGAACGACCAGATGGGCTTCTGGGTGCTCGACGCGGCCCGTCGGGCGGCTCTCGCCGTGCCAGAGGAGCTCGCCGTCGTCGGCGCGGAAAATGACAACATGCTCTGCGAAACCGCCTCGCCCCCGCTTTCGAGTGTACGACTTCGCGGGCAGGCGGTGGGCTACGATGCCGCACGAGTGCTCGACGAATGGATGACCCAAAAACGCCTACCGAAACCCGGCGAACGCCACCTCCACGCCCCTGGCGACATCGTCACCCGCCAGTCGAGCGACATCGTGGCCGTCGAGGACCCACGCATCGCCGCCGCCCTGCGGTTCATCCGCCAAAACGCCACCCAGCCGCTCGATGTGGCCCGCGTGGCCCGCGAATGCGCCCTCTCCCGCAGCGTGCTCGAACGCCGCATGAAGGCCCTCATCGGCCGTAGCCCTGGTGAAGAGATCGCCCGCCTGCGCTTTGCCGCCGTGGAAAAGCTCCTCCTCCAAACCGATCTGACGCTCGACGCCATCGCCGCGAAATGCGGCTTCACTCACCCTCAATACATGGCCGAAGCCTTCCGCAAACGCACCGGCATGACTCCCGGCACGTTTCGGCGAAAACGAGCCGGGTGAGCTATTTCACCTTCAGCTCCGTCATCCGCCACTCATGCGCTTTCAGAGTTAAAGGACGACGCACGGTTTCGAGGAAGTGACGGGGCCATTCGGTGCCGTTTGTGCCGGGCTGGAAATCGCTGAAAGTCACATCGACATCCGCGCCAGCGGTCGATTCGAGGCCATTGAGCGTGAACTGCACCCGGCGCAGGCGGTGATCCCGTTGGCTGATCCAGGCGATGACCTTGTCCTCCGCCGAGCGGCCCACACCGGGCTTCAGCGTGCCGAAAACCAGCGAGCAGGGATCGCCCTCGATTTCCTGACGCTGCATTGACAACCAAAGTCGCCAATCGCTGCCGCGTGACAGGAGAAAGTCCGCCCCGAAAACGAACATCGTGTAAGCATCCGCCACGAGTGCAGCGGCATCTTTTTCCACCTCGGTCGCCGTGCGGTATTCGCTGAAGCTCACCTCGATCTTCCCTGGCCTACGGACCACGCTTTTGATGCCTCGCGGCCCCGTGTGCGTCTGCTCCACCCGGCTCAAACGCGGAAAATACACCTCGCGGGAGCTTTTCCGATACTCGGCATTCACCAGATCCGGCTGCATCTTTTGCACGATCTTCGTCCACTCGCCGGTGAAGGCCACCTCCACTTTCTCCAGGCTCCGCCAGGGCTTGCCGGCCTTCGCCGCACTTTTTTCGAGGAGCTTCACCGCCTCATCGCTCACCTTGCCAGACGGCGAATTGGGGTTCGGGAGGCTGGAGCAGGCGGTCAGCAACAGGCAGGATAAGAGCAGGAGTTTATACATTGCCTGTTCTACGCCTTCACCACCGCTTTGGACGTGTGGCCCGATAAAAAACAAAAGGCCCACCTGCGGGAGCAGGCGGGCCTTTGTTCAACAAATGAAGCGGTATTGGGGGGGTAAATTAGCTCGCGGAGGAAGCCACGGCATCGGAGCCACGCTCGCCCGTGCGGATGCGGATGGCATCGAGCACAGCGCTCACGAAGATCTTGCCGTCACCGATCTTGCCGGTGTTGGCAGCCTTCTGGATGGCAGCCACGACGTCATCGCCACGGCTATCGTCCACGACGACTTCGATCTTCACCTTGGGAAGGAAATCGACGGTGTATTCACTGCCGCGATAAATTTCAGTATGGCCTTTTTGACGGCCAAATCCCTTCACCTCCACGACGGTCATGCCTTCGACGCCTACCTCAGCGAGGGCTTCTTTCACATCCTCCAATTTGAAGGGTTTGATGATTGCTTCGATTTTTTTCATGGTTAACGGCAATTAGATATGTGGTTTCTGGGATTGCAACGATGAGGCCGACAGAAGGATGATTTTTCCCGGCTGACCGGTGCGCAAAGTTCTTTTAGCGGGAAGCGTGCCAACTTCCAGGCAGATTTTATCAAACCTGTCTGCCAAGACCCAAAGCCGACGAAAAAACGGCGCTTCATGCCCCGGTTGCCAAACCGCCCGGCCTACGGTATCCCCGCCGCCATGCTTCCCCGCGCCCTTTTCCAATTCCTCGCCCTCGCGGCCACCCTTTGCCAAGCCCAGGAGGAAACGATCGAGGTGCGGCTCCGCTGGGAACCCGGCCAGTTTTACCTTCAGGAATCGGACACGGACACCACCACGCTTCTCACCACCATCGGCCAAAAGCACGATCAGAAGCTCCGCATGCGCCAGACGACCTCCATCAAGGTCACGAAAAATGACGCCGGTGAGCAGCTTGCCCGCGTCAGCATTGATTCGCTCAAGGGAGAGCTTCTCCAGGACGGCCTGCTGCATCCTTTCGACTCCGCCAAGATGGCCGATGCCCTCCCCGTGCTGCAAAAAGCCGTCGGTGGAGCCGCCGGGCGCAGTTTCACCCTCGTTTACAATCCCCAGGGTGATTTCCAAGACGTGCGGGACATCAGTTCTATGGTCAGCGGCGATGAAAACCCCGATCTCACCTCCATCGCCGATGCGAAGCAGCTCGCCACCCTCTACCGTCGCTCGATGGAAATGGGCCTGCCCAAAATCCCCGTCCGCCCGGGCGACAAATGGATCAGCGACGAGGTCATCCCCTTTTCCGAAGCCGGTCAGGTGCAGGTGAAGCTCAAATCCAAGTTTGAGGGCATCGTGGACCGCAACGGTCGAAAACATGCGCAGATCGCTTTTGAAGGCACGATGGAGACCCAGCCGGACGAGGGCACGAAACGCTCCGTGAAAGTCGCCGCCGATTCCAAAGTCACCGGGCAGATCTTCTTCGATCTCGAAAGGCAGACCGTCTCGCTTTCCGTCCTCCTCGCCGTCGTGAATCTCAGCGTCGATGGCAAAATCCTTCCCGTCCGCCAGCAAGTGACCACCCGCCTCGTGGCGATGAAGCAGGTGAAGTAAGCGACTCAGCCCTCCAGCCCCCGCGCCTTCGTATCCGGCGCCCACCAGATGACCACGCAGCCCAGCGCATAGATGCTGGCGCAAATCGTGCCGACGCGTGGATAGTCACCACCCAGCGCAGCGAAAAGATAACCCGCCGCCAGCACGCCGAAGGCGGTGGCAAAACGGCCGGAATTGTAGGCCAAGCCGCTGCCCGTGGCACGCACACGGGTGGGAAACAGCTCCGGCAGATACAGCGCCAGCCAGCCGAAGAACAGCGTGGCCACGAAGCCTTGGATGAAGACGATGGCGTGAAAGCCCTCACGCAGCGGGGCGGTCTTTTGAAACATGACGAAGGTGATCGCAAAGGTCGTCACACTGATGAGTGCATAGCTTTGCCGCCGCCCCATCCAGCTCGCGAATTGCGCCCCGGCAAAGCTGCCGAGCGTGGCTCCCAGCGCCCACCAGCCCTGCGTGGCCGCTTTGTAACCCACGTTGGCCGTTCCGGCGATTTTATCGGCCCACGGGATCATCCACTTGCTCGCTGACCACGCCCCGATCATCGGGATGGCGCTAATGAGGATGCCAATCAGCGTGAAACGAATCAGCGAAGGCTGAAACAGCTCCCGCAGCGGCGTCACCGCCTTCACCTCACCACGCGTTGCCAGCCATTTCGGCGACTCCGGCAAGGCCAGCAGAACAAACACACCCAGCAAGGCCGGCACGCCCGCGAATTGAAACACCCAGCGCCACGACTCCGGCGTGATCGACCATTTCAACGCGAGCTGCGAGAGCAGCAAGATGCCCGCATTCAGCCCCGCCATCATCGCACCGGACACCAGCGGCCTCGACGCTCCGCTCCAGCATTCCGAAACGAGCGCGATGCCATTCGGCCACAGCCCGCCCACCCCTAGCCCCACCAAAAACCGCAGCGCCAGCATCTGCCACTGATCCTGCGCATAGGCCCCCAACGCCGCGAAAACCGAGTAGAACAAAATGCACACCCCCATCGCCCGCGTGCGTCCCACACGATCTCCCAGGCTGCCGAGCGCAATGCCACCGATCGCCGCACCGAGCATCAGCGCCGCCGTGAACCGCGCAAACCACTCGCCACCCAACTCCGGCGTGAACGCCGGCCCCAGCAGGCTCTTCGACACTGAAAGAGAGGCCACCGGCATCAATCCCAGCTCCACGCCATCAAAGACCAGCGCGAGAAAGCTCGTGACGAGAACAAGGTAGCGTTGGCGGGAGGTCATGCGTTTGAAATGGCTTCGATCACCGCGCTGTTATCCGCCTCGCCAAAACCGAGCGCCTCGGCTTTTTCGAGCAGTTCGCGATGCGTCTCGCTCAGCGGCAGCGGGATCGAACTGGCGGCGAGCATCAGGCGCACATCTTTGAGGTGCTGCGAGAGTTTGGCCTGCGGCGTGAAATCACGCGCGAGCATCTTTTCGCCCTTCGTGTCCATGATGCGGGAGTAAGCCATGCTGCGGCGCAAAACGTCCAGCGCCTGCTTTCCCTCCACACCTAGCTGATCAGCAAAAACGAGTCCTTCGGCCAAAGCAGCCCGATTGAGGCCGAGGACGAGATTGGTGACCAGTTTCATCTTGGCCCCGCTGCCGCATGGCCCCGTGTGAACCGCGTCACGGGCTATCTTGGCGAACAACTCCCGACAACGCTCAAAAACCGCCGCGTCACCACCCGCCATGACCAAAACATCGCCCGCAGCCAGTTGGACGCTGCTGCCGGAAATCGTCGCATCGAGGTAGTGGATGCCTTGGGCGGCCAAATCAGCCCCGAGAGCCGCCATTTCGGCCGGATCACCGGTCGTGGTATCGATCACGATGAGGCCGGGCTTCAAGGCCGCACCTCGCAAAACCTCCCGCACGATGCCGGAATTCGGCAGGCAGAGAAAAACGACCTCGCAGCGGCTGAAAACCTCGTCGGCCGTCTTCGCCTTCACGCAGCGAGATGCGTCGAGATCCCAGCCGCAGGCCGCGCCGGTGCGTTTCATCACGGCGCTGCCCATCAGGCCCATGCCGATGATGCCAAGGCGGTCGGTAGAGAAGGTCATGCGCGGGAAAGAACGATGCGACGGCGGAGTTCATGCCAGCCACATGAAGCGCCTCGCTCTTTTCCTCGCCCTCGCCCTTTCGACCCACGCCGCAGACGCGCCCCCGAAGTGGAAGAAGCTCAATCCACAGACGCCCGCGGGCTTCACCTTGAAGACCCTCGAGGTCGAGAAGCATCCCGAGCACAATGTTGAGCTCTACGTATACGTCCCCGATGCGCCCGGCACCTACCCATGCATCCTCGACATCCACGGCGGCGGCTGGAAGGCCCGCCAGGTCGAAGCGGACAAGCCGATGATGGAGCGGCTGGCGCAGCGTGGCTTTGTCACCGCCCTCGTCAGCTACCGCCTGTCCACCGAGGCGAAGTATCCCGCCGCCATCCACGACTGCAAAGCCGCGCTGCGCTGCCTGCGTGCGCATGCCAAGGAACTCAAACTCGATCCCGAGCGCATCGGCTGCATGGGTGGCAGCGCTGGCGGGCATCTCTCCGGCCTCACCGCCATGACCAGCGGCCTCGCCGCGTTTGAGGGTGACGGCCCGTTCAAAGATCAAAGCGGCGCCGTGAAGGCCTGCATCGTCATGGCCGCCACACAGGACCTCGTCGCCGCGAACAAGGACAAGACGAATGAAGGCGCGCTGCTCTTCTTTGGCTCCACCGCTGCCGAGAAACCGGATCTGTATGCCGCCGCCTCACCCATCACCCATGTGCGAGCGGGCGTTTGCCCCACAATCTTTATCGAAGGCGAGAAGGACACGCTCAAAATCGGCCGTGCGGAGATGATGGAGAAATTGAAGGCTCTCGGCATCGAAACCGCCGTCCACACCCTCAAGCACGCTCCGCATCCCTTCTGGATGAGCGATCCCTGGTGTGCCGAGACGGTGGACATCGCCGATGCCTTCTTCAAAAAGCATCTCGGCACGGTGAAGCATTGATTCTTGCATCGGCAGTGGTTCACGCCATGAGCAAAGGCATGACCGATGCTGATTTCACCCCTGCCACGGCTGCCGAAGTGCGGCAGCTCCGTGATCAATTGGACGCCCAGGGGAAGAAGCTGGTCTTCACCAATGGCTGCTTCGATTTGCTGCACGCCGGCCACGTCCGCTACCTGGCGGATGCTCGTGCCTTGGGCGATGCGATGGTCGTAGCGCTGAACTCCGATGCGAGCGTCCGCGCCCTCAAAGGCCCCGACCGGCCACTGAACAACGAAAACGACCGCGCGGAGGTTTTGTGCGCCCTGCGAGCCGTGGATGTCGTGGTCGTTTTTGGCGATGAACGAGCCACCAGCCTCATCGAAGCCATCCGCCCACATGTGTATGCCAAGGGTGGCGACTACACCGTCGAGTCGCTGAATGCCGAGGAACGCTCCGCGCTGCAATCCGTGGGCGCGGAGATCCGCATCCTGCCACTGGTGCCCGGCCGATCCACCACGGCCACCATTCAAAAAATGCACGCGCCTCAAGGCGGCAAACTGCGCCTCGCCGTGCTTGGCAGCGGCATTGGCTCGAACTTCAAAGCCATCGTCGATGCCATTCAGGCTGGAAAACTCGACGCGGAGGTCGTGGCGGCCATTTCCGATCAAAAAGACTCCGGTTTCCTCGCAATCGCGAAGCAGGCCGGGCTTCCAGCGCACTTCGTCGATCCAGGTTCGAACCCCAAAAAGCTCGGTGAGGCCGCGCAGAAAGAGATCTTCGATCATCTCGAACGGGCGCGGGTGGATGTCGTCGTGCTCGCCGGCTTCATGCGCATCCTCAAAGAGCCGGTGATCAGTCACTACTCAGGCCGCATCGTCAACGTCCACCCTTCCCTGCTGCCGAAGCACAAGGGCGCACATGCCGTGCAGGACGCTCTCGATGCTGGCGATGCCGAAGCCGGCTGCACCGTCCACCTCGTCACCGCCGAAATCGATGCCGGTGCAATCCTCGAACAAGGCCCCGTCCCCGTCCTCCCCGGCGACACCGCCACCGTCCTGCACGACCGCATCAAGCAGGTCGAACACGTCCTGCTGCCCAAAGTACTCAACGAATGGCGTGAGCGTGGACTGGCCACGAGATAGGTTTACTTCACGCCAACGACCTTTGCCGTCACGCCAGTACGAATGGCCACGACGTCACCGACTCGCTTGCCGACGAGTTTTTGACCCATGGGTGAGCTTGGCGTGATGACGACAACCTCTCGACCCTCGTGGCGAATCTCCATGCCTCCAGCCGCCGGGCCGATGAAGTAGTGATCGACGCCGTCTGGACCTTCCAAAGCCACGAGTGAGCCCAATGAAGCTGCGGAGCCTTCATCAAGTTCGATACCCGAAAGCGCTGAAAAGGCCTGCACACCTTCCTGAAGCTCCGTGACACGTTTTGCCTGCCCACGGGCAATGTAGGAGGCCTCCAGCGTGCGCGTGTCGTATTTGTTTTCGGCCTTGCTGTCCGGGTCAGTCGCCGCAGCGAAGGCTCCCTGCGCGGCACGCATGAGCGTGTCGAGATCGGCTTGCAGCACGGCGCGGAACTGGTCGAGGACGGCTTGTTTGGTCACGAGATGAGTTGGTGAACAAGCGCAGGCAGAAGTGCGGGGCAAATGCTAGCTTGCTGGTTTTGCCCCGGTGACTAGCATTCACCCATGACCACCGTCCGTATGCCAATCCGCCAACGTGCTCTCAAGCTTCCTGCCAACAAGCGCATGAGTCTAGCCGTGCTACTGCTCGAAAGCCTCGAAGAACCGGCTGCGGACGCCGGTCTGGTCAAAGAACTCAAAAAACGTGCCGCCGATCTTCGCAGCGGCCTGGTGAAAGGCCTCTCGACCGAGGAGGCCTATGGATTCTCGCTTTGAACTGACGCACCACCCGGCGGCAGCGCAGGATTTTCGAGAGTCGAAGGCATGGTTCGAGGAAATCGACGGAGATCTGGCGGACCTGTTTGAGGCGGATTTCAAGACGGCGCTGCGCGGCCTCGCCTCGGGCACGCTCAGAGGCCAGCTCCTCGCTTCTGGAGAGTCCATTCGCTGGGTCAAGCTAGCTCGTTTTTCCCACAAGGTCTTTTTTGCGCCAGACGGTGCCGCGCGGCTGCTTATTCTGGGGCTAATCAGCGGACGCAGGCACCCAACTCGCATCCGGCTGATGCTCGGAAGTCGGCGTCGTAAGGCATAATCCATCCTGTAAATGCTGCTGCTTGCATCACTGCCTTCGCGTGCCATGAGCAGGGCATGAATTCTGTTTTTACCCGCTCTGAAAAACTCGCCGCTATGGCGCGGCGTGTTGTCGGGCGGATGGTGGGGAGCGCGACGATGCCATGAGTGGATTCACCGGCACTCTCAATCCCCAGCAACGGGAGGCGGCGACGCACATTCACGGGCCGCTGCTGATCCTCGCGGGCGCCGGCACGGGCAAGACCCGTGTGATCACGGCCCGCATCGCCCACATGGTGAATGAGGGCATCGAGCCGAAGCACATCCTGGCGGTGACGTTCACCAACAAGGCCGCGAACGAGATGCGCGAGCGTGTGAAGGGCATGGTGCGGGACGGGCTGGGCAAAAAGATCGCCGTGGGCACTTTCCACGCCTTTTGCGCGAAGCTGCTGCGCGAGTTCGCGGAGCATGTGGGCTACAAAAATAACTTCGTCATTTACAGCCAATCGGAGCAGGAGAGCCTGATGAAGCAGGTGCTCAAAACCTTGCTCACGAGTGAGGAGTCGATCGATGCCAACGTCATGCTATCGCGCATCAGCAAGGCGAAGAATGATGGCAACAGCATCGGCAACGCGGAGGAATCGACCGAGGCGGCGATCATGGAGCGCTACCAGGGCGAGATGCGCGGCCGCAATGTGATGGACTTCGACGATCTGCTGCTGCTCGGCGTGCAATTGCTCGAAAACACCGCCGAGGTGCGCCGTCAGGTGCAGGCGCGGCATCGCTTTGTGATGGTGGATGAGTTCCAGGACACGAATTCGCTCCAGATGCGTCTCTTGAAAGCGCTGGTGCCGCCGCCCTTCAACGTCTGCGTGGTGGGTGATGACGATCAGAGCATCTATGGCTGGCGCGGGGCGGAGATCACGAACATCACCCAGTTCGAAAACTTCTTCCCAAATCCGCATGTCGTAAAGCTGGAGGAGAACTACCGCAGCACGACGCAGATCCTCCACACGGCGAACAGCCTCATCAAATTCAACGCCGGACGCCGTCCGAAGAGCCTCTGGTGCCGCACGGAGAAGGGCGACAACGTGCAGCTCGTGATCACCGCCGATGAAAAAGAAGAGGCGGACATGATCACTAAGGAGGTAGAAGCCATGCACTTCCGCGATAAGCGCGAGTGGGAGGACTTCGCCGTGCTTTTCCGCACGAATGACCAGTCCCGCGTGCTCGAACAGGCCTTTCGCCAGCGCAAGATCCCGTATCGCGTCGTCGGTGCCCGCAGCTTCTTCGACCGCCGCGAGGTGAAGGACATCGTGGCCTACCTGAAGACCATCGCGAACCCACATTCGGACATCGACCTGCTCCGCATCATCAATGTGCCTGCCCGCGGGATCACGCCCTCGATTGCCGAGCTGGCCCGCGAGCGCAGCATGGAAAAGCATCACAGCGTGTGGGTGGCGCTTTGCGATCCGGACTGGCAGCGACAGGTGCCGGAAAAGGCTCGCTTGGCCGTGACTGGCTTCGTTTCCCTCATCACGAAGTATCACAGCGCCGCCAGCACGCCCGGCACCCTGATCGGCCAGATGACGGAGATGCTGCTGGAGGAGACGCAATACCTCGCGTGGCTGAAAAAAGGCGCGAAAACACCCGAGGACACCGTGCGCTGGGAAACCGGCGTGAGTGAGATGCTCAAGACGGTGAACGCCTACGATGAGGCGAACCGTGCGGACGGCCTCGGCGGCTATCTCGATCAAATCAGCCTCGATGACGAGCGAGAGGACAAGGACGACATCGAGAAGAAAAAAGGCGTCTGCCTCATCACGATGCACGCTTCCAAAGGTCTCGAATTCCCCATCGTATATCTGCCGGGCCTGGAGCAGGGTATCCTGCCCCATCGCCGCAGCTATGAAGAGGGCCGCGTAGATGAGGAGCGTCGGCTTTTCTATGTGGGCATCACGCGGGCGAAGCAGCGCCTGACGATCAGCTACACCCGCAACCGCGTGAAATGGGGTCAAAAGCAGACCTCCTTGCCGAGTCCTTTCCTGAAGGAACTCGACCGCAAGTTTGTCCAGGAGATGGACTACACCCGCCACATGAATGAAACCGTCACGCAGGAGGAAAACACGAACTTCTTCTCCGGCCTGCGAGCCATGCTGGCAGACGGCTAACCTTTACTGGTTGTAGGTGGGATCGTCGTAGATCGAACCAGGGAAGTTTTGCCGACTCAGCGCACCACCCTGCGAGGACATGCGTGACTGCATCTGGCCGGGGGAGAGCTGATTGCCACCGCCGACGCCAGCCGCTGAATTAAACTGCTGCTGGTAGGAGCGGTACATCGACTGGCCACCCGCGCCGCCATTCATGGCATTGGGCGCCATGTTCATGACAGGTGCGGCAGGCGTGGGGACGCCCTGCGCCCGGCGCTCCATCTCTGCCAGATTGTGCTGATCCCAGGCCAACGTGTGCGCTCGCTGTACCACCTTGTCGTTCAAATCCGCGAGCTGGGTCTGATATTCGGCTTCGGAGAGCACGTTACTCATGCGCAGTTCGCCGAGGCGGGCAAACTCTGACTGGAAGTCACGCTGGGCCTGATCCTTGTAAATCTGCATCTGCGCTCCCATCGGGATCGAGTCCATGGTCGAGGAAGCGCAGGAGGCCAGCACGGCGCAGGCGAGGAGGTTCAGGGCGGTGGTGAGTCGGCTCATAGTGGCAGAGTAGGCAAAGTTTGTGACGCTGGCAACGCTTCCGTTCAATCCATCGTTTGAAGCCCGGCGTATTCTTCCAACCTTTCCCCCACACGCTTTGGACCCCATCGACACAGCCCTGCAAGCCCCCGAGCCACGCGGCAACTATCTGCCCTATCCGGCATCCCGCCTCGCGCCGAAAATCGTCCCCCAGGATCTCACGAACTTCAAATCCCGCGGCGTTTCCCGCGTGGAACGTGAGCTCCAGCAGGAGATGGTCGAGATCCAAGAGCGCTACATGGATGTGATCGATGCCTTCAACTGGAACAAGCTCATCTACGAAGCCCAGTTCGGCTTCGAGCCCGTCTGCGGTGAGGTCTATCACCTTTACGAAGTGGGCAGCAAACGCCACCTCAGCATGATCGAGCCTGAAAAGTGGCACCAGCGCTGGATCGGCAGCTTTCGCCTGAATGCTGATGGCCGATGGCAGGCGGAAAAGACCTCACAGGACTTCGATATTCGCCATTGGGTGAGCACGCGAGTCGGATGAATTCGAGGCTTTCGGTTCCCTGTTCCTGTTTCATGCTGCGGCGTGAATATCCACTTTTCAGACATCGGCTCACGCCTCGGCGGCCCCAGCGGCATCCAGGAACTCATGGACGACTGTGGTGAGGCCCTCACCACCACGCCGGATATGCGCATGCTCGGCGGCGGCCAGCCTGCGGCCATTCCGCAGGTGCAGGCCCTCTGGCGTCAACGCATGAGCGGAATGCTCGCCGATAGCAGCATCGATAAAACGCTCCTCAACTACGACCCGCCCGGCGGCAATCCGCTCTTCCGCGAAGCCATGGCGGCCTTTTTGAAACGCGAATGCGGCTGGGACCTGACCCGCGAAAACATCGCCGTCATGCCCAGCAGCCAAAGCGCCTGCTTTTTGCTCTTCAACCTCCTTGCCGGCGATACGGCAGGCAAAAAACGCCGCGTGCTCTTTCCGCTGCTGCCGGAATACATCGGCTACGCCAACCAAGCCCTTTGCGAAGGCCAGTTCACCGCCTGTTTGCCCAAAATCGTCGAGACCGCACCGCACGAAATCAAATACCACGTCGATTTCGACCACCTGCGGCTCGATCCCTCCATCGCCGCCATGGCCGTGAGCTGCCCCACAAATCCCACCGGCAATGTACTCACGCCAAACGAGTTCGACACCCTTCACGCCCTCTGCACGGCCCAAGGCATCCCGCTCATCATCGACAACGCCTACGGTCATCCCTTCCCCGGCGTCATCCACAACGGCTTCCAGCCGAAATGGCAGCCCGGCATGATCTTCAGCATCAGCATGAGCAAAGTCGGCCTCCCCGGCGTGCGAAACGCCGTCATCGTCGCCGACGCACCCATCGTGAAAGCATTGTCGAACATGAACGCCATCGTCAGCCTCGCCAATGGCAACCTCGGCCAGTCCATCCTCACCCCGCTGCTCGCCGATGACACGCTCATTAAGCTCGGCCGCGATACCATCCGCCCATTTTATCGCGAACGCAGCGAGCACGCCAAAGCCATCCTCACCGCTGCCCTCGGCGAAAAAGTCCCGTGGGCTCTCCACGCGCAGGAAGGAGCCTTTTTCCTCTGGTTGTGGATCAAAGGCCTGCCCATCCCCGCCGCCGAACTTTACCGCCGCCTCAAAGCGAAAAAAGTCCTCGTCATCCCCGGCCACTACTTCGCCTACGGCCTCGACCAGCCCTGGCAGCATCCGCACGAATGCCTCCGCCTGACGTACTCGCAGCCTCCGCACATCGTGCAGGAGGGCCTTGAGATCATCGCGGAGGAGGTAGTGAAGAGCTTTTCAATCTAAACTGCCCAAGACAATGACTGAAGGACAACGATTGCTAAGGCAGATGCGGGTTCGGGACGCTTTACGCTTTTTTGGAGGGTTCTTTCTGAGCTTGTTGATACTGTCTATGGCCAGCTGGTCGGGTGTTTCGGAGCAAACAACGGGCGAACTCGTCTTCCGTTCACTTATTGGGGCAGCACTATGTTTCATTGCATGCGCTGGCTGGGACATGCACCGGCTAGGCTCCCCTCAAGACGCAGCAGAACGCGATCCGATGTTGCTATGGGATTTTTTGAAAACACCTCATGCGATGATTGCTCCAAACACAAATGCGCATGATCAGATTATTTCCTGTTTGGATGAAATTTTGGCAAAACATGGGCCTCAGAGTATCTGGGTGATTCCCCATGTTGACACACCATCAACGAACTGTGTCCTGCTGCTTCTTCCAAAGCTAACTACCAAGGAACGAGCGAATCTTAAATCATTAGGTGCATCCTGCGTCCGCCGCACTGCTCCTGCCAATTATTGGCCAGGAGCAGTGCCTGTGAGTTCACCGGGGACTATCCATGAGGTACTTTGGGATTGATCTATCTACCTACCTACCTTTCCCACTCCATACGACACCACATCCTCAGCGACCTCCATGACGTATTCGGCGAGGTGCCGGTTCCGAGGGTGGCGGAGGTGAGTGGTTCGCCGATTACCGAGGAAAAGCAATCCTCTGGATGTCTCTCGCCGAATGAATCAATCGCAAAAGCTCAATGCCATCCATGATGGGCCGGTAGTAGATGCAGTATTTGCCGACAGGGTAACTTCGACATTCGCGGGTTAATTCCGGCCTCGGTCTGCCGAGCGTATTCCAGCGAGAGAGGTGATGGAGTTTACTCCGGAGTCTAAGAATGAGCCTGTCCGCCTGTAAAACACTGTCCTGGGCGACATAGTCCCAGATGTCCCTCAGATCGACGAGTGAGTCCGGCGAATAGACGATCTCAGGCATGGATCAGGCGGCATGTTTGGCAGCGTGGGCACGATGGCGCTCCGCGAGAAAGGCATCCCAGTCAAAATCGCGAATACCTTCGCCACGATCGAGCTGGTCAGCCGCGTGTTGGACATCGGTTCGCAGAGTCGCCAGCTTAACCGCTTCCTCATCGGTGAAGGGAGCTTCGACTTGCTCTTTGAATGTGGCGATCACACTGACCACAAAGTCGTTCGCGTCGAGATAAGCACCCGAACTCACCGACTGCTGTACAAAGCGGGTGAGGTCATCTGGCAGTTGAATGGCGACACTGTTCATGGTGGGCGGATCGTATCAAACGAGTCGTTGCTTGTCGAGAGCCGCGTTGTTTGCCCAAAATCCGGTGTCGTTCACGCTACCTCACCTCCCGCGCAGCAACGGCATCAGGTAGCCGAGCAAGATGGCAGCCACGAGGGCGATGCCCACCCAGAACCACAGGCTCTGCTGATTGCCGCTCACCGTGCCCTTCGGCTTCGCGGAGCCAAATTCACGAGCGACGAAGTCATCGTAATCAAACTCATCGTCCGGCAGATCGAGGCCGTCGTAGGTGGGAGACGAGTCCGTATTCTTCCAGCCGGACTTCTCGCACGCGCCGCATTCATCGCAGGCCGCCTGGCCTTTGGGGACCCATTCGCCGCAGACGGGGCATTGACCAGG
This sequence comes from Prosthecobacter sp., assembly GCA_044370285.1. Taxonomy (GTDB): domain Bacteria; phylum Verrucomicrobiota; class Verrucomicrobiia; order Verrucomicrobiales; family Verrucomicrobiaceae; genus Prosthecobacter. Next base: position 17,869 of record JBILVU010000001.1, read on the forward strand.
AGGTTTGAAGCGTGCCATGCTGGGCAGCATGGCCTTCGTTCGTGCTCTTGCCATCATTTTCAGCCTCCTTCTCGTCCCCAGCGCGGCGGGATTTTGGTGGTGGCGTGTTCAAAGCGCCTCGCCTCAGGCTGCGGTGCCGTTTGATCCGGCCTTCCACCGCCTCACGCCCGAGGAAATCGTCACGCTCCCCCTCGCCACCCGCTTTGACATGCCGCTCGGCTCCCAGCACGGAGCGCTCACCTACTATGCCCGGCCCTTCCGCATTGCCCGGCACCTCGGCGATGACCTCAACGGCATCGGCGGCCAGAATTCCGACCTCGGTGATCCCGTTTTCGCCGCCGGAGCGGGCCGCGTCGTTTACACCGGCATGCCCGGCTCCGGCTGGGGAAAGATGATCATCGTCGCCCATCGCCTCCCGCTCGGTGATGAGGCCGGACCAGTGGTGCAGACCATGTATGCGCACCTCGACCAGATCCTCGTCAAAAACGGCCAGAGGGTTCATCGTGGCGAAAAGATCGCCACCGTCGGCACGGCGGAGGGAGCCTACCTAGCCCACCTCCACTTTGAAGTGCGCCAAGGCCCCTACATCAACCCCGCCGAAGGCTACGCCGATACCCCCCTCAACCGCCTCTCCCCCGAAGCCTTCATCACAGCCCACCGAGGTGCCGGTGCTGCGGATCTCGGGCCGGCAGCCAAGTTCAGCGAATAGTCACCGCCAGCTCCTGCCGCACCTTCTGCGGGCTACCTTTCAACGGTTTTGCCCTTCTTGAAAAGCCAAGCCCGTGGCATCACGGATCCGGCCCATTTCATCGAGCGCGGGATCGGCGGCTGGCAGGGGCGGATCGGTCTGGCGCGAGTTGGTGGGGCGTGCTGGGTCTTGTAGCAGGGCGAGGATCTCGGGCTTTCCTTCGGCGGCTTCGAGGGCTGATTGCGGCATGCCATCGCCCCAGCGGCCGGTGTCGCGGTTCGCGCCGTGTTTCAGGAGCACCCGCAGGCCGTCGGGTGACTTTCGATAGATCACTTCCATCAGCAGCCCCCACCAGTCGCCCCAGGTATCGGTGAAGAGCGCCTTGTCATTGAGGTGGGTCGCATCGGTTTCGAGCAGCAGGTCGAGCAAATCCCAGTTCTCCTGTTCGCAGGCCGCCTTGAGTTGAGAGCGAGAGATGGAAGCCATGGGAGATGGTGTGTACAAAGCGCGTCGGAGCGGCACAAAAGCCGCGTTCACGATGGCATGCGTAGTCTTCAGCCTGCATCGGGCAAGCCAGAAAGACGAGGATGAAGACCGTTTGGAGACAGGCGGGACGCATGGAGAACAGAAATCTGACTCACCGAAAAATCCACTTCTGAACTCATCTCTACGGTTTTCTAACCTCTGCGGTGTGGCCTCTTCTGGGAACCTTGGCTCGGCAAGGTCAACCTGCCGCCTTGGTGGACCTATCCACTGTGGGTTTGAGTGTTTGTCAGACAGTTGCAGGCTCACGTCATTTCCCCACCTTCAAAGTAGCCGTTTGCGTATGGTGGCTGGCTCGCCCATGGAGCGGTTCATGATTCATGCCACCGCACTGATCGATCCTCTCGCTCAAATCGACTCCAGTGTCTGCATCGGGGCTTATGCCTTGATCGAGGGGCCGGTGAAACTCGCGGCGGGTGTCGTCATCGGGGCCCATGCGCAGGTGATGGGGGACACCACCATCGGCCAGGGTACACAGATCGGACGGGCAGTAATCATCGGCGAGCTGCCGCAGGATTTGTCCTTTGATCCCGCCACGCTAAGCCAGGTGATTATCGGCACGAACAATGTGATCCGCGAGCAGTGCACCATCCACCGTGGCTCCAAGCCCGGCAGCGTGACCCAGATCGGCGATGACAATTTCATCATGGCGAATGTCCACTTCGCCCATGATGTGCAGGTGGGAAATCACAACGCCGTGGCCAATGCCGTGCTTTTCGCCGGTCACACGCATCTGGGCAGCCACTGCTTCGTCGGCGGCGGAGCGGGCTTTCATCAGTTCATCCGCATCGGCGACTTTTCGCTCGTGCAGGGGCACAGCAGCATCAGCAAGGACGTGCCGCCCTACTGCTCCGTGAACCGGCTGAACCGCATGTCCGGCCTCAATGTCATCGGCCTGAAGCGCCAGGGCTTCACCACTGCCGACCGCGCTGCCATCAAGCAGCTGTTTCATCTGCTCTTCTGCTCCGGCAGAAACCTCGCCCAGGCCCTCGCCGAGGCCGCGACTCACGCATGGCCGGAAAAAGCCGCACACCTGCTCGCCTTCATCCAGTCGCCGAGCAAAAAAGGCGTCTGCTCCGTGACGCACCGCGACAGGGAGGAGTGAGTGGTTCGTGGAACGTGGTCTCAAGGTTGCACCGCGAGAGTCGGGATGACCGCAAAGAAAGGCCATTTAGAGATCATCTCCCGAAAAAGTTCCTGATTCTCCAGCCTCACAATCAAGCCACCTTGAGTTCAGGTGCTCAGCGGTTTTCAAACCTTTGCGGTGTGTTTCTCCGTCGTTGGAAAGCGGTTGGCTCCCGCTGCGGATGACCCGGCCCTCCACCACAGCGGCACGCGGAAACAGCCTCCGCGCTGTCCGCACCTGCTCCCAGCCCACACGCCACAGCCCCAAGCCCGAGCCGAGTAAGAAGATGAGGATGAGGAACGGTTGGGGTGGTTTGTCAGACAGTTGCAGCCAAACGTCATTTCCCCGCTGCCCGCCTTCTCAAACCATTCATCTTGGTTCTTGAGGCGGTTAAACCTCCAAAAAAAACCCGATTGCTGCCGAATGCCCCGTTGCCCTGCCCCAATCGCACTCTATAGTAATTATAATATTTGTTTTCTTGATGCACGATCTCGTCCTTCCATCCGGCCCACCCATCCGCTTCCCGCATGTCTATGCTTCGAAGCCGGTGCTCAGCCCTGCCGAGGCGCGTTACTTCGATCTCCTCCAGCAGTTCAGCCAGGGCCGCTGCCAGATCTTCGTCAAGGTCAGCCTCGCCGACATCGTCACCCCCGTCACCGGCTCCCTGGGCGACCGCCACCGAGTGCACGAAAAGCGCGTCGACTTCCTCATCTGCCGGAATCAGGACTGGGTGCCCATGATCGGCATCGATCTCGAGCAGCCCGATGTCCTCCGCATCGCCTCCACCAAGCGGCACATGGACAAGCAGGACGTATTCGCCTCCATCGGCCTGCCGCTCCTCCACTGCCCGCGGGATCCCTCGGAGATGAACCCCGCCCTGCTCGTGCAGCAGCTCACCGATGCATGGGTGCTGCGCAGTTACATCCTCGCCACCGGCCGCCTCCCGCCGGTGCCGCGCCCACCGCACCAGCGGCCCTGGAGGCTCTCCCCCGCTCCCGGCCCGGCCCATCCCAGCTGCCCCTGCTGCTCGGGCCGCCTGGGTTCCTACCCCTCCCTGCTCGATGTCATGAGCCGCGCCCTCCTGGCCGGAGCGCCCACCCCGGCACGCCCCGCCAGCATCCCCGCGTGGACCATGCCACGCGCCTCCACCAGCCCCCTCAACTCACCCCCCGCCTGCCCGCCCCGCCTACCCGCCCCGCTACCTCCCCCAGCCCGCTAGTGTCTGAGGGATGAGGGCACTGCTGCCCGCAGGTCCCTGTTCCCGGAGGGCGGGATTCCATTCCCGCCGGCTGCGCCTTGGTTCCGTGCCTTCCGGGGTGGTTCGGTTTGGAATGAAATGATTTCTGTCTGCTAGGAAATTGCTTTTGAAGGGCCGGGCCGGAATAACGAGGGAGCGGGGGTGTGAGGGGGGCTACCCGCTGAATCGGAGGGCCTTGAATTTAATGATGGAGGTGCTAAACATCACAACATGGGAAGAGTGACCGCCATCATTGAGGAGACCGAGGTCTTCACCGCCGAGGCTGAGCACCGGTTCAGCAAGCCGCGCTCAGTGACGGTCTCACCCTCTTTTGAGGAGGGCATGCAGCCAGCCAAGGGGTCCACGCTCTTTGGGTGGCTGGCAATGGCCCAGGCTCTGGCCATCAGGGCGGGTAAGCGCCTCGTGCTCAAGCAGGAAGGCTTTATCGGCGGCATGGCGGCACATTGAGCAAGGCGCGGAGCCAACCGCGAACTGAGAACCGGGAACCGCGAACGGTTACGCATGGCCGCCGCCCCCATCTCCCTCACGCTTTCTCTGCTAGGAAATTGCTTTTGAAGGGCCGGGCCGGAATAACGAGGGAGCGGGGGTGTGAGGGGGTCTGGGGGAGAGAGGGGCGGAAACCCAGGCTCGTGTGGCCGAATGGAAAACGCGGTGGCAGAGTCCTCCTAAGTAAGTTAGCCCACGGCATGGCCATCACCGCCGAACCAGCCGCCAAGCGCATGCTCCCCAAATCCGAAGTGCTGCGCCGCAATCTCATTGAGCAACTGGACCGCCTGCCCGATGAAGGGGGGGGCGTGCTGCACGATCTGGCGCAGGAACTCGAGCTGCGCGCCGCCTGGGCGGAATTCGCCGAGGGCTTGGCGCAAGACTGGACGGCGGGCAAGTATGAAGACCTGGATGAAGCTCTTGCGAGCGCCCGTGCCGCATGATTGTTTGCATCGACACCCATGTCTTGATCCAAGCTGCCAAGGCAGGGCACCCGCTGAATGTGATCTTCACCGGCTGGTTGCAGCGCAAGTTCCTCTGGGCTGTGAGCAATGACATACTCAACGAGTATGAGGAAATCCTCACTCAGCGCAGCGGTAGGCGGCGCTGGCTCCAATTCAGTCGCGTGCTGGATCTGGCGGAAGCTCAGGGTGGCCTGCTGCTGCACGCCCGTCCGTCCCTCCAGTTCCATGTCATCACGACCGACCTCGATGACAACAAATTCACCGACTGTGCCATCACCGTGAGCGCGGACTATGTGATCAGGCATATAATGTCTGGCATCTTTTTCGCACCAGCCCCCCAGCCCACACGCCACCGCCACAAGCTCGCGCCGAGCAGGAATACGAGGATGAGGTGCGGTTGGGATGGGATGGGAGGCCGGATGGATCATCTCGGCCTTCTCGCTCAGTCTTCGGGCATCAACACCGGGATCACCTTGTTTCCGTGGCGGCGGTAGATGAGGAAATCATCGTCCAGGGTGAAAATGACGGCGTCGTTATGCAGTTCGGAAAGGCGGACGAGGCAGGCGTCGGCCAGTGACATTGGGCGGTCACGGTAGCGGCGCATCAGCGTGCGCAGATCGGCCGCCTGATCCTCGATTTCGAGGGCGATGCGGATCACGCCGCGTTCCAGCAGCGCAAACAGCGGATCCGTGTCCACGCCCTCGCGTTTGAGCAAAAAGGCGGCCTCGGTCAGGACGGCCTCACAGGTGAGCATGGGTGGCTTCAGTCGTTTCCACTGCTCCACCACCCATTCGGAGTGCTCCAGGTCCGCCGCGAGAAAGGAGACCAGCGGCCCGGTGTCCAGCAGCACCGTCTGCTTCACTGCCCAAAGCCCTCCATGTATTTGGGATTCGTCGCCAGATCCTTCGGCAGCTTCTTGCGGATCGAACCCGCCAGATCATGGGCCAGATCGTAGCAGGTGACGGCGCGGGCCGACTTCGACGGCTGCAACTCGCGCTCCAACGCCGAGCGGACGAGCGCCGACTTCGACAGCCGCCGTGCCCGGCTTTCCTTCTCCAGCCGCAGCAGCAACGAATCCGGTAGTTTGAGAGAAAAAGTGCTCATGGGTCGCGCATGGTAATACCAGCCGATCTTGGCAGCAATACCGAATCTTGGCTATGTGCGCCAAGCTAAGCCTCCGCGCCGTCCGCACCTGCCCCCAGCCCACACGCCACCGCCACAAGCCCGCGCCGTGCAGGAAGACGAGAATGTAGAGCAGTTGCGTGCGTTTGTCAGACAGTTGCACCCTGCCCCCCGTTTCCCTGCTGACCCCCGTTTCCCTGACCCCGTTTCCCGGATAAGAATAAGACCAAAGACTTCACCTCCGGGTGAAACTCGTCGATTTGTCCGCGTGCGCGCTCTCCAGCCGTGGGTAAGCATCCGCGCATGCTCATCACCAGCACCTCCAATGAACGCGTCAAACACGCACGCCGCGTGCGTGAAGGCCGTGAGCGGGAACTCATCTTCGTCGAAGGCGAACGACTCGCCGCCGAATGCATCGCCAGTGGTTTGACGCTCCACACCTGCTTCACCACCGACGCAGTGCCACCCGCAGGCATCACCTGCCCCGCCTTTCAGCTCACCGAGTCCGTCCTCGACTCCCTCAGTGACACCATGAACTCGCAGGGCATCATCCTCATCGCCACACGCCCCCAGCCAAACTTCGACAGCATATTTGCCAAAAAAAATCCCCTCATCCTCGGCCTCGACCGTGTGCAAGACCCCGGCAATCTCGGCACCCTCATCCGCACCGCTGAAGCGGCTGGAGCATCCGGCATCCTCAGCTTTGCAGGCTCCGCTGACGCCTATGCGCCCAAAACCTTGCGCAGCGCCATGGGCAGCGCTTTTCGCCTCCCCATCGTCGCTGAAGTCTTCGGACTCGGCGCCATCGCCGCCTGTCGCGCCAAAGGCATCCGCACGGTCGTCGCCACGGGAGAAGGTGACACCCCGCACTACGACTACGACTGGAGCCAACCCACCCTCCTCATCCTCGGCAATGAAGCCCATGGTGCCACTGCCGACCTCCTCACCGCCTGCGACAGCTGCCTACGCATCCCCCTTCACGCACCCGTCGAATCCCTCAACGTCTCTGCCGCCGGAGCCGCCATGTTATTTGAAGCCGTGAGGCAGAGAGCCAAATAGCACATTCCGCCGGAAACAGCGCCCACGCCTTTGTTCATTAGCCAGTGCCCAGATAATGTAGCCCGGAAAGCCAGAGGAGGCATTCATGGTAAAGCATCTGCTCGCCACGAGCCCGCATATTCACACCGCCATGCCTTTTACCCTTGCCTGCCAGGCGAAGCCATCCACACCGAGCTCTTCCGCAAATGCCTGGCATCTTTTTCCGCACCTGCCCCCAGCCCTCACGCCACTGCCACCAGCCCGCGCCGAGCAGGAAGACGAGGATGAAGAGCGGTTGAGATAGTTTGTCAGACAGTTGCAGCCTGACGTCATTTTCGTGACGTCATTTTCGACGGCCATCAACGGTCTTCGAACCGTTTCCTTGAGGTTGACGAAAGGGCTTTCGGAGACACTACATAGTAGTATGAGCCAAGTCGAAGAACCAGTGGGGCTGCGTGATGGGTCGATGCCGCCGGCGGAGCCTGTGCCGGAGATTACGCCGGAAGAACGGGTGGAGTTGAGAGGACGCTGGTCGGAAAAGCCAACGTGGTGCCAGATAGGCCAATCCGCCGTGGCTGGCGTGCTGCTGCTGCTGCTGGCGGTGCCGCTGTCGCTGGGATTGGGGATTCTGGCCGCGGTGGGCATGCGGGTGCTGGAGGGGGCCTGCCTGGTGGCGTTTTTGTTATCGGGAGCGCGGTGGCTGTGGCGGCGGTTTAAGCGGCACTAGGGCAATGCTGAGCCAAGCTGAGAGATGGCTCGTGGGTGATGGCCATGATGGAAGTGCGCTTGGGGCGAAGGCTGAAGGTGTCCCAATAAGGCGGCGTATTTGTCAGCCAGTTGCGGCCTGACAACATTTCTCAGGCAAACCGAAGTTGTGAAGATTCACGCTTTGTGCATGGATGGCGGGCATGGAAGCACCACCGTCCCTGCCTCGTTTGAAGGCCACTCTGTCTGCGGACAACAAGCCAGACTCCAACGGGTATGCAGTGCTGCCGCCCAATATCCCAGAGGTTCTGTGGTACCCTGAAACGTTTGCCGGGATAGACGACAGTTCATATTCGAAAGCAATTCTGAGACTCGAGGGGAGGCCAGATCCCATCCTTCTGTACGCAGGGCGCTGGCATAGCGGCGCTACATATCATCTTCACTTTCGTCTGTCACCGCCAGAGCCAGAAAAGCAGTAAAGCTCGGCTCACCTTGTCAGCCATTCGCAGCCTGGCCTCATTCTCCGCTCCATGCACTATGATGATAGTCCTTAGCTGAGTGCCGTTCAGGACACGCATCTTATTTTGTTTTCCGATCCAAGATATATCTCATTGAACAACGATCACACTTCACTGGTTCTGAAGTCGACTTAAGCGGCGCAAGGGTGTCTGATCCGCAATGAGGGCAGGCCAAGATAACGGCGACTTTAGCTCCGTTCTGCACCTTGTAACGCGCTGGACTGGGGGACGAGGCTACGAGGATTAAAGATTCTCTATTAGCTTGGGAGTTCTCTTCGACCAATTGAGCAACACGGAAGTCGATATAGGTTGCCAAGGATTTATGAGGGTCACCGCGCTCTCTGGATAAAGCCCGTGCCCACAGTGCTGGGTTTATTTTTCGGTCACTAATTTCAAGAGCGACCGCCGCGTATAGGTCATCGTGTGGTTGATGGGGCATGTAGCAGTGTGTTCCTCCAGTAAGCCCGTTGGATAAAGTTACGAAGATGACAAGCAGTTCAGTCCTTTGGTTGCTCGGCTTTCAATACCGGCGGTTCTCTGTGGGCGTATTCGTCTGCTCTCCAAGCGAACCAGGCCTGCAGACCAGCGAATACCAAGCCTATTAATGTCAAAGACAGCATCCAGCGGTTGAGCGAGGCTATAGCTGCTTCATTGCTGGCAATTCTGCGTTCCGTCTTGTCAGCGTAAGCTTGCAGCGAGCTCAGGAGGTCTTTGGAATATCGCGAAACCTCCAGCTCAGCCTCTAGAAGGCGCAACATGTCAAGCGACACTTTGACCTGCATCGAAGCTATCCGTTTATTTGCATGCAATTGATTCACCTCGGGCTTTCGGTCTGTGCGAAGTAGTTCGTCATGAATATCATCCAGCAAGGTCTTGGGATCTTTGCTCAGATCAGTTGATGCTTCGCTCGAAGCTGTTGGTCGGTGAGTATTGTTCATGGTCTTTGAATCTATTCTTCATGGATCACCCAAACAAACTCATCTGCCCCGCGTCGTCATCGCTGACGGCTTTCTTCCTCGTTTTCGCCGGCACACTCGTTGCCACAGGCACCTCTTTGACGCTTTCGGCGGGCTGGTGGCCGGACTCGAGTTGTTGGAGGACTTCTTTGGCTCGGGCGATGACGTTTTCGGGGAGGCGACGAGTCTTGCAATTTGGATGCCGTAGCCTTTTTCGGCGCAGCCGGGGAGGATCTCGCGGAGGAAGATGATCTGCTGGTTCCACTCCTTCACGGCGCTGCGGCTTTGCGCGAGCGCGGTGATCTCGTGGTAGTGCGTGGCGAAGAGGCAGCGGGCACCGATGTTTGCACTATTTGCCAGGCAACTTTTTCTAATGAGAAAGCACGGAAATTGGTTTAACAGACGCTTCGGTTTGAGCCGGATATAGATCAATCAGATAACGGATTGCAGCTTTATCCAAGCTGTCCAAGTCGCCTTTTTTGTGAAACGTGACTACTCCCTTGGCAGACCACATTCCAACCATTGTGTAACCAAGGTTCTCAATGATTTCATCCGGGGTCTTCAGTTGCTTCGCCAAACTGGCATAATAAGTTCTCGACAGTCGCTTTGAAGCGTACCCGAAAAAGTCTGACATGTTCAAATCAAATACATAGTCCGCCGACTTTTTATCATCTTGTATCGAAAAGCCTTTCGCTCGCAGGAGTAACTCAATGTAGTTGATTGTAATTCGGTCCGCCTCGCTCGGATAATTGCCAATGCGTCGATTGCCGAAAGCCACAAAGACAGAGCCTTTACTGGCGACTACCGAATCGGTGCATTTGAGGCTTCTCTCTGACCGAACTTCGAAAGTTGCGTTAGATTTTGGATCTTGCACGCATGATACCACGAGGACTACAGCGGCAAGTAGCGCCGAACCAAATCGAAGTGTTTTGAGTGTGTTCATGTTTGTGATGAGGGTGGAGAGACGGCTTTTATTCGAGGTTGGGAGGCGTGTCTTTTGGGAAATGCCAGACTCGTAAACCTTCGGCTTTTGCCGCATTTGCCAAATCCGAATCCGCTGTGACCAGCACCGTTTTACACTCATGAGCGTAGTGCTTTCGCTTTCCATGTAACACTGCGTAAATCTGCAAGACGTCAGAGTAATCGATTTTGTGCTTTTTCACCATCTGCCCTAGTTCGTGGATCAGGCGTCTGTCGTGAGGTTTGAAATCCGCATCAATTTGGATGAGGCCTTCGTCCAAAAACCCCTCCAGTTTTGAGATTGCTAAAGTGTAGCCATCATCGTTGAGCTCATCGCGATTCCATTTCCTTTTGAGAACACCCAATATCTCATAGAAGGCGAACTCAGTGACGTAGCACATAACCGAAGCGTTACGGACTATGTATTCTGTGATAGCTTCGCTTCCAGGTTCTTTGCAGAAAACCTTAACAGCGACGGACGCATCCAGGTAGTGAGGAATTATGTAGCTCATGAGTTAACAGAGAATGTGGTGTAGTGAAGTGAATACTCAGTTGGGACATCTCACGATCACCCAAACAACGTCATCTGCCCTGCGTCCGCATCACTGATGGCTTTCTTCCTTGTCTTCGCGGGGACGCTGGTCGGCACGGGGACCTCTTTGACGCTCTCCGCAGGCTGATGGCCGGATTCGAGTTGTTGGAGGACTTCTTTGGCTCGGGCGATGACGTTTTCGGGGAGGCCGGCGAGTCTCGCGACCTGGATGCCGTAGCTTTTTTCGGCGCAGCCGGGGAGTATCTTGCGGAGGAAGATGATCTGCTGGTTCCACTCCTTCACGGCGACGTTGTAGTTCTTCACGGCGCTGCGGCTTTGAGCGAGCGCGGTGATCTCGTGGTAGTGGGTGGCGAAGAGGCAGCGGGCGCCGATGTGGTCATGCAGATGCTCGGCGACGCTCCAGGCGATGCTGAGGCCGTCGAAGGTGGAGGTGCCTCGGCCGATCTCGTCGAGGATGACGAGACTGCGTTCGGTGGCGTTGTTGAGGATGAGCGAGGTCTCGTTCATCTCGACCATGAAGGTGGACTGGCCGCGCGCGATGTCGTCGCTGGCGCCGATGCGGGTGAAGATGCGATCGACGAGGCCGATCTCGGCGCTGGCGGCGGGCAGGAAGCTACCCATCTGCGCCATGAGCGTGAGCAGCGCGGTCTGGCGCAAATACGTGCTCTTACCGGCCATGTTCGGGCCGGTGATGAGGATGAGGCGGCTTTCCTCGGGCTCTAACGTGACGTCGTTCGGCACGAAGCGCTCGCCGCTCGTCAGATTCTGATCGAGCACGGGATGGCGGCCGTCGCGGATGAAGAGGTTGCGCGTCTCGTTGAGGACGGGGCGCGTGTAATTGAAGAGCCGCGCGGTTTCGGCGAGCGAGCCGAGGGAATCGAGCACGGCGATGGCTTCGGCGGTTTCCTGGATGTGCGCGAGGTGCTCCAAGACGCGGCTGCGCAGCTCGATGAACTGCTCGTATTCGAGCGCCTTGCTGCGCTCCTCGCTGCCGAGGATCTTGTCCTCCATGCGCTTCAACTCGTCGGTGATGTAGCGCTCGCCGTTGACGGTGGTTTGCTTGCGGTGGTAGTCGGCGGGCACGCTGCCGACGTTGGCCTTGGTGATCTCGATGAAGTAACCGAAGACGGCGTTGTATTTGATCTTGAGGCTCTTGATGCCGGTGCGCTCGATCTCACGCGCCTGCAAATCCGCGATCCACTGCCGGCCGAGCGTGGAGGCATTCCGCAGCTCATCGAGCTCCGGCAGCCAGCCCTCGCGGAAGACGCCGCCTTCTTTGATCTGCATCGGCGGCTCATCGCAGATGGCGCGTTGGATTTCCTGGCAGATGGGGGTGAGGTCGTGGAGGCGGTCGCAGAGCTCAAGGAGAGGCGGTTTGTAACCGCCTTCATCGTGGGCGCTTAAAAAGCGCCCTTCCTTGATCAGCGTCTTCAAGGCAGGCACGACCTCCAGCGAAACAGCGAGTGCCTGCAAATCGCGCCCATTGCCGCTGCCTTGGCTGAGGCGGGAGCTGGTGCGTTCCAAATCGCGCACTTCTTTGAGCAACGTGCGCACCTGGCTGAGGAGCATGGGCTCGTCGAGAAAGGCGGCGAGCATGTCCTGGCGCTGCGTGAGGGCGTCGAGATCGCGGAGGGGGTGGAGGACCCAGTGGCGGAGCTTGCGGGCACCCATGGGGGTGCAGGTGCGGTCGAGGGCGCTCAGGAGGGTGTGCGCATTGCCGCCACGGGCGCTGACGAGTTCGAGGTGGCTCTGGCTGGCGGCGTCGATGAGCACGACGTCGTTGGTTTGGCCGACGCGGAGGCGCTGGATGTGATCAACACTGCGGCGGAGCTGGAATTGCAGGTATTGCAGGATGCACCCGGCGGCGCAGATGGCGGCGTTCATGCCGGTGCAGCCGAAGCCATCGAGCGATTGCACTTTGAAGTGCTGCGTGAGGCTGTGCTGCGCCTGATCGAGCAGGAAGAGATAGCTTTCGATGGGCTGGGCACTGCCGGGATTGCCGAGGGCATCGATGACCTCACGCTGAGTGTCGCTGAAGAGTAGTTCGCTGGCCTGGAGGCGCTCGAGTTCGTCGGCGAGCTCGGTGGTGTCTTTGAACTCGGCGACTTCAAACTCGCCGGTGGTGTGATCGACATAGGCGAGGCCGAATTTTTTGCCTTCGCGGAACACGGCGGCGAGGTAGTTCGGGCGATTCGAGTCGAGCAGATTCAGGTCGCTGATGGTGCCAGCGCTGAGGATCTGCGAGACGGCCCGCTCAACGATTTTGCCCGGCACGGGATCGGTGGTCTGCTCGGCGATGGCGACGCGTTTGCCGGCCTTGATGAGCTTCGCGATGTAGCCCTGCGACGAATGATGCGGCACGCCGCACATGGGGACGGCGTTTCGTTTCGTCAGCGCCACATTGAGGATGGGCGAGGCGACCTTCGCGTCCTCGAAGAACAGCTCATAAAAGTCGCCGAGGCGGAAGAAGAGCAGCACGTCCTCCGGAAGCTCCCGCCGGATGGCGAGGTATTGCTTCATCATGGGAGTGGTGGCGGCGTCGCTCATTTATGATTTACGATTTTTGATTTATGATTTGGGGGCGGGAAGGCAAATCTTTCTCCTCCTCTTACTCCTACTCTTCCTCCCGGCGAATGGTGTTTGATGCTGGGTTCGGGGGAGTAGGAGTAAGAGGAGGAGTAGGATTGGCTTTGAACCACACATAAGGCAGTGCAAAACTGGACGTGAGCAGCACGGTGATCACACCGATCATCGTGGTGAGGCCGAGGGAGATGAGGCCGCGATTGCTGCCGAGGGCGAGGGAGCCGAAGGCGAGGCCGGTGCTGAGGCCGCAATAGGCGAGCGAACGGCCCAGCGACGCGGCATGCGCGGCGGTGGCGCCTTTCTCGCGAAGGGTGTGCATCATGTGGATGGTGAAATCGAGCCCGAGGCCAAGGCACAGCGGCACGGCAGCGATGCTCATCAGATTCCAACTCAGATCGAGCAGCGACATGGCACCGAGCAGCACGATGGCGGTGACGATGAGCACGCCTGCGGCATGCAGTCGCTCACGTCGGCCATGGAAGACGAGCACGAAGAGCACGAGGGCGATGCCCGCCGTGGGCAGGCACACGCGAGTGATCTCACGCTGCAAGAGTGGCTCCAGCGAGACGCGAAGGTAGTTCCACCCGGCGGGATGCACGCCGGGGATGGCTTCGAGTTGGGCGAGCAGCGGATCGTGGATGCCTTGGGGGGGTGAGAAGGAGCCGAGGGCGGTGGTGCCGGAGAGGAGGGATGAGAGATGCGGGATTAGGGATGAGGGAGGCTCGCTGCGCCACTTCGCGAGGACCTTTTGAGTGAGGGAGAAAGCGGTGTCGGTGAAGCCGGCGGTGTCGAGGGCGGTTTGGAGAGCTTTCTCGTTGGCGGCGAGCTGCTGGAGGATGGGAGCGTTGGAGTGTTGGAGGGATGGATTGGGGATGAGGGCGGTGGGAAGGGTGTGGGGGATGTCGGTGAGGAGCTTGGAGGCTGCGGCGAGGGTTTGGCGAAGTTGATCGGTGTTCGCGGCGTGGAAAAGGAGCGGGATGGTTTGATCGGAGGCGATCATTTTGGCCTCGATCTGCTCGGAGGTGTCGAAGGCTTCGCTTTGCTTGGGTCGCAGCACGGAGGAGCCGAAATCGGCTTTCGGCAGGCCATTGAGGATGATCGCGACGGAGGCGGTGAGGAGCAGCGCGGCGAGGAGCCAGGTGAAGGTTTTTTGCAGGGTGAGACCGAGACGTGGAGCCGGTGTTTCGCACGCTGAAGCGTGAACAACGTACGGCTTCATGCCGAGCGGCAGGAAGCCGAGGAGCATCACCGCCGCGCCGATGAGCACGCCGAGGGCGGCGAGCAATCCAAGCTGCGCCACGCCGGGAAGCTGACTGAGGCCGAGCGTGGCAAAAATGGCCGCGATGGTCACGGCGGACCACGCGACGCCTGGCAGCACGCGACGCAAGATTTGCCGATACGATTCACGCGGATGCTCCGAGGCCGCATGGAGGCCGATGACGCCGAAATCCTCGATGAGGCCGGTCAAAATGGCGGCGAAGCCCATGCTCATCACATTGAGTGAGCCGTAGATGACACCCGCCGCGCCGAGCGTGAGCAGGTTCGCGCATAAAATCGCCAGCAGCAGCCAGAAGAGCGGCACGATACGGCGATGCAGCAGCCAGAAGAGAAAGCCGACAATGAAGGTCACGGCCGAAATGGACTGCCGCATGTCCGATTCCATGCCGGTGGCGATCTCCGCCTGAAACGCGGGATCGCCCGTGAAGCCAATTTGGACCTTTGCGAGCGCTTCATCGCTCTTTTGCCAGGTTTCGCGGATGTCTTGCCGCAGGTTCGTGAGCCAGGCATTCACCGTGCGGTAGTCGGCGAGAGCGGCGGCGGGTGGTTGGATGAAAAGCAGGCGCAGCGTGCCATCGGCGGAGGTGAATTCATCGCTCGGCATGTTGGCATCATCGCCGGAGGAAAGCATCGCCATGGCACTGCGGGCGATGCCAAAGGGATCGTAGCCGGTGAGCGTGGCGTTTTGGAGGTCGAGCGAGTTCGCGGTGGCTTCGCGGGACTTTTCCAGCAACGCGGGAAGTTTATCGGGAGAGAGCGAGGCGCTCAACGCAGCCACTTTTTCCGGCGGCGCATTGCGCCAAAGCCACGCGATGACCTCGGCGATGACTTCAGGATCGGATTGCAGCAGTGACTTGTGCCGCACGGAGGCGGCGAGGTCTTTTTTGACCGCGAGATGCTCGGCGAGCGAATCGGCGGCGACTTCGAGCAGTTCGGCGTCCTCGCTTTGCAGCGTGACGATGAGCTGATCGCTTTTCAAATCTCGCAGCAGGCGAGTTCCCTCCAATCCAGGCAGATCCTGCGGCAGCAGCGAGAGCGGATCGACATCGAAATCGAGTCGCGAGATGCCAAACCAGCCCGCGAGGGCGACGAGGAGGATGAACAAGAAACGCGAAAAGGCGGCGGGCATGGCGTTTGAAATGAGCATTGATTCGCGAGGAGGCATCTTATAACCTCGCGCTAGAAAATTTCACCGACAGCCACCCTTCATGGAATCATCGACGATCCAGCATATCCTTTTCGTGGCCGCCGCCGTGGTGTTTGCCTTTGCCTGCCGGACCTCGGAGAATCGTTACATCGCGAAGCTGGGAGCCATCGCCATGCTGGGGGCGCTTTACCTCGCGGGCTATTACATCACCAATGAGCAGCACGCAGGCGGGGCGCTCTTTGTGGGTGGCTGGTTCCTCGTGCCGTGGATGGAGATCATGTTCCGCGTGCGTCGGCTGCGCTTCCCGATCAAGAGCGAGGTCGTGCATCGCTTTCCGCCTTCACGCGATGTCTTTCCCGATCTCGGCGAGCTCTCCCGCGAGGCGGAGGATGCCGGATTCGTGCAAGTGGGCGATACCGGCTGGATGTGGAGCGAGACGGAGCACTTCATGCGACTCTTTTACCATGAGGAAAAGCGTGCGCAGGCCTCCGTGGCGCTGGCGAGGCAGGGCGAGATGGGCTTTTCCTATGTGAGCCTCACCACCCGCGGGAAGAATGGCGTGGTCTATACGACGACGAACTATCCCTTCCCCACGACGATGAAGCATCCGCCCAAGCATCTCGTGAACCGCTATGAGGACGCGGATTCCTTCGAAGACCTCCTCGCCGACCACGAGGACTACCTGCAAGCACTGGCCGTGACCACGGAAGAGATCGCCGAGCAAGACACGGAGTATCTGCATGCCTACATCCAGCGTGACATGAGCGTGCAGGTGGATCACAACCTCCTCGAAGGCCTCATCGTGAAGGCTGGCAGCAGCGAGTTCCGCTATTCCTGGCGTGGCTGCTTCTACCTCTACTGGCAGATTCTGAAGGACATGGTGCGGGTGTGAGCCATAAGGGACTCGGCCAAGGCCTACTTTTCCGCAGTGACGAGCACGGTCTGGAAATGCGGGCTGCGAGTCTCCCGATGGACGACGCCTGTCTCGATGGTGCGGAAGCCAACAGCGGACATCATTTCGTGCAGTGCCGCCTCGGTGAAGCCCAGCCACACATCGGCATAGAGCTCGCGGGCCTTCTCAAAGGTATGCTGGAGCAGATCGAGCACCACGATGCGGCCGCCGGGCTTTAAAATGCCAAACGCACCGCGAAGCGCCGCCTGAGGATTTTGAGCGTGGTGCAATGCCTGGCTAAGGAAAACGAGGTCCACGCTCTCCGGCTCGACGGGTGGCTTTTCGAGATCACCGAGGCGGTATTCGAGATTGGTGAAGCCATGCTTCAGGGCGAGTTCCGCTCCGTAGGCGACCATCTTTTCGCTGTTATCCACGGCGATGACTTTTTTGGCCCGCTGAGCCAGCAGTTGGGAGAGCGTGCCTTCCCCCGCGCCGAGGTCCGCGATGACGAGCGGCGGCATGAGCTTCAGCAAGGTCTCGCCAAGGGCTTTCCACGAGCGGCCGGGGATGTAATGACGGCCAAACTTGCCCGCGAGAGCATCGAAGTAAGCCTTTGCCGTCTCGGCACGCTTGCGCAGAGCGATTTGCAGCGCGGTGGAATCCTTCACCGTTTCACGCAGCTCAGCTCCCGCCGCTTTTAGCAAAGCAAGGAAGTGCTCGTGAGCCTCCGCATCCTTCACGGAAGGGGCTTCCAATTGATAGAGTCGGTTCTTCCCGCTGCGGCGGTCACTCACCAGTCCTGCGCCTTTGAGCTTCGCGAGCTGAGCGGAGATATTGGACTGCGGCAGGGATAAAATCTCCTGCAGCTCCGCCACGCTGAGTTCTTCCCGTTCGAGAAGCAGCAGCAGCCGCACCCGGGTGGGATCGGCGATAAGGCTGAGCGATTTGAGAATGGAGGCCATGCGGCGGAAAGGTGCGGATGCTAGCGGTTGGCCGTGGCTCCGAAAGCTCAATAATCGCGGTTCAGCAGATAATCGGCCAGCTCGCGGAGCCGCGTGCCTTTCTCGCCAAAGATCGCCAGCGCATCGTGCGCCGCCGTCGTGAGGCGATGCGCCTCCGCACGTGACAGATCGAGGCCGAGGAGAGCCGGATAGGTGCTCTTTTCCGATGCCACATCCTTGCCGGCGCTCTTGCCGAGCTTTTCGCTCGTCTGCGTCACGTCGAGGATGTCGTCGATGATTTGGAAGGCGAGGCCGGTGGCCATGCCGAAGTCGTGGAGCGCCCTCAATTGCTCCGGCGTGGCATCGGCGCTCATCGCCCCCAGTTTGATGCTCGTGGTGAGCAGCGCCGCCGTTTTGCCCTCGTGAACGAAGCGCAAATCATCGAGTGGCAGCTTCTTTTGCTCGCCTTCGAGGTCGGCCACTTGTCCACCCACGAGATGAAGGCTTCCCGCCGTGCGGGCGAGCTCGGAAACGAGGCTCGCCGCTGTGTGGCGACTCGTCGCGGGTGTTTGCGCGGTGAGTTCAAAGGCCAGCGCCTGCAGCGCATCGCCGGCGAGCAACGCAATGGCCTCGCCGAAGACGATGTGGCAGGTAGGCACACCTCGGCGCATGTCGTCATCGTCCATGCAGGGCAGGTCATCGTGGATCAGCGAGTAGGTGTGGAGGCATTCCACGGCGCAGGCACTCGGCATCGCCTTTTCGATCGTGCCGCCACAGGCTTCCGCAGCCGCAAGCGTGAGGATCGGCCTCAGTCGCTTCCCTCCCGCGAACACGCTATGCCGCATCGCCTTGTGCAGCGAAACCGGCCGCGTCTCTGCCGACGGGATGCATTGATCGAGCGCCGCATCAATGATCTGGCAGCGCTGGGTGAGGTAGGTCTTGAGGTCGGACATGGGAAAGGAGGAAACTCGTTCTCCTACTCATCCTCGATCAAAACGCCAGCGGGAGGTGGGAGCTATTCCACACTGGACAAGCTCACGACGGCTTTGGTAAAACATCTCCATGCATCTTCTGCGTCCAGTCATTTTGCTGCTCTGCTTAGTCGGCGGAGGCCTGCTGGCTAAGGAGATGCAGACGAGGGTCTATTACATCCCGCCGGACTTCATCGGGCCATTTTACGATGGGCGCACCTTTGACCCGTTCTCCTACCAGCCGATGCCTGATCCACCGGAAGATGCTTCGCGACAAATCCTCGAAGCCGTGGGCGTGGAGTTCCCGCCAGGGGCGAACTGTCGCTTTGACCGCTTCACCGAACTGCTGACCGTTCACAACACACCTGAGAACCTCGATCTCGTCGAGAAGCATGTTTCGACACTGATCAAGCTCTCACCCAAGACGATTCGCTGGAGGCTCGAAATCATGGAGATTCCTGCTTCGATGCCTGCGGAGGTGAGTCACCAGCTCGGGGCTTTGAAGAAGCTGGCGGCAGAACCCGACTCGGGCGTGCGCCGCATGGTCGCCATGCTCGTGGAGGGAAAAGGAGGTACACGCATCGACCAGCGGAGCGCCCTGGAGCATTCCTTTCTGCTGCCACCGGAACGTGGGAAGGATGACTCGATTACCTTCGGCATTGACCAGCGGTCGGTCGGTGCCCGGGTCGAGCTCGAAGGCACCATCGCTCCTGATGACTCGGTCATTGAGGCAAGTATCGCTATTCACGCGCCAGTGCCTCCACCTGTTAGCAGGCAAGTGAAGGTGGGTGATCCCCTCACAGGTACAATGGCGGAGTATCCGGTGGAGGATGTTAAAGAGGTGGAGTGGGTCACTGGCATCACACTGAGTCCAGGAACGACGAAGCTGGTGGGAGTCACTGCCTCGCCGTGGGCGGACGGGAGGCAGTTGGCGGCTTTCTTGACGGCGGAAGTGCTGCGCTACGACCATCAAGGTGTGTTTGCGCTGTTTGAGCCGCCGCCTGCGGAGATCAAACCACCGGCAGGCATGACGGCGGTCAGCATCCACTTGCCCTCAGGCGCTTATGCTGCGGCGATGCCAGGCCGCGAGCACGACTCGCTGCTCACCTGGCTCGATTCGGCCTCACTGAAGAGTCCCTGCTCCCTCGTTCGGCTGGAAGGCGACCGGCTTCATGTGGTCAATACGCATCAGAATATCGAGCGCATCGCCGTGGTGGTGCATTACCTCAACAAGAGGCTGTGGAAGAACCTTCGTGTGATGCTCCACACCATCGAGGCACCCGCTGCGATGCTTGATGACGCCGCATCGGTGGATGACGACAAGCTTTTTGCCCGCTTGGAAAGCGAAGCCGTTGCAGGCAAAGCACGTTTCATCGACTCCCGCGCCTTCGAGATGCTTCCTGGAGATCGCGTCACACAACAGTCCGCTGACGAGTATCGCGTCCTCACCGAGATCGGCATCGACAAGAACGGCGGCACATGGCCGGAAATGGATACGCGGCATGCCGGTGCACTTTTCGAGTTCGAAGGCACCATCGGGCCTGACAATCAATACATCGAGGTGAGTCTCGCGCACGAGTTGCATGCGCTGCCGACAGAAAGCCGTCGGGCGCGCTTTTTGGTGCCCAAGGCGGAAAAGGAATCCGACGCACAGCTAATCGATTTTCATGTCGCCCGTACGGTCACGGGGATCACTTTACAGAACGGGCATCAGAGGCTGTTTGCCGCGCATTCACCGCCGAAGGGTTCGCAGGATGACAAGGTGTGGCTCAGCTTCATTCGGGCGGACATCGTAGCGCAGCACACGCCGCCGCGTCCTCGCCTGCCTGATCCTCTTCCCGAGCTGCCATCACCCGCAGGCGATCCCGATGCCCTCGAAGTGCGCTTCTTCCGAGTGCCTCCTGACTTCCTCACCTTTGGCGGTGAGGCGAAAAAGACTGCTAAAGAGGTGCTGGAGGACGTCGGTATCACCTTCCCGAAAGGCACCAGCGCGACGTTTATTCCCGCGACTTCACAACTCGTCGTCAAGAACACGAGAACGAACCTAGAACTCGTGGCGGCTTATGTGGAAGAGACTTGTCGCATGCCGATCCGCAGTGTCGTCGTGAACTTACAGATCATCGAAGCCCCAGCCATGCTTTTACGCGAATTCGCGTTCGAGGCCGCCAAACGCAGCAATCACGAATCCATGCTGGCAAAGCTACTTGAGCATCCCGAGGTCAAAAAGCTCGATGTTTCCCGCATCGAAGGTCGCGGCGGCCAGCGGTTGACGGTGAAGGCGGGCGATGAGGTTTCCTACCTGGCCGAATTTGAACCTGACGACCACGGGCGGCCACGTTTCGTGCATCAAAAGCGCCTCGCTGGCCTCCGGCTTGAGTTTGAGCCTGCCATCGATCCAGACGTGCAGCACATCCGCTTCAATGTTCACGGTGAATGGCATACCGCTCCACCCACGCAGCTCGCCGAACACCTCATCGACGCTCAAGGTCGCCGCTTTGACCTACCGCTGACAATTTTCCATGCACACACCTTCACGAGCGGCTTCGTCATGGGTGATGGCACCACGCATCTCGTCTCCATGTGGAAACCTGTCGGAGTCGAGAAGGATGTGCTTCAGGCGCTCTTCATCACGACGCAGATTGCACCACCGTGAGGAACACACCGCAATGATCGCCGCTTCGGGGGCGATGTTTCAGATGCTCGATGACGAAGAAGACTCCAACTAAGGCAGCCAATGGCTCGGGTCGTAAATCTCCGAAGAACTCACTTAAACCACCGCAACCGCAGCGAGTTCAGGATCACCGTGAGGCTGCTTAGTGACATCGCCACGCTGGCGAGCATGGGGCTGAGGAGGCGGCCGGTGAAGGGGTAAAGGACGCCGGCGGCAATGAGGATGCCGATGGCGTTGTAGAGGAAGGAAAAGGCGAGGTTTTGCCGGATGATGCGCAAGGTGGCGCGGCTGAGGGTGAAGGCGCGGTGGAGGGCGCGGAGATCGCCTTTGACGAGGGTGACGGAGGCGCTGTGCATCGCGGCATCGGTGCCGGTGCCCATGGCGATGCCGACTTCTGCGCCGCTGAGCGCGGGGGCGTCATTGATGCCATCGCCGACGTAGGCGGCCTTCCGCCCTTGTTCCTTCATCTGATAAACATGCACGAGTTTGTCATGCGGGCTGAGCTCGGCGGCGACTTCGTCGATGCGCAGATCCTTCGCCACGCGGTCGGCGGTGGAGCGAGTATCGCCGGTGAGCATCTTGAACTTCAATCCGAGGGCGTGGAGGGCATTGATGGCGGGCTTGGTGCTCTCTTTGATTTTATCGGTGAGGGCGATGAGGCCAAGCGGGCGGCCATCAAGCACGACGAGGACGACCGTGAAGCCGCTGGCCTGCAACTCAGCGGAGCGGGTGGCGCATTCGGTGTCGATGAAGACGCCTTTTTTCTTCAAGAAGGCCGCTTGGCCCACAAAGACCTCCGTCTCACCGACGGTGCCGAGCACGCCACCGCCGGGCACGGCCTGAAAATCCTTCACCGTAGCCAGCGGGATGTTTCGTTCCTTCGCGGCGGCAACGATCGCGGCGGCGAGAGGATGCTCGCTGGCCGTTTCGACGGCGGCAGCGCAGGCGAGGAGGTCGCGAGCGGACAAGCCTGGCAGCGGATGCACCTCAACGACGCTCGGTTTGCCCTCGGTGAGCGTGCCGGTCTTGTCGAGCATGATGGTGTCGATGGTGCCGAGGCGTTCGAGTGTCTCGGCGTCTTTGATGAGCACACCGAGCTGGGCACCACGGCCCATGCCAGTCGTCACGGCCATCGGTGTGGCAAGGCCGAGCGCACAAGGACAGGCGATGATCAAAACGGCCACGGCATTGACGATGGCAAAACCAAGGCTCGGCTGAGGTCCGAACTCCCACCAGACGAGGAAGGTCACCATCGCGATCAAGACCACCACGGGCACAAACCAGCCTGAAACGCGATCTGCCTGTCGCTGCACCGGGGCGCGGCTGCGTTGTGCCTGGGCCGTGAGAGCAATGATCTGACTCAAAAGCGTGTCCGCGCCGACTCGCTCGGCCTTCATCAAGAGCGTGCCATTGCCATTCACGGTGCCGCTGGTGACACGGCTGTCGGCTTTCTTCATCACCGGCATCGGCTCGCCGGTGAGCATGGATTCATCAATGGTGGAGACGCCTTCGAGCACGAGGCCATCGACGGGGATTTTGCCGCCAGGCTTGATGCGCAGCACGTCGCCGGGCTTCACGGCATCAAGCGGGATTTCTTTTTCGACGGAGCCCTCCACGAGATGCGCCGTCTGCGGCGCGAGTTTCATCAGGGACTCGATGGCGGAGCCGGTGGCGCGGCGGGCGCGGGATTCGAGGAGCTGGCCAAGAATGACGAGCACGGTGATCACGGCAGCGCTCTCGAAATACACCGGCGCATGCCCGTGACCTCCGCTGTGTGGCAAAAGATCCGGCACCACGACCACGAGCGTGCTGTAAACCCACGCGGAAAGCACGCCGAGGCCGATGAGCGTGAACATGTTCGTCTTCAGCGTGGCGAAGGAACGGGCAAAGCGCACCAGCAGCGGCCAGCCACACCAAAACACGACCGGCGTGGCCCACACGAGCTGCATCCATGCGGAGGCATCCGCCGGGATACTGCGGATCACCGGCAAATCCATGCCCATGCTCAGCACCACGACGGGCAGCGTCATCAAAGCACCCCAACGCAAGCGCCACCACAGCTCGCGAAGCTCCGCCGAGCCGCCATCACCGCAGCACTCAGGTGTGCTGCTTACGGCCAGCGGATTCTTTTCGAGGTCCATGCCGCATTTGGGGCAGGCACCGGGCTTGTCCGATCCCACGCCCTCGCACATCGGGCAGATGAAGGCTGCGGTTTTGGCAGCAACCGGACTCGAAACGACCTTCGCTGCATCATCCGGGCTCGGAGATGCGCAGCAACTGGAGTTTGGTGCGTGCGGTTGCATGGTCCTGAGACTACGCAGTCCGTCACGCAGGAGCTACAAGAAACCGCGCCTTGGCGGTTACTTCTTCGCCAGATCGAGCACGAAGAGGAGCTGACCATCCCGCCACTTCGGGCCGCCGATGAAGAGCGGGCTGCCGGGATGCAGCACAGCGTCCGTTTTGACGAGCACCTGCTGCTCACGCCAGACCTGAAGGTGCAAATTCATGCCACCGCCGGCTGCGGGGCCTTTGGAGTCGATCTTCAAAAACAGATCGCGGGAGGGGACGACCCAGGATTCATACTCGCGAAACACATCCTGGAAGTGCTGGCCGATGATTTCAAAGTGCGTGTAAGGCGTGAAGACCTTCGAGAGGCGGCTAGAGAGGTCTTTTTGACTCTCCGGTGCCTTTTCGGTGCTGCCGGTGAGCTTGGCGGCATCCGTCGTGGCATAGACGAGAGCACCCCAGACTTTGCCATCGGTGGCGGGCTTTTTGGCGGGAACAGGAGCGGGCTCTTGGGCGAAGCAGAAAGACGAATTCAGAAGCACGAAGGACGAACAAAGCAGTGCCTTCATGCGGCACCGCCATTCGGATTTCAGATTTCGGCCTTCGTTCGTCATTTGAGCACCTGCGGCTGTCCTTTGTTATTGAGTGCCACCACGGCCACGACCACGCCATTTTCATCAAACAAGGTCGTCGTGGCCACTTCGGCATCGGATTCAGCCCGGTGGACGCGGAAGCCGACGATCTTTTTCTCGGCGGGGACGGGTTCGAGGCCATCGAGCATGAGGACGGTGGCCTGAGCATCGGCGGAGTGGAAAACCTGGGCGTGAACGGCCGGATTTGGCGTGTAGGTGCTGGCGATGGTGCTGGTGCCTTTGGAGCTGTTTTGGGTCCAAACAAGGCCCGCGATGGCAAACGCGGCGGCGGCGGCTCCGGCCAGCCAGGGCATGCGCAGCCAAGAAAGCCAGCCAGCGGTGGATTCGGCAGCTTTTTCGCGTTCGCGGGCATCATCGAGGTCCATCTGGGCGATGCGGACCTGGATTTGCGAGTTGAAGAAGTCCGCGTGCGGCACGGGCATCTCGGCGGGGAGGTGCGTCTTGAGGCTTTCGCTCAGTTGGCGCATCGATTCGGCCTCGGCGGCGAGCTCGGGGTCGTTTTGGAGGGTGGCCTCAAAGGCGCGGCGTTCATCGGCGGTCATTTCACCGTCGAGCCAGCGGATGAGATCGTGGTTTTCGTCAGACGGGGTTTTCATAGGTGTCCTTGAGCATTTCCTGGAGTTTCTTGCGGGCGTAAAAAAGGCGGGACATGACGGTGCCGAGCGAGCACTTCATCATCTCGGCGATCTCTTCATACGAGAGTCCTTCGATTTCTCTGAGCACAATCGCCTGGCGGTGATCCGGCGTGAGGCGGGCGATGGCTTCGTGGATGCGGGAGCCGAGTTCTTGGCGCTTCATGGCACGATCCGGGGCGTCAAAGCCCTGCGGGGCGGTGCGGGAGCCGGGCATGGCACGGTGCTCCGTGCGTTCATCATCGAACTCGCCATCTCCTTGGATCTTTTTCTTCCGCAGCCAGTCGTAGGTGACGTTGTGGGCGATGCGGTAGAGCCAGGTGTAGAAGGCCGCATCCAGCTTGAAATTCGGCAGGGCACGCCAGGCCTTAATAAAGGCCTCCTGCGCGAGGTCCCAAGCTTCGGTTTCATTCTGGATGAGATGGTAAGTCATGGCGTAGATCCTCGACCGATAGCGTGTGACGAGCAGATCGAACGCACGCGTGTCTCCCGCTTGGCTGCGTTTGACGAGATCGACGTCGAGTGGCTCGACGGGATCGGTCGCGGCAGGGGCGGCGGCGGACATTTTCAGGGTAAAGGCGGGTTTCGGACGCCGGACGCAGCCGGTTTATTCAAGCCAGGAGACTCGAATCAGGGGATTTTGAGCGCTTGGCCGGGGCGGATGAGGTCGCTCTTGAGGCCGTTGGCGGCCTTGAGCTTCGCCACGGTGGTCTTTTTCTTCAACGCGATGGCGTAGAGCGAATCACCCTTCGAGACCGTGTACTTCGAGCCGCTGGAGGATTTGGGCTTCGACTTGGATTTCGACTTCGAGGAGCTGGTGGTGGGCTTTTTCGACGAGCTGCTGCTGGCGACGGTCTTTGGCTTCGTGCTGCTCGTGGATGAGGCAGCAGGCTTCGATTCGGCACCACCAAAGGCATACGGATTGGCTGGAGGCTCGGGTGGCGGGGCCTCGGCAGTCACGGGAGGCGTTTGGTAGGAGGGCGGCGGCTGGGCGCCGGGCTGCACGCGTCCGCCCTGGCCGGGGTAGGGATTGTAGAAGCCGTCGTTGTAGTTCGAGGCATACGGATCGCTGACGTTGGCAGCAGGATCGGCGGGATTCTGGCAGGACGCGAGGGCCAAGCTGGCTGCGAAAGCGATGAAACGGGCGGTTTTCGTCATACGGGCGGCCATGATGCGGGAGGCGGGGCTGTTTTCAAGGAGAGAAGCAGCCCGGCACCCAAGCATTTGATCCGTGCCGCAAACGCGAGGATGGATACCTCGCATGCATTTCGATCTGCCTCTGGCCGCTGCTGAAACGATTCCGCCCATCTTCGCCCTGCTCGCGGTGATGCTGGGCGGCGTGGTGCTCGTGTCGCTGTTGCTGCTGCGGCTCCAGCAATCGCTGCTCGCCGGCTATTTCCTCTGCGGGGTGGTCATTGCGAACTCAGGGATCATGACGCTGCTCGGCGGTGGCGATTCGCAGGCGCAGATCGCCAACATGGCGGAGTTTGGCGTGGTGCTGCTGATGTTCACGCTGGGGCTGGAGTTCTCCTTGGGTGAGCTGAAATACCTGCGGCGGCTGGCTTTTGTGGGTGGTGGGTTCCAAATGGGCCTGTGCATCGCGCTGGCGGCGGCGGTGGTTTTTGGCTTTGGCATCGGCTGGCAGGGCGCGGTGGTGCTCGGCGTGGCGCTGGCGATGAGCTCGACGGCCGTGAGTTTGAAGAGCTTTCAGGATCTCGGCCTCGAATCGAGCCCCGGTGCTCGCATGGCGCTGGCCGTGGCGATCTTCCAAGATCTGTTCATCATCGCGTTCTTCCTTCTCGTGCCGCTCATTTTGCCGCAGCCGGGTGAAACGAAAGCGCTAGGTGCTAGCCTAGGCAGTTTGGTGCTGCGCGGGGCTTTGTTTGTCGTCTTCGCAGGCGTGGCGGCACGCTGGATCATTCCCTGGCTGCTCAATGCCGTCACTCGCACACGAAATCGCGAGCTTTTCACGCTCACCGTCATCGGCTGCTGCGTGGGTCTCGCGTTCACCGGTGGTCTGCTCGGGCTCGGGCTAGCTCTCGGGGCCTTCGTGGCGGGCCTCGCGGTGAGCGAATCCATCTTCAAGCATCGCATCCTCGCCGATGTGATGCCGCTGAAGGATCTGTTTTTGACGCTCTTCTTCGTCACCGTCGGCCTCATGATCGATGTGAAGATGGCCGCGCAGCACTGGCAGCCGATCCTCGCGCTCACGCTCGTGCTGATGCTCGGTAAAACAGCCCTCATCACCACCATCGCACGAAAACTCGGCCTCGCGCATCGTCAGGCGCTGATGGCAGGCATTGGCCTGTGCAGTGCGGGTGAGTTCTCACTCGTGCTTCTTCGTTTGGCGGGCGAATCCGCGCTGTGGAGTGATTCCACGCAGCAAATCCTGCTTTCCGCCTCGGCCCTTTCTATGGGTCTTTTACCCGCCGCGATGCGCTTTGGCACGCCACTCGCCATTTGGCTCGAAAAACGCGGTTGGGGCCGCCGCAAAGCCGCCTTGAGCGATGCCGGTGAACTCCGCCAACGGGTGAAAGGCATGCACGATCACGCTATCATCTGCGGCCATGGCCTGGTGGGTGAAAAGCTCAACAAAGAGCTGCTCGATAGCGGCGTGACCACACTCGTCATCGAGCTGAATGCCGAAACGGTGCGTCAATTGAAGCGCCAAGGGCAGACCGTGCTCTTCGCCGATGCCACGCACCAGGAAACTTGGGAGCTCACCCAGCTCGCCAAGGCTCGCCTCGTCGCCCTGACCTTCCCCGATGCCCTCATCAATGCGCAGGCCCTCGCCATCATCCGCGAATCCCGTCCCGACATCCCCGTGCTGGCTCGGGCGAGGTTCGCCAGCGATGTCGAGCGCCTCAAACGCCTCGGTGCCACCGTCGTCATCAACGACGAGCAAGAAGCCAGCCGCGCCGTGGCGGACGCAGCGATCACTTTGCAAGGGGCGTGAGCACCACACACTGAAACACTTTCTTGGAAGAAGCCGATGCCACAAACTCCTGAATGCGAACCTTTTGTCAGCCAGCTGCCTGATGCCGTTTCCCCCGACCCCGCTTCCCCGCAGCCGGTGATGCCAGGAGATTCCTACGATGTTGACAATGCAGGGCTGGTGATTCTCTCGCCCTACTTTGACATGCTGCATGATAAAAGCGGCCTGCTCGAAGAGGGGCGCTTCCGCGATCACGCGGCGGCAGTACACGGGGTGCATCTGCTGCAGGCACTGCTCACCGATGAGACGGCGGTGCCGGAGCAGGCGCTGGTGCTAAACAAAGTATTGTGCGGACTCGCCCCCGATATCCCGGTGCTGCGTGAGAACGGTCTGGTGGAACAGGATCGTAAGCAGACGCAGATGCTCCTGCGCAGCGCCATTCAAAACTGGCCGGTCTTGAACGACGTCTCCATCGATGGCTTCCGTGGCTCCTTCTTGTGGCGGCGTGGCAAGCTGACCCGCGGGGAGGACCGTTGGACTATCACCGTTGAGCACCGTGGTTTTGATGTGCTCATGTCTTCGATCCCATGGAGCTTTGCCGTGATCAAGCCGCTGTGGATGCCTGATCCGCTGTATGTTGACTGGTTCTGAAACTCGATACCGATGATAACCAGAAAAATGAACGATCAATTCTCGAGAATTCAATCATTGATGGCTATCGCTGGGATGTGGATCATTCATCAGCTTCTCGCGGTCGTACTTAAGTCTCTGATCGCCAACCATCCGTCGAAAACAACCTGCGGATTCAGTGTGGCGGAAGTGCAAATCATCACAAGCTCATCGCTGGGCTTTGTCTTGCTCATGAGTTTGTTGCTCCTGCTTAACTGGAACCAGAGTATTCGATTCGCCTACTTAACTATTGTGACCGAGTCTGTCATGTTCGCTTTAGCGATTGTCTGGCTGTGGCAGATATCACATTTTCTGATCACGATTAAGGCGATGATCTGACGCGGGTGCGCGGAGAAAGTTGCCTGGCAATTGCCCTGCCTGAACCGGCAACTGCTAAAGAATATCACTTGGCAAGGGGCGTGAGCACCACGCGCTGCACATCGAGCACGGCGGACTTCACTTTGGTCACGGGATCGACGGCGAGGAAGGTCTTGCCGGCTTTGGTGATCTCGAGCTGGCCGAGTTTGGCCTCTTGCCAGTTTTGGAAACCGCCGGTGTCGGCGGTGGTGAACTTCCATTCGGTGCTGCCGCTCTTCACGGCCACTTCACTGCCGTTGTTGCCACTGCCGCAGCCGTAAAACACGCTCACGTTGAATTTGCCGGGCTTGGTGACTTCGAATTCCCACTCGGCGAAATCGTCTTCGCTGGTCCAGAAGCCGAGGCAGTTCTTCTCGGGCTTGGGTTCGTAGCGCATGGCCTCAGACCAGGTGGTGGCGGTTTTGGCCTCCAGCGTGATGCTGCCATCGGCGGCCTGCACGCTCATGGGGCCTTCGGGGGCGGGAATGAGGGCTAGCTCATGGATTTCGATCTTTTTCTCAGCGGCGCTGGCGGGTGCAAACAAGGCGAAAGCATAGTCGCCAGGCTGATCGACATAGATTTCGCCGAGGTAATGCTTCGTGGGTTCGGGGGAGGCTTGGAGCGTGTTTTTGAGCGCCTGCTGGCCAAAGCGGAACTGCGTCTGCGTGCTGGCGAAGGGCATCGTGTAGGTCAGGCGCACGTGATAGCGGCCCCCGCGCTTCGCTTTGAAGCTTTTCCAGTTCCACTGCTCCCAGTGCTCGCGGGGATCGTGCTCCACATCTTGCTTGCCAAAGACGATCACACCGCGCTTCGGCAGGTCGGCCCGCTCCACTGGCTGATCACTGCCAAAAGCACCTACATCCACGGGATGGGCGGCCTTTTTGAAGATCTCATCGGTGTGCTGGCCGACAGGCTCCACGGCAGCTTCGGTCTTCTTTTCGACTTTGGGGGACTCGACGGGCTTGGGGGCTTCCTTGGCGACTTCTTGTGGTTTGTCACAGGAGGTCAAAGCGAGCGCGGCGGAGAGCGTGAGGAGCGTCGGGAATTTCATGGAGGGCCGCCATGATGGGCCGGGCGGCTATTGCGGCAAGCACATTGCCGTGTACTTCTGGCGGCCGCATGAAACTCACCTCCTGGAACGTCAACGGCATCCGTGCCTCCCTCAACAAAGGCCTTCGTGAATACCTGACCGGTGGAGATGCCGATGTGATCTGCCTTCAAGAAACGAAGGCGCAGCAGGAACAGGTCGATCTGAGCTGGTTCGAGGGCTACCACGCCGTCTGGAACAGCGCCGAGAAGAAGGGATATTCCGGCACGCTCATCCTCAGCCGCCTGCCCGTGCTCTCGCACTCGCTCGGCCTGGGCATTGCTGAGCATGATCGCGAAGGTCGTCTCATCACCGTGGAGTATCCCGATTTCTATGTGGTGAATGTGTACACGCCCAATGCACAGGCCGAGCTGGCCCGCCTGAGCTACCGCCTTTCCTGGGACGATGCCTACCGTGCCTATTTGAAGAAGCTGGAGCAGAAAAAGCCCGTCATCGCCTGTGGAGATCTGAACTGCGCCCATCAGGAGATCGACCTCACCAATCCCAAATCGAACCGCATGAATCCCGGTTTCAGCGATGAGGAACGTTCCAGCTTCACCCGCCACCTCGACGCGGGCTTTCTCGATGTGTTTCGCCAGTTTGATCCCAATCCCGGCCGCTACACCTGGTGGACGCAGCGCACGCCGGATGCCCGCGCCAAAAACATCGGCTGGCGTCTCGACTACTGGCTGGCCTCCGAGAAGCTGCGCCCTGCTTTGAAGCAATGCCTCATCCGCGATGACATCCATGGCAGCGACCACTGCCCGGTGGAGCTGGTGGTGGGGTGATGCTTTATATTACCTCCGCAGCCCCTGCATGCGGGCGTGGAAGGCTTCGAGCATGGGGGCCATCTCCAACTTGGCGCTGAGGGGAGCTTCTTTGAAGAAGAGGCCCATGTCCTGGGTGAAGTTCTTCTCAAAGCCGGCTGGGTCCATGTCGATGAGCAATTGCATCTCCGGGTTCTTCGCGGCGCGTTTCTTCATGTCGCGGTGAATGGTGCCCACGATGCGGCGGCGGTCCTCGGCGGGGAGTTTGTCGATGCCCTTCATCACGGCGTTGAAGTGCTCCTCGACCACGCGGCTGATGTACTCGCCCTTTTCCTCGTCGCTGAGGGATTTCATGAAGCGCTCGATGGTCTCTTCACCATCCTCGCGCATGCGGGCACGCTGGGTGAAATCCAGCTTCACGACCGAGGTGATCACCTGGTCGAGATGCTGCATGCGCTGCTCGTGACCGAGGCGCTCGTCTTCGAGCCATGGGGCTTCGTTCATCAAGGCGAGCGTCTTCTCGGGAGTGAAGACGTGATCCTCCGTGACCCACATCACAGCACCGACGCCCGCCCAAACGAGGGCGAGGAAGGCGATGACTTGGAGCCAGAGACGCTGGGTTTGCATGCGAGATCAACGTTTGCCGAAGCGGCGGCTCACGATCGAGAGGAACTCGCCGGACTCCTCGACCTTGAGCATCTTCGTGAGTGCAAAATAGACCACCGCACCGGCGGCGATGGTGACGCCGAGGGATGTGATGCGGGCGAGCGTGCTCAAATGCGTCCAATCCGCCATCAGCGTGAATTTCGACGCGAGGCAAAGCCCGCCCATCGCCGCGGAGGCGAGGCCGATGCGGCCGAGCGAGGTCAACAGCGAGGTGGTTTCGAGGCCTTGGGCGAATTTCCGCATGGCGAGGTAGAGCACGCTGAAATTCAGCGCCAGGCCGATGGCCGTGCCCCAGGCGAGCGCAGTGTGGTCCCACTTCAACACGAAGACGGTGAAGGCATTCGCTCCGGCGGTGAAGGCGATCACGGCGAGCGAGGTGTACATCGGGATGAAGCGTTTGCCGATGGTGTAAAAGGATGGCTGCAGCACTTTGATAGCGGCGTAGAAGACAAGACCAAAGGCGAAGGCCTGGAGAGGCGCGGCGGTTTGAGCCACATCGTAGGCTTTCACGCGGCCATGCTCGAAGATGACGGAGATGATCTCATGCGAGAGCAGGGCCAGACCGGCGGCGCAGGGCAGCGTGAGGAAGAGCACGAGGCGCAGGCCCTTTGCCAAAGCACCGCGAAAGGCTGGCGTGATGCCTTCCGTGGCCAGACGTGAGAGCATCGGCAGCGTCACCGTGGCCACGGCCACGCCGAAGAGGCCGAGCGGGAGTTGTTGAAGCCGCTGCGCATAACCCAGCCAGCCTGCGGCGGCCTCCTGGCCGGGTGTGAACGAGGCGAAGATCGAATTGAGGAAAACATTCACCTGCGTGCCGCTCGCCGCGACGAGGGAGGGCCACATCAGATGCAGCACCTCCTTCACGCCGCTGTCCTTCCAGCCGAAGTCGATGCCAAAACGGAAGCCCACCCGCTTCAAGGAGGGAAGCTGCACCGCGAGCTGCATCAGCCCACCGATCAGCGTGCCCACCGCGAAGCCGGCGAGGCTCTTTTCGGTGATCACCCCGCTGCGAAATGGCGGGTCGATGATCCAGGCGCAGGCGTAACCACCGATGATGCAGCCGAGATTGAAGAATGCGGAAGCCACCGCCGGGACGAAGAAGACCTTTTTGGCATTCAGCATGCCCATCACCAGCGCCGTGAGGGATACGATGGTGATGAAGGGATACATGATCTGTGCCAGCCACACGCCGAGCGCCACGCTGCTCTCATCCTTCCAGCCGAGCGTGAGCAGCGGGAAGATCAGCGGAGCCAAAGCGGTGCCTGCGGCGGCCACCATCGTCATGAAGCAAAGCGAGAGAGACATCATTTTGCGCCCCAAAGCCCACGCGGCCTCATCACCCTCGATTTTGATCTTCTTCGAAAACGTGGTCACGAAGGCCGTCGAGAGCGCTCCCTCAGCAAACAGGTCCCGCAGCATGTTCGGCGTGCGGAAGGCCATCGTGAAGATACCGGCGAATTTCATGCCAAACACGCCGCCGAGCACCTGGTCACGAACGAGCCCGAGGATGCGGCTGCACAGGATGGCGATGGAGACGATGCCGGTGGATCGGGCTTGGCTGGACATTGGGGCGTGAATCAAGCCCGGAGCCTGCGTGAAAGCAAGATGTGCCGCGTGACAGCACGGTGAATTCGCCGTGAAGGCCGCCGCGTTTGCCACTTCTCAAACGTGGCCTAGGATGCGGCGATGATCGAAATCACGAAAAAGCCCTTTGGAAAGCTCGCAGACGGCCGCGAGGCCTCGCTGTACCTCCTCAAAGTGCCCGATGGCATGAGCGTGGCTTTGACCGACTTCGGCGCCACCCTTGTGCAACTGCATGTGCCGGACCGCCGGGGCGTGCTGAAGGATGTGACGTTGGGTTACGATGACGTTCGCGGTTACGAGGAAGGTCGCTCGCACTTTGGCTGCACCACCGGTCGCTATGGCAACCGCATCCGCGATGGCCGCCTGCCCGTCGGCGATGAGGTGTACCAGCTCGAGCGAAATGACGGGCAGCAGCACCTGCACGGCGGCGTGACCGGCTTTGGGCAGTTTCTTTGGGAGGCGGAGATCGTCACCGATGGTGTCCGCTTCTCCCGCGTGAGTCCGCATGGCGAGGAAGGTTACCCTGGGAATCTCACCGTCCATGTCACTTTCACGCTGACCCCCGCCAACGAGCTCTCCATCCGCTACGAAGCGGTGACGGATGCTCCCACGCATGTGAATTTGACGAATCACGCCTACTTCAACCTCGCCGGGCACAACGCGGGCACCATTCTCAATCACAAGCTCTGCCTCGCCGCGAAGGCCTTCATCCCCGTGGACGACACGCTCATCCCCACCGGTGAGATCGCCGAGGTGGAAGGCACCGCGCTGGACTTTCGCAATCCCACCCGCATTGGCGACCGCATCGACTCAACCGAGCCTCAGATGCTGCTCGGTCGCGGTTACGATCACTGCTTCGTCGTCGATGGCCGACCCGGCACGCTGCGGCTGGCTGGAAGCCTCGTCGATCCCTCCAGCGGCCGTCTGATGGAGGTGCTTACCACCGAGCCGGGCATGCAATTCTACTCCGGTAACTTCCTCGATGGCACGCAGATCGGCAAAGGCGGCGCGAAGCATCCCTTCCGAGGTGGCTTGTGCCTTGAAACACAACATTTCCCCGATTCACCGAACCAGCCGGCCTTTCCGAGCACGCTGCTCGTCCCCGGCGACCGCTACGAGACGGAAACGATCTATCGTTTCACGGTCCTGCCCTGATCGGAGGGTGGAAAGCCGATAGGCGCCGGTGGTAAGTTTGCCGCGTTACCTTCGTCTTCATGCCACAACCATGAAGCACCTCCTGCTCGCCCTTTCGTCATTCGTCCTTCTGCATTCGTCATTGGCCGCAGAGCGGCCCAACATCCTCGTCATCCTCGTGGATGACATGGGTTTCAGTGATCTCGGCTGCTACGGCTCGGAGATTCCCACGCCGAATCTCGATGCGCTGGCAGCAGGGGGCGTGCGCTTCACGCAGTTTTACAACACCGCCCGATGCAGCACCACGCGGGCTTCTTTGATGACCGGTTTGTATCCGCACCAGGCAGGCATGGGTTATCTCGATGGCTTGAAGCTGCCAGAGTCCAAAGGCACGCACGCAAAGCTGCATGACCGCTGCGTGACGATGGCGGAGGTGCTCGGTTCGGCGGGTTATCACACGTCCATCGTCGGCAAATGGCATCTCGGGCAGCCCAACGGCACGCCGCCGTGGGAGCGTGGCTTTCAGCGCACGGCGACGACGCAGTTTGGCGAGCTGTATTTCCCGAAGGAGCGCAGCAAAGATCCCTGCAAGTGGGTTTACCTCGATGGCCGCAAGGTCGCGGCGGATTCACCGGAGGTCGGCGAAGGCGAGTGGTATTCCACCTTCATGTTCACCGATTGGGCGCTGAAATTCCTCGATGATGCCAAAGCGAGCGGAAAACCCTTCTTCCAATACTTTGCCCATGGTGCGCCGCATTTCCCGCTGAAGGCTCCGCAGGACGTGATCGCAAAGTATCGCGGCAAATACAAGATCGGCTGGGACAAGCTGCGCGAGGCCCGGCATAAAAAACAGATCGAGCTCGGCATCGTCGATGCGAAATGGCCGCTCTCGCCGCGTCCGGCAGATGTGCCCGCGTGGGATTCGCTCAGCGAGGAAGACAAAGACCGCTACGATCACCTCATGGCCATCTACGCCGCCATGCTCGACTGCGTGGATCAAAGCGTCGGCCGCATGATTGCTGGATTAAAGGAACGCGGCATGTTCGACAACACGCTGATCTTTTTCATGAGCGACAACGGCGGCAATGCCGAGGGCGGCCCACGCGGCATCACGCAGGGCGAGGTGCTCGGCGGCCCGGACAGCAACGTCTTCCTCGGCATGACCTGGGCCACGCTGAACAACACGCCCTTCCGCCGGTATAAGCACTTCACGCACGAAGGTGGCATCAGCTCGCCCCTCATCGCGCATTGGCCCGCCGGCATTCCTGCGACCCGAAATGGCAAGCTGGAGCACCAGCCTGCGCACCTCATCGATATCATGGCCACCGCTTGTGACGTGACCGGTGCCGTCTATCCCGCCGAGTTCAAAGGGCACAAAATTTTGCCCGCCGAAGGCCTCTCGCTCATCCCCGCGATCCAAGGCGAGCCGCTGCATCGCGTGAAGCCGATCTTCTGGATGCACGAGGGCAATCGTGCGCTGCGAACCGGCCCGTGGAAGCTCGTGAAGAAATTCAAAGGCCCGTGGGAGCTCTACCACATCGACGACGACCGCACCGAGCAGCAGGACATCATCGGCAAATTCCCCGCCCTCAGCCAGCACCTCATCCGCCAATGGGAAGACTGGGCCGCCACCAGCTTCGTCGATGAATGGATCGGCGAAGCCCGCAACGACTGGGGTGAGGAGCCTCGCCGCGAAGGTGAGCCAAAGAAGAAAGGTGACAAAGCTCGCAAAGCTGGCTCCAAGTGAGGTCATGCCGCTGCTTCCGCCATTCCATTAGCGCAATCTTCTCCAGGCATTAGGCTTGCCCCATGTCAGTCCCTCCGAATCAACGCTGGGTGTCGGCCCAGGAAGCACTCGAGCAATGCCGCCGGAACCGGCTGCAGGATACCTCACGCGGATCGCAGCATGGGCACAAGCTGCAGGTCGGGCGGCCTCTGCCACAGACTTCGCTG
This sequence comes from Prosthecobacter sp., assembly GCA_044370285.1. Lineage (GTDB taxonomy): Bacteria > Verrucomicrobiota > Verrucomicrobiia > Verrucomicrobiales > Verrucomicrobiaceae > Prosthecobacter. The sequence goes on from JBILVU010000001.1 coordinate 53,492, forward strand.
CCCGTCTCGACGGTCGCCAAGTAGCTGCGGAGTTATTTGAGCAGTTCCGGGCCAGTCCAGAGTTCGGTAGAGATCTGAGCGAGCGTTTGGAATCATTCCATGATGCCAATTCAATGGGCGAGCTCAACCTGATCGACGCGGGTGGTGAGGCGACAGTGTTCTTCGATTCCGAGCCTCAACGCGTGATCAAATTCTTCGCTCCGCCGAACGACGGCCGCTTTGGCTGGGTGCTCATGCGGGAACCAAATGGTCGCTGGGGCATCTGCGGTGGCTCGCTCGTGGAGGCGCTGCTGCGTTTTGGTTGGTTCGAGGCATGTTTTGTCTCCGGTTTGGAATTGGACACGATTGGCAGTGAGAATGATTTCCTCACGCTCAGCCAGCCGTTCTATGTCGGCCGTCGTCCTTCGGAAGATGAATTGGAGGATTGGATGACCTCAAACGGGTGGGAACCGTGGTCGCCTCCGACGGATCAATCTACCGTGGCTTCCTGCACTTGGCGTCGCGGTGAATTTGCCGCCACGGATGTGCTCACGCGAAATGCCATCCTCTGCGAATCCGATGGTCGCATCCGCGCCATCGACTTCATCGTCACTCGGCTGTTATGGAGAGGAAGGCTTCCTCACTTCCAACCGGCATCGACTGTGTTGCGCCGACCGCTACTTCTTCGTCGGGTTTTCCATCGTCATGTAGGTGCGGCCTTTGCGGGCACCGTCGAAGGGATTGAAAGTTTCAATCTTCATCTCTTTGAGCGTGGTGGCACCATCCACCTCCTGCACCTTGGTCACCTGGAAGCGTTTGATGAGTTTGCTGTTCCAGTCGTAGGCTTCCATTTTCGCCGCGCCGCCGCTGCCTTGATGGACCCAAATATCGACGGTCCAGTAAGGGCCCTGGCGTTTGAGGTTCGGATTCGTGACGCGGACCTTCCAGCACTTCTGGCCGGTGACACGCTCTTCGCCGAGATGCTGCGGACGCGGCCAGTAAAGGAAGCCGAGCGAGAGATCGAGGTAGTTCAGCTCCATGTTCCGCACCTTTTTGTCCATCTGCGAGGCGGGCACCTCGCTGGAGCCGCCGGGCCGCACCTGATAAAGCGTGGCGGGCGTGGTGTTGAGATCGAGGTGGACGATCTCCGGCGGTGGATTTTTGAAACGGAAGCGCATCACTTGCTTCTCCATGTTCAGCTCCATCGGCTCTACGCGGCCGCTGGCGTCATCGCGGAGCACTCCGTCCATCTTGTGGTTTTGCAGGGCGTAGCTGAGGCGCACGATGCGCAGGATCTGCTCGGCGGTTTTGGGCTGGGGATCTTCGGCGCGGAGGCTGGAGGCGAGGACGAAGAGGCAGAGGAACGTGAGGCGTTTCATGTGGAGCTGGGTGGGGAGGGACGCTTTGACATGAGCCCAGCGTCCTCTATTCAATGGGCGAATCCACCATGCAGCGCCAGCGCTTTCTCTTCATCGGCCTCGCCCTGCTCACGCTCTGGCGCTGGGCACTGCTGCCGACGCTGGAACTCTCTCCCGATGAGGCGGCTCTCGCACTGGCGGCAAAGCATGGAGCGTTCGCCGATTCGTCGCTGCTCGTGTGGATGGTGAAGATGAGCACGGCGGTGTTTGGTGCGGGTGAGTTTGGGGTGCGGTTCTTCGCGCCGTTGATGGCGTTGATGGCTTCGCTGGCAGTGTGGAGGTTTACGCGGGGTTTGTTTGATCCGATGATCGCGGGCTGGGCGGTGGTGGTGCTGAATGTTCTGCCGGCTTTTAATCTCGCTGCCGTCTCGCTCACTCCTGGAACGGCGCTTTTTGCCCTGACCGCCGCCGCGATGCTCTGCCTGCGGGTGGCGCTGCTGCATGCGCATCCGCTGCATTGGGCGTGGTTTGCCACCGGAGCCTGCGCAGCGGCGTCCGTACTCGTGGCTCCGCCGGGGCTGGCCTTGGTTTTGGGCATCGCCACCTCGCTCGCATGGCCGAATCGACTCCGCCATCATCTGCAATCGCGTGGTTTCATTGCCATCGTGGTGATGTGGATCGTGGCGGCGGTGCTGAGCCAAAGCTGGCGGGCGTTTGAAATGCCCGCGCTGGCTCTCGCGCCGAATCTCTTCCGCTGGATCATGCTCGCCTCGCCGATGCTGATCACGCTGCTGGTGCTGGTGGGACGGATCATCGTGCCGAATGTGGCGCTCGTGGGCATGCGGGCGCTGCCGCTGGGCTTCACGCTGCCGATGGCGGCGCTCGATCTGCTCTACGGGCCGTGGGATCACTGGCCGGATACGGGTGGCGCGGCCTGGTTGCTACCGGCGGCCATCGTGCTAGCGCATCAGGGCGCGGTCTTCGGTGCCATGCCCAGCGAGCAGAAGATCAGCCTGCGCACCATCGCCATCGTGTGTGCGGCGCTGCAAAGCGTGTTTTTGATGCACAGCGATCTCCTGCGCACGCTCGGCGTGCCGTGGCGCTTCGCGGGCAACCTGCCACCGCAGGCGGAATGGAGCCGCTTCTTCATCGCGGACCCTTCCTCGGTCATGCGAGGCTGGCGGGAAAGCGCCCGGCTCTTCGATGCAACCCTCGAAAAGGCTCCGAAGAGCTTCTCGATAGCCTCGAATGCTCAAATGGCCGCCGAGCTTGAGTATTACTCGAAGAGCGGTTCGCGGTTCGTTGGCCTCGCCGAGCTTCAGAAGGGCTGTGACGTGCTTTTCATCACCGATGATCCCGCCGCCGTGAAGCCACCGCCGGAGCTTGAGGCCCGGTTTGCCTCCTGGGAACTGCTTTCCGTGGCCCGGGTGATGCACGCCGGGAATGAAGTGCGCTGGCTGAAAATCTTCTCTTGCCACGACTTCCGCCCGCCGGAAATCTAAGCGTCCAATGCCCGCCTCTCCCGCCATCTCCGTCGTCGTCCCTCTCTACAATGAAGAAGGCAATGTCGCGGAGCTTCAGCGCCAGATCGAGGCTGCGCTGGCTACCCGCGATTACGAGATCGTGCTCGTCGATGATGCCTCCACGGATAACACGCTGGAGAATATCCCCGGCGGCGAACGCGTGCGGGTGATCCAGTTTGAGAAAAACAGCGGCCAGAGCGCCGCCATGCACGCCGGCATTCACAGCGCCCGTGGCGATGTCATCGTCACCCTTGATGGCGATCTTCAAAACGACCCCGCAGACATCCCGGCGATGCTCACGATGCTCAACCAAGGCTGGGATCTCGTCTGCGGCTACCGCCAGAAGCGCAAGGACACTGCCTTCAAACGCCTGCAAAGCCGCATCGCCAATGCCGTCCGCGCTCGTTTCGTCGGCGATGGCGTCCGCGATACTGGCTGCACGCTCAAAGCCATGCGTCGTGATTGCCGAGAGGCTTTGCTGCTCTTCAACGGCATGCATCGCTTCATCCCCGCGCTCATCCGCAACATGGGCTGGCGTGTCACCGAGCTGCCGGTGAATCATCGCCCGCGTGTCAGCGGCGTGAGCAAGTATGGCTTCGGCAACCGCGCCCTGCGGGCCACGATGGACATGTTTGGCGTCCGCTGGCTGAATAGCCGCCGCACGCAGTATCGGATCAAGAAGGCGTGAGGCGTGTACCGCCGGAATGGTAACAACCCGTTACCATCACCCCGCCATTGCCGCGCCCCGCTTTCCTCCTTCCTTCGCGGCCATGTCCGTCCTCAGCCACGCCGATCTCCTCCAGCTCAAGCGCTGGAACACACCCACCATCTACAACGGCTGGGAACAGATCACGAAACGCGATTCCGCCGCGGCGGCCTTCAACATCGAGGAAACTCGCGATTTCATGCCGCAGATGGGTCCCATGGTCGGCTATGCCGTGACGGTGGTCGTCGAGCCAAGCAACAAAGCGCACCGCGAAGCCAACCCGAATGCCGGTAGCGAATACCGGCGCTACATCGCCAGCATCCCCGGTCCGAAGATCGTCATCGTGCAGGATCTCGACAAGCCCCGCGTCATTGGCTCCTTCTGGGGCGAGGTGAACAGCAACATCCACCGCGCTCTTGGTTGCGTCGGCACCATCACCGATGGAGCCATCCGCGATGTGGATGAAATGACGAACGCAGGCTTCAAAGCGCTCGCCCGCCGTCTCTGCGTGGGTCATGCGCATGTGCATCCCGTGCGCTGGAACTGCGAGGTAGAGGTTTTTGGCCGCACCATCCGCCCTGGTGACCTCATCCATGCCGACAAGCACGGCTTCCTCGTCATCCCACCCGAAGATCAGCCCATGCTGCTCGACGCCTCCCGTTTCATGGACAGCAACGAATGCGAAACCGTCATCCCCGCCGCCCGCAGCGCCGCCGGACTGCCCACCGATCAAGTCATCGCCAACCTCGAAGCCTCCATCACCCAATTCAGCGCCAACGTGAAAGCCAAATTCCGCCGCGAAGGCGAGTGGTAATCCTCAACCATCATTTCCATGCCCACACTCCGTCCCTCCCGCATCCTCCGCGAACTCCGCGCCGGTCAAAACAGCACCATCTTGAAGCTCAACCTTGGCGATCCTCGCATTGTCGAGCTCGCCGGACTCGCTGGAGCCAGCGCCGTGTGGCTTTGCAATGAGCATGTGCCGAATGACTGGCTCAATCTCGAGCACCAAATCCGCGCCGCGAAGCTCTACGACATGGACACCATCGTCCGCGTCAACAAAGGCGGCTACAGCGAATACGTTAAGCCCTTCGAGTGCGATGCCACCGGCATCATGGTCCCGCACATCACCAGCGCTGATGAGGCACGAAATGTCGTCGATATGGTCCGCTGCCGCCCGCTGGGCAGCAAGGCGCTCGACGCCGGAAACATGGACGGCCTCTTCTGCCAGGTGCCGCTGGCCGACTACGCCCAGCACTGCAACACCGAGAAATTCGTCATCCTCCAGATCGAAAGCCCCGAGGCCCTCGAAGTCGTCGAAGAGATCGCCGCCGTGCCGGGCTACGACATGCTGCTCTTCGGCGCGGGCGATTTCAGTCACCGCATCGGCAAACTCGGCCAGGCCACCTGCCCCGAAGTCGTCGCCGCCCGCAAACGCGTCCACGCCGCCGCCATCAAGCACGGCAAATATGTCGCCGTCGCCTCCCTCTTCGGCCAAAAAGACCAACTCATCGAAGAAGGCACCCGCATCTTCACCCTCGGTGCCGACGTCATCGAACTCGGCAACGCCTTCCACAAGATGGTGAAGGACTTCGGCGGTGGTGCTGCAACTCCAAGCAGTGACTCAGTGTATGCGAACAAGAAATGAACCGCTGACATGACGCTAATAAGACGCTGATTTCAGAGCTTCTTCATTAGCGTCAAATCAGCGTCTTATTAGCGGTTAAAAGTCCCCTCTCATGTCTCTCGATCTCTTCTCCCTCCAAAACAAAGTCATCCTCCTCACCGGCGGTGCCGGGCTTTACGGTCGTGGTCTGGCCGCGATGCTGGCTCAAACGGGTGCCACGCTCATCCTGGCTGCCCGAGATGTGGCGAAGCTGCAACTTGTGGCGGATGAAGAAACGGCGAAGGGCCACCAAGTCTTCGCTGAGTCCCTCGATCAAGGGGATGAAGCCTCCGTGATCGCTTTGCATGATCGGATCCAAGCCAAGTTTGGTCCGCTGCACGGCCTCGTGAACAACGCGGTGCTCCGCCCGATGAAAGGCACGCTTGGTGCGGTGGAGCAGTTCGCCGAATCCATGCGGGTGAATGCCACGGGCGTCATGCTCATGCACCGTCACTTTGGCCAAACGATGGCTGAAGCCGGACGTGGCAGTATCGTGAACATCGGCAGCATTCAGGGGATGATCGGGCCGAGCTACGAACTCTACACCGGCACGAACATGGGCGACATGCCGCCGGATTACTTCTTCCACAAAGGTGGCATGGAGAATCTCACGCGCTTCTACGCCGCGCTCTACGGCCCGAAGAATGTCCGCGTGAACAACCTCGCTCCCGGAGGTTTCTTCAACAACCAGCCGGAGCCTTTCCTCACTCGCTACAGCGAGCACACCATGCTTGGCCGCATGGCTGACGACACGGACCTCGGCGGCGCGGTGATCTTTCTCCTCAGCGAGGCTTCCCGCTACATCACGGGCGTCAATTTGCCCGTGGATGGCGGTTACACGGCGAAGTGATTCGGCGCTGACTGACGGCGATCCCACAGCAGCTTCATCGCGATCACGCCGAGCCACGGTGCAAGTCCGGCGATGACGAGGCCTTTGTCATAGGAGCCGGTTTGATCGGCGATCCAGCCGAAGAGTGTGTGCAGGGGCGAGGTGACGGCCCATACCCACATGCTCAGCAGGCCGGTGACACGGCCCACATGCGTGGCGGAGACTTCCTGCACGAAGCTGTAGTAGCAGGGGAAGAGGGCGAGCGCTCCGCCACCAATGATGAGCAGCACGCCGAGCAGCAGCCAACCCTGCGGCAGCCAGGGGATAAAAACACTCAACGAGGTGAGCAGGCAGGCGGTGGCATACACCCGCCGCCGGGCGCCATGCGCATCCAGGCCGCGTTTGGCCAGCCAGATCGAAATCACCCCGGCGAGGATGCAGCCGACATCGGTGGCGATGTAGTAGGCACTTTGGAAGTTCAACGCGGCGGCCTCGCTATAGCCGCGGCCGTTTTGCAGGAACTTCATCATCCAAACGCGGTAGATGTGCCACACCGTCTGAGTGCCGGTGATGAGCAGCGCCAGCGCCCAAAAGCGCCGGCTGAGGATCAATGCGAGGCTTCCCGGCCCAACGGAGGCTTTTTCAGGTGGAGGAGCCGTCTCTAGCTCGCGAGGACGCATGGAGATAAACCACATGACGACCCATCCGAGGCCCACGGCACCGACGATGACAAAGGCACCGCGCCACGAGCCGATGTCGTCGGTCATGAGGGCCTTCATAATCTGCGGTGTGATGATGGCTCCGATGCTGGCACCGCTTTGCAGCACGCTGTTTCCCATGGTGCGATCTTTTTCATCGAGCAGCGCAAAGGTGGTCTTCAGGGCGCAGGGCCAGTGACCAGCCTCGAAAAAGCCGAGGCAGAGTCGGCATACGAGCAGCTCGGTGTAGCTGCTCGTCCACCCGGAGATCATGCCCATGATGGACCAGCCCGCGAGCACGACGGGGTAGAGCCAATAGACCTTCAAACGATCCGCCAGGAAGCCGAAGACGAGTGATCCAGCGGCAAAGGCCCAGCCAAAGACGAGTTCGAGATTTCCATACTGCTCCTCGCTGAGGCCGAATTCCTTCGTCACCCGCACGGAGGCATTCGCGAGGGTGACGCGGTCCATGTAATTGATCGTCGTGGCCAGCAGCAGCAGGCCGCAGACGTACCATTTCCAGAAGTGAGGGCGGGTCGAGGGCATGAGGGTGGAGGATATTTGAAGTATCGGACGACAAGCTACGTTACCCCACACCCCTGCCTATGTTCCGTTCGATCTTTTTTCTCGCTGTCTTCACTGCCTCGCTCTTCGCCGCGAAGCCCAATGTCCTCTTCATCGCCATCGACGATCAAAACGACTGGATCGGCCATCTCGGCGGTCATGCGATGGCGAAGACGCCGAACCTCGACAAGCTGGCCGCTCGCGGGACGACCTTCACCAATGCGCATTGCAACATGCCGCTGTGCAATCCCTCCCGCACCAGCCTGCTCCTCGGCCTGCGCCCGACCACAACGGGCATTTACGGCCTCTCGCCATGGTTTCGCACGCTGCCGCAGTGGAAGGATCGCGTGGCTTTGCCGCAGCATTTTGAGAATCACGGCTATCTCACGGCTGCCACCGGCAAGATCTACCACGGCGGCACAGGTGGCGGCGGTGGCAAAGGAAAGGGCAAAAACGCCGCGAAGAAGTCAGCCGATGCCAAGCCGGAGTTCATGCTTACCGCGCCGTATGGCGGCGTGGGCACGAAACCGCCGCAGAAGCTCGTGAACCCTACGCCGATGGGCAACAATCCGCTCGTCGATTGGGGCGTGTGGCCGCTGGACAACGACGACACCGGCAAAGGCGATTACCAAGTGGCCTCCTGGACTGTCGAGCAGATCAAGAAGGCACCAAAGGACCAGCCCTTCTTCATCGCCGCCGGTTTCTTCCTCCCGCATGTGCCTTGTTACGCCACGCAGAAGTGGTTCGACCTGTATCCCGATGACGACAGCGTGCTGCCGAAGATCATCGAGAACGACCGGGCCGATACACCACGCTTCTCGTGGTACCTCCACTGGCATCTGCCGGAGCCGCGTTTGAAGTTCCTCAAGGAAGCCAACCAATGGCGGAATCTCGTCCGCAGCTACCTCGCCTGCACGAGCTTCACCGATGCGCAGATCGGCCGCCTGCTCACCGCCCTCGATGAGTCCGGCCATCGCGATGACACCATCGTCGTCGTGTGGGGGGATCATGGCTGGCACCTCGGTGAAAAGGAGATCACCGGCAAAAACACGCTCTGGGATCGCGGCACCAAGGTCCCGCTCGTCTTTGCCGGACCCGGCATCACGCCCGGTCAGCGCTGCAACCAGCCCGCCGAGCTGCTCGACCTTTATCCCACGCTCATCGAGCTCGCCGGTTTGACGAAGCGCGATGACTTGGAAGGCCTCAGCCTCTCTCCGCAGCTCAAGGATGCCGCCACGAAACGCGAGCGCCCCGCCGTCACCAGTCACAACCAAGGGAACCACGGTGTGCGCAGTGAAAAGTGGCGCTACATTCACTACGCCGACGGCAGCGAGGAACTCTACGACATGATCAACGATCCGAACGAATGGACCAATGTGGCCGCGAAGCCTGAAAACGCCGCCATCATCGCCGAGCACAAAAAATGGCTGCCGAAGATCGACGTGCCACCGGCTCCGAACAGCGCCAGCCGCGTGCTCACTTACGATCAAAAGACCGATGAGGCCGTGTGGGAAGGTAAGACCGTGAAACGCGGTGATCCGATCCCGCAGTGAGCCGAGGCGAGAAATAAAAAAGGCGGGCTGTGAGGCCCGCCTTTTTCGTGAAGCATGGGATGCCTTATCGGCAGCGATAGAAGCTGTTGCTCGCCGGCCAGTAGGCGGGGCGGTACACATAGCTCCAGCCGCCGTAGTGGCTCATCGGCTGACCGTAGCTCACCAGCGGGCTGCTGTAGTCTTGATAGCGGGTGTAGCCCGGCTGGTGCCACTGCGAGGTGTAGGGATAGGCATACCAAGTGGAGCCATAGTAAGGGCGACCCCAGCCGTAGTTCGAGTAGTAGGGGCGTGCGTGCCGCGTGTGATAGGTGCTGGTGATGAAAGACGAGCGTCGGAAGTCGGGCGAGCAGGTATCAAAGCGGGAGTTCGCGAAGAGCCAGCTGTTTGCCTGGGTGTTGCGTGTGGCACCTACCAGGGCGGAGCTGAGCAGCGGCGGGGTGGCCTGCCGACGGGCGATGCCGCTGCCGAGGACTCCCGCACCGTAGGGATGGGCGCAGGAGGAGAGGAACAAGCTGCTGCCAGCCAACAGGAGAGCAGCGAGGCGTAAGGTGAGCGTTTTCATGGGCGTCAGGGGTAAGTGACGCTCGTATCGCACCAGAACTCGACCTCTCTGGCAAGTGGGAAGCCGGATGTGAAGAGCAGTCTATTTATACTCGGACTGCTTGTTATGAAAAATCAGCTCAAAAGCCCCAAATCTGAATCGGCGAGCTATCCTTCGGACGCTTCGCGGGATCGTTTTGCGTCATGATCTCGAATTGGCGTGCCCACTCGCGAATGGCGAAGCGGGCCTGCCCGGTGGGAAAGGCCTCCTGCACGGGCAGCACGATGATCGTCTTGGCTTCCTCCTTGTCGGCAAACTCGAAGACCGGCTTTCTGCTGCGTGGTTCGATCAGGCGGCCTTCGATGGTCGTGGCGGCACGCTCGGGTTTCCAAAGGAGATCACCCACGGCGGGGAAGGTGATCAAATCAATCGTCTCACGGGCGATGAAGCCTGAAAAGGCAGCCGGCTCCCACTCGAGGAGGTGCAGGTCGAGCGTCATCGCATCCTTCGCAGGCGCATCGACGATCTCGTAGCGTGGATTCTTCGAGTCTTTGAATGCCTTGGTGAATCGCCTCTTCGCATAGCTCGCCAGCTCAACGAGCTTTTTCTGACGTCGTTCATCGCTGAACTCCACTCTGGCGAGGTAGTTCTTCATCGGGCGCACGGCATCGATGCGCACCGGGCTGATGTAGAGCTTCTTGATGGTCTCGGCGGCGGCTTGGAGCTTCTTATCGGTCGCCCACCAGTTCCCCAGGAAGGCACTGCGGGAGCGGTCCTCCTTCAGCTGGCTGCCGTGCCTGAGAAAGCTGGAAGGCTTCACGCTAACGGAGGCCAGCACACTCTGCGCCGTCTTGCAGGAGCACAGCCCCAGAGTGGCGAAAGCCAGTAGAAGCTGGCTGACGCGGTGAATGAGAGTCGAAGCTGCGGCGGACATCACGGTTGAGAGCAGGAATCGGGGTCTTATTCCATCTCGGCTCCCATTTCTACCCCGGAACGGGCCTTTTCACTCAAAACATGTTGTGACGGTTTGCACCCGGAATGCCGGGGTGGTAGCTTTATCTTCTTTTTCGCTTCCACCACGGCCATGCTTTCCTTCGTCGGCACCCTTTTTCTCGTCATCCTCGTTTTCAACCTCATGATCGTTGTCCATGAGTGGGGCCATTTCCTCGCGGCACGCTGGCGTGGGCTGAAGATCGACAAATTTTACGTCTGGTTCGGCAAACCACTGTGGAAGAAGAAGATCAACGGCGTCGAGTACGGCCTCGGCAGCATTCCCTTCGGCGGCTTTGTGGCCCTGCCACAGATGGCCCCCATGGGCGGCCTCGAAGGCGAAGTCGATCAGGACAATCTACCCAGCATCACCCCGCTGGACAAAGCCATCGTCGCCTTCGCGGGTCCGTTGTTCAGCTTTTTGCTCGCCTGTGCCTTCGCGGTGCTCGTCTGGCAGGTGGGCAAGCCTCAGAGTGAGATGCACACCACGACCGTCGTGGGCGATGTGGCGGCAGAAGGTCCTGCTGGCAAGGCGGGCATCAAAGCGGGAGACATTATCAAAACGGTCGATGGCCATCCGGTGAAGCGCTTTGAAGGTCTCGTGGACAGCGTGCGCTGGAGCATGGTGGCCAGCGAAGGCGATACGATCCCTTTTGAAGTCGAGCGTCCGGGGCAGGGCCTGTTGAAATTCGACGTCGATCCCAAAGCCTGGCCGGAACTCGACAAGGAAGAAAAGGAAGAAAAGGCCTCGTGGTGGAGCACCATTTTCAAGCGCCCGGAACTCCGTGACGTGGGCCTCATCGGCCAGATGACTCCGATGGTGAACGAAGTCATGCCAAACAGCCCCGCTAACGACGCTGGCCTGCAAGCGGAGGATCTTGTCCTCCGTGCGGATGGCCAGCCGTTGCGCAGTCTGCGCACTCTCGGTCGTTATATTGAGGATAAACCCGGCAAGCCAGTCCAGCTGGATATCGAGCGGGCTGGAAAACCGCTCACCCTCACGCTCATCCCGCGCATTCCCGATAAGAACAACATGAAGGAGGTCGGTGACAAGAAGGAATACGCCATGATCGGCATTGTTTGGGACGCGAGCGGCAAGCGCACGGTCGTCCGTCCAGGTCCCAGCCCTGCGGAACAGTTGACCGATGCGGTGAAGCACATGGGAGCACTCGTGACGAAGCTCCTTTCGCCCAAGTCCGACCTCAGCCCCGCCCACATGAGCGGCCCGATCGGTGTCGGCCACAACTACTACAAGCTCTTCCAGCTCCAGGATGGCTGGCGTCTCGTGTTGTGGTTCAGCGTCATCTTCAATGTGAACCTCGCCATCATGAACATGATGCCGTTTCCAGTGCTCGATGGTGGGCACATTACCATGGCGGCGCTTGAGGCCATCCGCCGCAAGCCACCGCAGGGTCGCCTGCTCGAATACCTGCAAACCGCCTGCGCCCTCATGCTCTTCGGTTTCCTCATCTTCGTGACCGTGAAGGACACGGGCGACTTCTTTGGTGGCAAAAAGAGCGATGGCAAGGGCCTCGAAATCGAATGGCTGCCCAAAGAGAAGCGCACGGCCACGCCTTGAGGCGAATTCATTCCCCTTTCCACGTCTTCCGTGTATTTCGTAGGCTCATCGAATGCACGCCATGCGCCGCCGAGTCCTCATCCTCGTGGAAAACCTCCCGGTCCCCTTTGACCGGCGGGTTTGGCAGGAAGCCTGTGCGCTGCGGGATGGCGGTTACGAGGTCACGGTGATCTGCCCGCGCATGCGAGGCCACACAAAGGCGGAGGAGGTGCTCGATGGCATTCAAATCTACCGCCACTGGATCGCGGCGGAGGCCCGCACGCCGCTCGGTTTCCTCCTCGAATACGCCAGCGCCCTCCTCGGCGAGTTTTGGCATGCCTGGAAAGCGATGAGCCGTCATGGCCGCTTCGACGTGATCCACCTCTGCAATCCGCCGGACCTGCTTTTCCTCGTGGCTCTGCCCTTCAAACTGCTCTTCGGCACGCGAGTCATCTTCGATGTGCATGACCTCTGCCCGGAGATGTTCGAAGCCAAATTCGGTGCTCGCGGCCTGCTCTACCGCGCCGTTCGCCTCGCGGAAAGGGCCACGCTGGCGGTGGCTGATGTCGTCATCGCCACCAATCAAAGCGTGCTCGCCGCTGTGACGCGTCGTGGGCATCTCCAGGCCGATGCCGCCTTCGTCGTCCGCACCGCGCCGAACGCCCTCGATACCGCCGCGCCTCGCGATGAAGCTTTGAAGCAGGGCAAAACGCATCTCATCGGCTACATCGGCGTGATGGGCAGCGCGGATGGCGTCGAGTACCTGCTCCAAGCGGCGCATCACCTCATCCACACGCAGAAGCGGCAGGATGTGCATTTCCTGCTCATGGGCAGCGGGCCAGAGTATGACGCTCTCTTGAGCCTGCGGGATGAGCTGGGCCTCACGGCGCAGGTCAGCATGCCGGGCCGTGTGAGTGATGCCTTTCTCTGCTCCGCCTTGCAGACGATCGACCTCGGCATCGCCTGCGATCCCATCAATGCCTACAACGACCACTGCACCATGAACAAGGTGCTCGAGTACATGGCGTTCGCGAAGCCAGTGGTCATGTTTGGCACCATCGAAGGTCGCCACAGCGCTGGTGAGGCAGCCGTCTATGTGATGGAAAACGACCCCGTGAAGCTCACGGAAGCCATTGCTAGCCTCCTCGATGATCCCACGCGTCGCCAGCAGATGGGCCGCGTGGGCTTTGATCGCCTCACCACCGAGCTGAACTGGCAAAAAAGCACCGCCAGCCTTCACGCCGCTTACGAGCAGGCGCTACGCTGAGGAAATTGCCCTGCCTCACCCACGAATCGGCGGCCCATACCAGACGTAGCACATCAAATAGACGATGATGCCGGTGACGGAGACGTAGAGCCAGACGGGGACGGTCCACTTGGCCATGCGCTTGTGCTTGTCGAAGCGGTTCCGCAGTGCGGGGACGACGGTCATGATGATCAAAGGCAGGCTCAGCACGGCCAACGGGATGTGGGTGAAGAGGATGGTGAAATAAATGGGCCGCGTCATCCCGGTGCCGGCGAACTTCACATGCCCAGCGTGGTAGTGGTAATACAGGTAGCAGCCGAGAAACGCGGTCGAGAACAGCAGCGCGATGATCATGCTGGCGATGTGCGGCGTGCGCTGGCCTTTTTTGATCATGATGAGGCCCAGGATGATGTGCAGCAGGGCGCAGGCGTTGAAGATCGTGTAGAGCTTGGGGAGTTCGAAGACGGTCATGGGTGCTGGGGGATGGAGAAGTGGAGTTTTGGAGTTGTGGAGGTCTGAGTCACATCAATCCACGACTCCAGTCCTCCATCACTCCGATGCTGGGTCAGTTCACTTTGCCATCGCGGTAGTCGATGAGCCAGCGGAGGTCGCGGCGGAGCTGCTCGCTCCAGTATTGGGCGGTGGCGGGGTCTTGATTCATCACGTCTTCGAGGCGGCGGACGTGGCCTTGGTGATCGACGACGGCGATGCGCAGATCGTGGATGTATTTGTCATCGGGGCCGAGGCGATCTTTCTCCGGCATGTCCTCGACGGCGCGGAAGCCAAACTGGCGCGTCATGTAGTCGCGCACGTCCTTCTTGTTTCCGCTGAGGAACCACCAACGGGCATCGGCGGGGATGTTGAGGTTGCTCGCGAACTTTGAGAGCATCTCCGGCGTGTCGTCGGCATCGAGCGAGAAGGATAGGAAGTGGATCTCGGGATGATCCGCGAACTCGTCGTAGATTTTTTTCATCAACGAGGTGACCGCCGAGCAGCCACGGGTGCAACGGGTGAAGACCCACGAGGTGACGAGAATTTTGCCCTTCAACTCGGCGAGATGTACTTTCTTGCCGCTGCGCTCGGTGAGCTCCAGATCGTTGGAAAGGCGGCTCATGATGGGCGGGCGTGATGGTGCCCCAGCGGCCTCCGCCTTGGCCCGGTCCATCTCCTGGCGCTGGCGGAAGATCAGCCAGTTATAAAACACCACCACGCCGAGCATCACCATGATGATCGGGATCCAGATGGACCACGGATTCAGGGGTTGTTTGGCGGGCGGTGGGGAGGATTCGGACATGGAGCAGGGAGGTTACGAGGGAAAACGGCCTTTGGATCAGCGTTTCCAGGCCAGCACGGTGACGATCAAGATGAGCGGCAGATAGGCGAGCGTGCAAAAGAACAGCTTTCGGGCGGCGGCACGTTCCGGCTGGCGGTTGAAGCGCAGCGCCAGCCAGCCAAGCCAGCCGCTGAGCAGCAGGGCAGGCGGCAAAAACCACGCCAGACTCACCGTGGCCGTGTAGGCGGGATAAAGCATGAGCAGCAGCGTGGCGATGGCGTAAGCGAGCGCGTGGCGGGAGGTCTTCGCGCCGTGTTCGTCCTCGTTCGCCAGCATGATGAAGCCGCCTTTGCGATACTCGTCCCGATACATCCAGTTGATCGCCAGGAAGTGCGGGAGCTGCCAGAGGAAGAGCAGCATGAAGAGATAGATGGCTCCCGGCTCCAGCATGAGCTGCCAGCGGAAGTAAGGCGTGATGCTCGTGGCCGGTCCAGCGGCGCCGGCCCAGCCGATGAGCGGTGGCAAAGCGCCTGAAACCGCGCCGACGAGCGTGTTGATGGCGTTTTGGCGCTTCAGCGGCGTGTAGATGAAGAGATAAACCGCCAGCGTGGCCGCCGTGAGCGCTGCCGCTTCCACATTCACGCGATTCGCCAGATGGATGAGTGCCAAGGCGCTCAAAAACCAGCCCAGCCCAAACGCTGCCGAGGGGCTCACGCGACCCGAAGGCAGCGGACGATCCGCCGTGCGCTGCATGCGGCTGTCCGGCTCGATTTCCATGAGCTGGTTGAAAACAGCGGCTCCAAAGGCGGCCAGCGTGCTGCCAAAAATCGTGTGCGCCAGCAGCCAGAAGTCCAGCGGACGGGATGCTCGCAGCCAGAAGCCGACAAACGTGGTCACGATCACGAGCGCACTGAGGCGGAATTTCGTGAGGGTGAGGAGGTCGCGGGCAGTCATGGGTGAAGGTCAGGAACTAGCGAGAGCAGTGATGAGAGGAAAGGTCAAGCAAGGGTCAAGCGCCCACCCCTAACCTGCCTCGCAAAAAAAACATCCCCGGAGCCTGTAACGCCCGCCGGAAAGCCGTGCATCCCCGTCTCGAAGCAACTGCTGGCGGCACGATGCCGCTGGAGACGCCCTCGAAACACCAAACTTAATCATCCACATCCCATGAAAACGACGTCCACCCTCCTCCTCGCCCTTGCTCTGGGCCTTTTCACCGCCTCCACTGCCTCCGCCGGGCTCATTACCGATCCGCTCGGCATGCGTCCGATGGCCAAAGCCCCGGTGTCGCCGCCTCCGCCGCCTGCTCAAAAGATGCCTGCTGCTTCGGTGAATGTGCCTGCTGCCTCGGCCTGGCTCGCCAGCGTTCTCGCAGATGGCAAAACCGTCCGCCTCGGTGATCTCTTCCTGAATCCCGAGTTCTTCGCCGCCGCCCACGCCAGCGGCCCGGAGGCGGATGCCCTTCGCGGCCAGATTGACTGGCTCATGATGAGCGGTGTGATCGCCGGTTTCGATGGCATGGACGGCAGCGATGACCTTCGTGGCAACACGACACTTCCCAGCCAAGAACCAGCCAAGAACGGCATCATCCTCGGCGGTCCTGGCACCGACACCATCATCCTCGGCGGTCCTGGCACCGACACCATCATCCTCGGCGGTCCTGGCACCGACACCATCATCCTCGGCGGTCCCGGCACCGACACCCTCAAAGCACCCATCAACGGCTTCGTCTTCGGCTCCAATACCTACCTCAAATAAACCCACCTTCGGCAGGACCAGCCCGGCGCTCCTCACGAGCACCGGGCTTCGGCTTTCCATTCGACATTCGTCCTTCTGCATTCGTCATTCACTCCCATGACCTCGTCGCTCGCTCCGAAACGCCAAACCGCACGCACCGGGCTGCTGCCGCACACGCCTTGGACGCAGCTCATGCGCTCACGCGGGGGCGATACGGTGGCGCAGGAGGCCATCGGGCAGATCGTGGGGCTTTACTGGCGGCCCATCCATGTATGCGTGCAAAAACGCGGCTTTGATGCGCATGACGCGGAGGACATCACGCAGGATTTCCTCTCCAACATCGTGCAAAAAGGCCAGTTCGAGCGTGTCGATCCCGCGAAGGGGAAACTGCGCACCTACCTGCTCACCGCGCTGAATCATCACCTCGCCAATGTGTGGCGGGATCGCAAAACACAGCGTCGTGGCAATGGCGCGGCGCATGTCTCTTTGGATGCCGAGCCGGAGGAGGACAGTGCCCCGCTCGATCTGCCGGACCTGCGCACGCCGGATGATGAGTTCGACCGCGAGTGGGCGCTCTCGCTGCTCGACAATGTGATGAAGGAACTTCGCGCCGACTACACCACGCAGGGCAAAGGCGAGCTCTTTGAGGTCATCAGCCCCGCCATCTCCATGGCCGACGGCCAGACCGATGCCGCCGCCATGGGTGAAAAGCTCGGCATGAATGCCGGTGCCGTTCGCGTGGCTCTCCACCGCATGAAACTCCGCTACCGAAACCTCCTCTTCCGCCAAGTCGCCGCCACCGTGGAAAGTGAAGACCAAGTCGAAGGCGAGATCCGCTCGATGATCTCCATGCTGCGCAGACGATGACGAACGACGAACCAGACGCGCCCAAAGTGGTCTGCACAGAGGACTGTGCGGACCACAATGCCGCCGCCAACCTCCTCGAAGCCGCTCTTTTCGGCTCTGAGGAGCTGATCGATCAGGCGACGGTCGATCTCAGCGTGGAGCTCCCGTTGATCGAAGGTTACAAACTGCTGCGACTGCTCGGCGAGGGCGGTTTCGGCATGGTGTATGAGGCGGAGCAGCGCATGCCCATCCGGCGTCGCGTGGCTTTGAAGGTCCTGCGGCCCGGCTGCACCACGCGGGAGCTGCTGGCACGCTTCGAGCAGGAGCGGCAGATGCTCGCCTTGCTGAATCATCCGCACATCGCACGGATTTTTGACGCCGGAGAGACCGAGGACAGCCGGCCTTTCATCGCGATGGAACTCGTCAAAGGCAGCACCATCGACCGCTATGCCTCAAAACTAACGCTGCGGGAAAAAGTCAGCCTCATGCGGGATGTTTCCCGCGCCGTGGGCTATGCGCACCGCAAGGGCGTCATCCATCGCGATTTGAAGCCCTCGAACATTCTCATCACGAAACCCGAGGAAGGCCCGCCGGAGCCTCGTGTGATCGATTTCGGCATCGCGAAGGCGCTGGATGGCCCGCTGGTCACGAAGGTGATGTTCACGCAGATTCGCCAGATCGTCGGCACGCCTGGCTACATGAGCCCGGAGCGCCAGCACACCTCACAGATCAGTCACAGCGCGGACACACGCACGGATGTCTTCGCGCTCGGAGCCATCCTGTGGGAGCTGCTCACGGGGAATACTCCGGAGCAGACACCGGAAGGCTCCACCACGCGTATTTCGCTGCCTGCGGCTAAAACGATGCCCGCCGAGCTCCGCTGGATCACCGAAAAAGCGACCGATCCCGATATGGAACGCCGCTACGGCAATGCGGATGCGTTGGCGGATGATCTCGATGCCTGGCTCAGCGGTCACCCACTCACCGCCGCGCCTCGCAGCACGCTTTACACGCTGCAAAAGTGGGCACGGAGGCATCGCGCCATCGCCGCAGCCATCTGCATCGCCAGCGTTACGCTGGTGGGATCACTCATCGTCGTCACCCAGGCGCTCATCACCGCACGGCAGGAGCATGACGGCATGCAGCGGGCCTTGAGCCGTGCGGATTACTTCATGGGCGTGTCTCGCGAGCGGCGGCGGCCTGTGCTGGCGATGGCCCATTGGGCGCGAGCGCTGCGGCACGATCCGCAAAACACCGTGGTCAGCGGTATGCTGCACAGCTCGCTGATGCATCGCGATTACCCGCATCCCATCGCCCCGGCCACGCCGATCCCGGCGGGCGAGGTCCGGCACTTTGCGCTTTCACCGGATGCACGCTGGGCGGCGCTCATCCAGCCCGCTGCGGATCGGAAAAGTGAAACCCTCACCCGCATTGATCGCGAGACAAACACGAGCACCACGCACGCCATTCCCGCCGATGGACGCATGACGATGCTCGCGGTGGCAAAAAGTGGTCACATCGCCATCGCAGCGGCGAAAGGCCCCGTCGGCCTTTTGCAGCCGGATGGCTCGTGGAAAGCCAGCACGAGTGAGCTGGAGGCGCTGCACGGCATTGCATGGACCTCCGCGAACGAGCTGTGGATGATCGGCATCCTGCAAATCGGCTGCTGCGATGCCAGCGGAGCTGAAATGGAGCCGCCACGAAATCACGATGGCCGTCTGTGGCGCTGGAGCGCTTCTGAAAATGGCGATCACCTCGCGCTCGGCATCGAAGGAGGTATTATTCATCTCTTCGATACCGCCTCACTGGAGCCGCAGATCATTCGTGCGCCCATTCCGGCCCCATTTATCGCCCTGAACATCGACGCCACCGGCAGCCGTATCGCCGCCGCATGGCGGAATGGCGAGGTGTGGCTGCACAAGAGCGATGGCACCACCAGCACCTACATGGGCGATGCGGTGCTGAATCTGCATTTCCTGCCTGAAAGCCCGCTTCTGCTTATCCAAGGCCCGCAAAGCCTCACGACCTGGGATTACAAAACTGGCGGCCCCGCGAAAAGCATCCCGCTGACCACCCCAATGAAGACCGTGCTGCCGCTGCAAAACGGCCACGCCTTGCTCCAGCCCACGTTTGGCGATCCGGTGATCCAAAAGCTCGCTCAAACGATGGAGTTGCCCGGCGTCGAAGGTCGCGTCACCTTTGCCACCGCGCAGAGAGGACGCCTCCTCGCTCTCGCCGACATGGAGAACCACGTCATCGAATGGCTCGGCATTCACGATGGCTCGCGCAGCCTCGAAACGATGCCGCACACCCGCGAATGGCTCTGCGTGAGCCGCAGCAGCTCTGCTGGCGTTTGGATGGCCGTCGATCGCGAAGGCTGGGTGTGTGAGTTCACCGCGCAAAACGAGCCGGTGACTCGCTGGCGAGTTCATGATGCCAAAATCCGCCTCGCCAGCATCAGCGCAGCAGGTGACCGCGTGCTCTTCGACACCATCGCGAGTCCCGAGGTGATGCTCATCGACCGAAACGGCGAGGTGCAGCTCAAAAACTGGGGCAAGCCAAGCTGCCTCGCCCTTTCGCCGAATGGCAAAACCGCCGCGCTCGGCTTTCCCGCCGGCCACATCGCCGTCTTCGACCTCGAAAGCAGTCGCGAAATCGCCAAACGCGACTGGCAGCGCGGCCCCGTGACCGCCGTGACCTTTGTGGACGATCAGCGCATCGCCCTCGCCGCCGCCGGCCAGCTCCGTGTGTGGCATTGGAGCAGCGATACGGCCACGCCCGCTCCCATCGACTTCCCCGGCACGCTGAAGGCTCTCGCGCCCGATGCCAGCGCTCAGCGCCTCGCTGCCGCGAGCAGCGATTCACTGCACCTCATCGACATTGCCACCGGCCTGCGCATCGCCGGTCAAATCGATGTGCCGGAAGATGTGACGGCTCTGATCTGGGATGAGCGGCTGCATGCCTTCAGCGTGAAGAGTGACACGCAGGTGCTGCGAGTGCCTTCTTTGATCTCCGAGCTCACCCCCGACCAAGTTGAAAGCCTCATCGGCATGAAAGTGGATGCGGAAGATCGCGTGGTGCGGCTGCGCAATGCCCTCACGCAAACTCGATGACATGCTTCTTGCCGTGCTCGTCGTGAGCCGGATTGAGGCTGCGAAGCTCAAACTCGGCTTTTTCGGCGGTGGCACGGACGAGCACCCAGCCGTTCGGGCGGTCTTTGCCAAAGGTGTAGGCCACGGGTGGCAGGCTGAGCACGGGAAGGCCGGTTTCGGCGTGCTTGGAGAGGTTCCAGTTGTGGATGTGGCCGTGGATGAAGCCTTTCACCTTGTCGTGCGCGGCGAGGATTTTGAAAAGTGCCTCGCTGTCCTGGAGGCAGGAGTTTTTCTTCTTCTCCTCCATGCTGGAGAGCATGGGATTGTGATGGGCGCAGACGAGGGTGGGCTTGTTCGGCAGGCCGCGGAGGGTGCGGTCGATCCAGCCGAGCTGGAGATCGCCGAGCAGGCCGGGAGTTTGATTCACGCTGTGGAGAGAATCGAGCAGCACCCAGTTCATCGTGGCACTGGAGACGACGGAGACGTGCTTATCCGCCACGGGCACCTGGCGTTCGGCATTCGGCGGGCCGGGCGGGAGGACGGCGTTGATGAAATTTTGGCGGCTGTCGTGGTTGCCGAGGGTGCAGTGGACCTGGATGGAGTTGCCGGTGAGCGGTTCCATGAGCCGGGTAAAGGTGGCGTAGTCCTCGGTCTTGCCATCGAGCAGGGCACAGTCGCCATTCACGATGACGCCGAAGGGCTTCTGGCCGATTTTGAGCACCTGATTGACGCAGCGGGTGAGATTCTCCGCCATGCAGACCTCGCGGGAGATGGCTTTTTCATCCTGGGCGATGTGCGGATCGGAAAACAGCACCCAGAGCTGCTCGGGAAGCCCGGCGGCAGGCAGTTTCGCGGCGAGCGAGGCGAATCCGGCTGCGGTGGCCTGCTGCATCCAGCGGCGGCGGGAGGTGGTGGGAAGGGTGATGGGCATGACAGCTGAAAAAACGCGATGAGAGGCGGGGTTACTTGCGGCTCAGCTTGCGAAACATCCAGGCGCCGATGCCGAGGAAGAGCACATTCGGCAGCCACATGAGCAGATGAGGCATGGCACCGGGCTTTTCTCCGAGTGCCTCAGCCAGGATGATGAAGCTCATGTAGGCCAGCGCCGTGGCGATGCCGATGACGAAACCCATGGAGGTCTCGCGGCGCTGCGCGGTGATGCCCAGCGGGATGCCCACGAGGGCAAAGGTGATGGAGGCGAGGGAGAAGGAGTAGCGCTTGTTCAGCTCGGTGTTGGATAGCGACTTCTGCACGGGCGTGAGCTCGGCTCCGGTGAAGCAGTCTTTTCCGCTGCTGACCTCCTGTGAGAGGGCCGGGGTGGATTTCATACTGGCATTGATGCGCACGGTATCCTCCTGCAGCTTCGCCAGCGAGAAGGAGAGCCATTTGCTATTGAAGCCAAGGGCCTGCGTCTTATCGCCCGCGCCGCTGCCAGCCTGCTCGAGGTGCTCATCACGGAGATTGAGCATGAAATCGAGGGAGCCGGGCTTCGCATGCAGCGTGGCATCCGTGGCGCGGATGTAGGCGGTGGTGGCGCCGGTGATCTGCATGATGTGCAGGTCTTTGAGCTCGGTGCCGTTGCGCTTGCCGGTGTAGATGCGGTAGCCGGGCATCTTATCGAGCACCTGGCCCTCCTGGAAGAGCGTCTCGGGATTATCCGCCACGACGCGGTAAAACAGCCGCTTCATGCGGTCCTTGGCCGCCGGAGCCAGATCGACATTCACATAAAAGCACACGGCGCTGAGCAGCACGGCCATTCCAAAGACCGGCAGGCAGATACGCGGCATGGACATGCCGGTCATGCGCAGGGAGACGAGTTCGTTATCCGCCGAGAGGCGTCCAAACACGAGCAGGATGCCGGTGAGGAAGGCCCAGGGGATGGTGTAAATCAGCGAGAAGGGAATCACCAGCGCCACAAACTCCAGCACGACGGAGATGGGCAGCTCGGTATTCCCCAGCAGCTCGTCGAGCTTCTTGTAGACATTCCCCAGCACCATCACGCCGCTGAGCAGCGCCACGCCGATCAGCGTCGCCATGCCGATCTGGCGGGCGAGGTAGCGGTCAAAGATGCGGAAGGGCATGGGGCGGATTGGTTCGCGGTTCTCTGTTCTCTGTTATCCTGTTTCGCAACTCGTAACCTTTCGCCTACCACCGCGTCTCTTTCGTCCTTTCCGTCCCTTTCGTCCTTTCTATATGCTCCCACGCATGCCCGAAGCCCCCGCCACCATCGAACCGCCTGACGAGCTCGCGGAAGGCTTTTTGCAGTTTCTCGATGCCGAGCGGCGCAGCTCTCCCCGCACGCTGGAGCTTTACGAGACGGCTCTGCGGCAGTTCCGGCAGTGGCGCAGGCCGTTCAAAGGCTGGGATCAGCTCAGCTCCGATGACTTCCGTGCCTTCCTCTTTGATTTGATGAAGCAGGAGCGTGCCCGCACCACCATTCGGCTGCAATTCGCCGCACTGCGCAGCTTTTTCAAATGGCTCACCCGCCGCCGTGGCTGGAAGCACAATCCGCTCATGGATGTGCTGCTCCCCAAAATGGAGAAAAAGCTGCCCGTGGTCTTCACGGTGACCCAAATCGACGACCTCCTCTCCCTGCCGCTCAAAACGCCCAAGGACAAGCAAGCGCCCATCTGGGGACCGCAGCGTGATGCCGCCATCCTCGAGCTGTTTTACTCGACCGGCATGCGCTTGAGTGAGCTCGTCGGGCTGAATGTGGAGGACATCGATGTCATCGGCGAAGTCGCCCGCGTCTTTGGTAAAGGCCGCAAAGAGCGCCTTTGCCCGCTCGGCCGGCCCGCTCTGGAGGCCATCCAGCGTTATCGGCATCAGGCGGGCGTGCAGAGCGGCCCTCTCTTTCTCAGCAAGGTGCGCCGCCGCATGACCCGCCTGGCCGTGGGACACATGGTGGAGAAATACTGGCGACTCTCCGGCCTCGCCGTCCACATGACCGCTCATAAATTCCGCCACAGCTTCGCCACCCATCTTTTAAACAACGGTGCCGATCTCCGCAGCGTGCAAAGCCTCCTCGGCCACGCCAGCCTCTCCACCACGCAGATTTACACCCACGTCTCCACCCAGCGCATGAAGGAGGTCTATGACCTCGCGCATCCGCGGGCGTGAGCAGGTCGGGCGCTTGTCGTCTATTCCACGCTTGTCCTAGCATGCATTTCTCACACCATGCGGTGAAAGAAGTGCTCAGTTCTCAGTGCTTAGTGCTCAGTGGAAATAGCCAGGAGAATGCCCAACTGAGCACTAAGCACTGAGAACTCCCGCAGGAACGACACGAAAGCAGAGTGACGTGCTTTTGCCAGGGGGAGAAATACTGACTAACGCAGCACCGCTCGGCAGGGAGCGCCATCCGCGCCTTCGATTTTCAAAGGCAGGCAGATGAGGTCATAGTAGCCCGGTTTGATTGCCGCGAGGTTCAGGCCCTCGATCACCCAGATGCCAGCGCCGAGCATGATTTGATGCGTTTCGACCACGTCCTTGCCGTAGCCGCCGATGCTGAGGTAATCCACGCCCACGGTCACGATCTTCAGATCGACGAGGAGCTGTGCCGCATCCGCCCGGATGGAGATGAAGTCCTTGTCGAACTCGCTCATCGCCCAGCTTCGCGTCGAATTCCGCGTCTTGAAAAGCAGCCGCTGGCCCGGCAGCAGGCGCAGATCCTTCAAATCATCCGCGGTGATCTGGCTCTCCACCTCAAACTCCACCACCCTGCATCGGCCGATCACCGGCTCCAGCGGCATCTGCTCCATCGTCAGGCCATCCGCCACAAAATGGCGAGGCGCATCCATGTGCGTGCCGGTGTGGGCGCTCATGGAGAGGTGCGTGAGATTGCACACCGCCCCCTCCTCCATTTTGTTCACTCGCGTGATGCGACACTCCGGGTCGCCCGGCCAGTGCGCCATACCATCGCGCAGCGGCACTGAGATGTCTTTCCAAGGTCGTTTCATAAGTTAAAGTCGTTAACGTCCTTGCGAACCTGGTCTTGTTCTGGATTCACTGTGTTTCTCCCGCCGAATGCCACCTCCACGAGCCACCCCCAAAGCCGAAGTCCTCCGCGGACTCGTCGAGCGTGTGGTGTTTCACAATGAAGAGAACGGCTTCTGCATCCTCAAAATCGTGCCGGATGGCAAAACCGGCACGGCCAGCCTGCTCGGCAAAGCGCCGCGTGTCGTCGCGGGCGAGGAATTCGAGGCTCGTGGCGTGTGGGAGCCGAATCGCGACTTCGGGCCGCAGTTCAAAGCGGATGAATTGAAGCTCAAGCGGCCGGATTCGCTCGGCGGCATCGAGCGATACCTCGGCAGTGGTTTGATCAAAGGCATCGGCCCGGCGCATGCGAAGCGCATCGTCGAAAAATTCGGCCCCAAGGTCTTCGACATCATCGAGAACGAATCGAAGAAGCTCGAAGACGTCGAGGGCGTGGGCAAAAAGCGCAGGCTGGAGATTCGCGAGTCGTGGATGAAGCAAAAGGCCCTCCACAGCATCATGCTCTTCCTTCATCAGCATGGCATCAGCTCCTCCCGCGCCCTGCGCATCTACAAGACCTACGGCGATGAAGCCCAGGCGATGCTCCAGGAGAACCCCTACCGCATGGCGCAGGACATTCGCGGCATCGGCTTCAAAACCGCCGACGACATCGCCTACCGCCTCGGCGTGGCCAACGATGCCCCGGAACGCCTCAAAGCCGGTCTTTTGCATGTTTTAGAGACAGCGGCCCAAAACGGCCACTGCTGCTTCCCCGAGGTGAAAACCCTCGAAAAGGCTCTCGAACTCCTCGGTGCCTCCGACGAGCTCGTTCGCTCTCAAATCGAGCCCCTCATCGAAAGCAGCCAAATCGAGCGTCACGGCGAGTTTTTGTATCTCCCGCACCTCCGCGCCGCTGAGCAAAGCATCGCCGCAAATGTAAAAGCCCTCGCCGCCTCGCCCGCTGCCTATCCACCCATCGATGAAGATGCCGCGCTGGCCTGGGTGATGAAAAAAACCGTCACCGAACTGGCCGAAAGCCAGCAGCGGGCCGTGCGCGAGGCCTTGCGGCAGCGCCTGCTGATCATCACTGGCGGTCCCGGCGTCGGCAAGACCACCATCCTACGCAGCATCCTGCTCATTTTGCAGAGCAAGCAGGTCAAACTCGTCCTCGCCGCGCCCACCGGCCGCGCCGCGAAGCGACTGAGCGAAAGCACCGGCCTCGAGGCGAAGACGCTCCACCGCCTCCTCGAATACCAAGGCGAGGGCGACTGGGGCAGACATCGCGGCAAGCCGCTCGTCGGGGATCTCTTCGTCGTCGATGAGGCCTCCATGATCGATGCGCCGCTCATGGCGCAGTTTCTTTCCGCCCTACCACCGGGTGCGCATCTGCTCATCGTCGGCGATGCCGATCAACTCCCGTCCGTCGGCCCCGGCATGGTGCTGCACGATTTGATCGCCAGCGGAGCCGTGCCCTGCGTGCAGCTCACCGAAATCTTCCGCCAGGCCGCCAGCAGCCGCATCATCACCAGCGCCCACGCCATCAATCGCGGCCAGGTGCCCGATTTGAAGCCCGCCAGCCGCAGCGACTTCTTCTTCCTCGAAGCCAGCGAGCCCGAAGAGATCCGCGATTTGATCGTCCAGCTCGCCCACACCCGCCTGCCAGCCAAATACGGCTTTGATCCCATCGCCGATATCCAGGTGCTCACGCCGATGAACCGCAACCTCCTCGGCACCGCCTCATTGAACCACTCGCTGCAACTCGCCCTCAATCCGCCCAACGAGGTCAAATTCGAGATCGAGCGCTTCCAAACCACCTTCCGCGTCGGCGATAAAGTCATCCAGACGCACAACAACTACGACAAAGAGGTCTTCAATGGCGACATCGGCCACATCACCGCCATCGACGCCGATCCCGTGAAGCTCCACGTCCGCTTCGATGCCCAGCGCCTCGTCGAATACGAGCCCGGCGAGCTCGACGAACTCCAGCCCGCCTACGCCCTCACCATTCACAAAAGTCAGGGCAGCGAGTTCCCCTGCGTCATCATCCCCGTCAGCACTCAGCACTACGTCCTCCTCGAGCGCAGCCTCATCTACACCGCCATCACCCGCGCCAAAAAGCTCTGCATCCTCGTCGGCGATGAACGCGCCCTCTCCCTCGCCATCAGCAAACAAGAAAGCCGCAAACGCTTCACCGGGCTGCGTGAGATGCTGTGACGATGTTCAATTCCTAAACGGTTAGCCAACCCTTCTCTCGCTACGGCACTTGCGTTTATCACCGCCGCTGCATGGCTCGATCCACGAGGCCTTCGTAGATCTGGCGGCGGGCGTCGAGGCCGAGGCCTTGGTTGCGATGGCCGAACATGGTGCGGTTGATCTCCTCGCGCTGCGTGGTGCTGAGGCGGGAGAGCTTTTCGACCATCGCACGCGGTGGCTTGTCCGGGTAACCATCGGCGAGGAAGCCGTCTTTGTAGTTTAGCGCGGCGGCTTTGGCCTCGCTGACCTGTTTGTCGCTGATCGCGGGTAGATTACCACCTCCGCTGCTGCTGCTACCTCCTTTGCCACTGGTGCCAGACTTCGGCGGACGTGGCGGCGGCTTTTGATAGCGGATGGAGACGATCTCTCCGCCGCGGATTTGGATCTTGGCGATCCAAGTTTCTGCCCTGGATGGGTGACCGCCGACGCCGATCAACTGCCAGCCCTCGCGGTTCGGTGTCTTGGAGACGATTTGAGATTCCATCGTCTTCGTGTCCATCAGAGTGGCGAAGGTGTCCTGATCAAATTTGGCTACGCCGGTGAGGATGATGGAGTCGGAGAAGCCGAGCGAGCGGGTGAAAGGCGGGTTCGCCATGAGTGCCTCGAAGGTCTCCTCTCGCATGGGCCGTGGGATGGCTCCGTCATCCTGCGCGTGGAGGCTGCCGACCATGCCGAGAGCCACAAAGACGAGCTTCAAGGCCAGCTGAGCGGGTGACGACAAGGAATGCATGGGCTTGGCAATACGGCGCTCGGCTGGCGGACCATGCAAAAGCCAAGTTGGTCACTCGGGTCAGGTCTCTTGCGTGCTCGGTTTCATGGCCTACATGCACGCTCACCATGAAAAAGAATGCCATGCGCATCGGCCTCGCGCGTCACTTTCCCGTCTCGGTGCCTTGGCCGAGCGGCTGGCGCACCTCGGCGGAGCTTCAGGCATGGCGGGCGCATTACGACATCGCGGAGGTGAATCCCTTTCCGGTGGCCGATGAAACGCCGAGATGGTCCCGCTGCTTCACAAGCGATCTGCCGCGGGCGGAAGCGACGGCGCGGGCGCTGTTTCGCGGCGAGATCACGCGGCTGCCCACACTGCGGGAGGCGGAGTTTGGTCCCTTTGGCACCGGTGAGCTGCGGCTGCCGGTGTGGGCTTGGCGGATGGTGATCCGTCTGGCTTGGTTGAGCGGTCATGCTTCGCAAAGGCATCTGCGTGATGCCTTTTTCACCCGCGTGAAGGCGGTGGCGGATCTGATCGAAGCGCAAAACGAAGAGGTGCTGCTCGTCTCGCATGCCGGGATGATGCTTTATCTGCGGAAGGAGCTCATCCGCCGCGGTTTCGCCGGCCCGCGCATTGGCATCGCAAAGCATGCGCAGGTGTATGAGATGATCCGCTGATCAAAACGGCAGGTCATCGTTCCGCACGATGGTCCTCGGCCTCTCGGCCCTCAGCGGCGTGCGACCGCCGTTTCGCTTCCGAAAGGGCTCAAACACGATGTCACTTCCATCGACCTTCATTTGATACACCATGCGTAGCAGCACGCCGAGGCGGCCTTTGGGAAATCCAGCCTTGTTGGCAAACCAGGCAAGGTACTCGGCCGGGATGTCAAAGATAGGAGCGCCATTCGGCGGGAAGTGCTGCGGCCCAAATTTGCCAAAGGGCATGCAGGTGCGCCCGATCTCTTCGAGGTCGTGGCGCATGCGTTCGGCGAGGTCGCTCATGTCGTGTGCCCTTTACCGGGTGCGCAAATCCTCCGCAATCATCCTTTGCGCGGCGGCGGCTTTGCGTGAAGAAAAGCCGCCTCCGATGACCGACCTCCTCCAGCACCCGCTCTGCCATGCCGCCGACCTCGGCAAGGCCATCCCACCGCACGAATTTGGCGTGTCCGTGTGTCTGCCACTGTGGAAACATGTCATCGGCTACGAGGAAAAAGATCCTGAGATCGTCGCGAGCTTCCAAAGCGGCTACCCGCGCTTCTGCTGCCCGCCGGCCATCAGCTCGCTCTTCGCCCTGGCGGAGCGTGATTTTGCCAAGGAAGGCGAGCGCTGCCTCGTCTTCCCCCGCCTCGTGCATGCGCAGCGCTGCCTCGATTTCATTCAGACCGGCCGCGCCACCGCATGGACCGATGAGCGTCTCGGCGTGGCCATCTTTCCTGCGGCGGCCTACGATGAGGCGCGGCGCTTCTGGCGCTTCTGCGGCGAATGCGTGAGCACCCGGCAAGCCGCCGATGCTCTCGGCACGCATCCCGCTGGCGTCACCGCAGCGCAAGGCCACGAGGCGAATCAAACCATCCGCGCCCGCATTGCCGTGCTCGCCGGGCAGCAGCCGGAAGATGTGTTTCTCTTTCCCAGCGGCATGGCGGCGAACTATGCGGTGCATCGCATGCTCACGACGCTCTTCCCCGGCCGGAAGACCGCTCAACTCGACTTCCCGTATGTGGATGTGCTGAAGCTGCAGCAGCGTTTGGGCAGCGGGGCGCACTTCCTGCCGATGATTCAAGAGAGCGAGTATGATGATCTGCGTGCGTTGCTGAAGCGTGAAGCGCTCGCGGGTCTCTTCTGCGAAGCGCCGAGCAATCCGCTGCTGCGCTGCGTGGACTTTGAACGCCTGCTGGAGATCCGCCGAGAGGCGCAGCCAGACACGCCCATCGTTGTCGATGACACCATCGCTACCGTGGCACATGCCGATGCGCATCGCGTGGCCGATGTGGTGACCACCAGCCTCACGAAGAGCTTCTCTGGGGCGGGAGATGTACTCGCCGGCAGTGTGGTGCTGAATCGCCGCTCACCCCATCACGCCGCGTTCTCCACCTTTCTGCATGCGAATGCCGATCACGAGCTGTGGCGTGGCGATGCGGTCTCTTTGGAACAACACAGCCGCAACTTCCTCGAGCGTGTCACACGCATGAGCCAGAACGCCACCGCACTCGCCGAGCATCTCCGCTCGCATCCAGCGGTGGATCGCGTGTGGCATGCGAAAGTGGATGGCGGTCGTGGCTATGAGTTCATCCGCCGCGAAAACGGCGGCTACGGCTGCTTGTTCTCCTTCACGTTGAAGAACCCTGAGACACGCAGCCCCGTGGTGTATGATGCCCTCCGCGTCACCAAAGGCCCCAGCCTCGGCACGAATTTCACGCTCGCCTGCCCGTACACCCTCCTCGCGCATTACGATGAACTGCCGTGGGTGGAAAGCGTGGGCGTGAGCCGCTGGCTTCTGCGTGTCAGCGCCGGTCTCGAAGACACGGCCGACCTCATCGCGAGGTTTGATGAAGCGCTCGCGGCGTGAGTCACGCTACTTCTTCTTTCCTTTGCCCTTCTTGCCTGCTTTCGACTGCTTTTTCGGAGTCACTTTCTCCCAAGGCTCGACGTTGGCTCGTGCGGCGTAGGCGTCATAAAGGGCGGTCATTTGCTTCACGCGTTCGGGATCCTGCTGGCTGAGGTCGTGCTGCTCGGAGCGGTCTTGGGCGATGTGGTAGAGTTCCCAGGGCTTGTTGTGCTCGGAGACAAGTTTCCAGTCGCCGACACGCACGGCGCGATTGCCTTCGTGTTCCCAGAAGAGAGCTTCGCGCTCGATTTGGCCGCCTTTAAAGAGCGGGGCGAGGCTGCGGCCTTCCATGGGCTTTGCATGGGCGGGATAGGTCGTCTTCGAGAGATCGACGGCCGTGGCCATGAGGTCGATGAGATGGCCGGGCGTGCTTTCGAGCTGACCTTTGCGTGTGATGCCCGCAGGCCAATGCGCGATGAGCGGCGTACTGATGCCGCCTTCGTGGACCCAGTGCTTGTGCTTGCGGAAGGGCGTGTTCGACACGGTGGCCCAGGCAGGACCATAGCCGAGATAGGTGTCCGCTGGGCCTGCCATGACGCCTTTGCCCTGACGCACGGGAAAGCCATCTCGGGTTTGTTTCGGCACCATGTCGGGCTGGAGATAATCCTTGGCCAAAGTTGGCAGCGAGGGCATTTCGGCACGCGGTTGGCCGATGCCGAAACTGCCGACGACCTCGGCGCAGCCACCGTTGTCCTGGAGGAAGCAGATGAGCGTATTTTCATACTGCCCGGCGTCTTTGAGCGTCTGCACGATGCGGCCGATGCCCTGGTCCATGTTGTCCACCATGGCGGCGAAGACCTCCATGCGCCGCTGCTCCCACTCGCCGAATTCTTTTTCGCCCAAGTCAGCCGGCAACGGCCAGTTCGTCGTGCTGGCGGCGGTGATGACGCCTTCTTTGAGCATCTTTTCATAGCGTGCCTTGCGGATGGCCTCGTAGCCAGCGGCGTAGCGGCCTTTGTATTTCGCGATGTCTTTCTCTTTGGCGTGCATGGGCCAGTGCGCGGCGGTGTAGGCGACGTAGAGGAAGAAGGGCTTCGCTTTGTCGTGCTCGCGGATGAAACGGGCGGCGTGATCGCTGATGGCGTCGGTGTAGTAGTAATCGGCGGCTGGATACTCCGCGTCGTTGAAGGGTGAGATGTAGGTGTTGTCGCGGGTGAGGGTGTTCGGGTCGAAAAAGCTGCCCGCGCCATGAATGGTGCCGTAGAAGCGGTCAAAGCCGCGCTGGAGCGGCCAGTTGAACTTATCGGCGTCGCTCTTCGGGTGCGTGACGTTCGTGACGTGCCATTTGCCGACGGCGTAGCTCTTGTAGCCTGCCGGTTTCAGCGCCTCGGCGATGGTGACGCATTTTTTGTTCAAGTTGCCGGTGTAGCCCTCGAGTTTTCGGTCCTCCATCATGTGACCGATGCCTGCCTGATGCGGATAAAGCCCGGTGAGCAGCGAGGCACGCGTGGGACAGCAGCGGGCGGTGTTGTAAAACTGCGTGAAGCGCAGGCCGCCCTTCGCGAGCGCATCGAGATTTGGAGTGTCGATCTCTCCGCCGTAGCAGCCGATGTCGGAGAAGCCCATGTCATCCGCGAGGATGTAGATGATGTTCGGCGGAGCCGCGAAGGCGGAAACCGAGACGATGAATGACGAAAGGAGGATGAGCAGGGGCTTCATGGCAAGCAGTGGAAACGTGTTTGGGTGAGTGGCTCAGGCTTTCTTCTTTTTGCCTTTGCCCTTCTTCTTCGGGCTGGAGCCGCCTTCATCGCTTTTGCCTTGGCGGGAAGGAGCGAGGTTTTCAGTTTCGAGGCCTTTGTCCTTTTGCTGAGTCATCCAGGTGTCGAGTTGCTGCTGGAGTGCGGCTTTGATCTGCGCCAGCGCGGGATCGGCGGCGAGGTTTTTGGTTTCGTAGGGGTCAGATTGCAGGTCGTAGAGCTCTTCGGCAGGGCGGTTGAAGAGGTGGGCGACGCGGGCTGCGAGCGCGGGATCGTTTTTCGCGTCTTCCTGCCAAGATTCGATGGGCTGGCCTTTGTGGATGCCACCGATGGTGTAGGTCAGCTCCGGCGTGAGATTGCGGATGAGCTTGTAGCGGGTGTCTCGCACGGCCCGCATCGGATAGGGGCCGATGGCTCCATTCGTGCCGACGGTGGTGTGCTGGGCAAAGACGTGATCGCGCAGCGTGTCCGCCTGGCCGAGGAGCACCGGGAGGAAGCTGCGACCATCAAAGCCGGTGGCTCCATGCGCATCCGGGCAGCCGACATCGATTTTCGTTGGATCGATGCCTGCGGCCGCGAGGAAGGTGGGCGTGACATCGACGTATTGCATCAGCGCGGAGGTGCTGCTGCCGGGCTTCACCTTGCCGGGCCAGCGCAGAATGGCCGAGGCATGGATGCCATTGTCATAGACGCTCCATTTGCCGCCATAGGGGAGACTGCTGCCTTGTTCGCTGACGAAGAGGACGACGGTGTTTTCCGCCTGCTTCGCCTCAGCGAGCATTTTCATGAGCGCACCGACTTGTTCGTCGAGTTGGCTGATCTCGCCGAAGTAGCCGGCCAGTGCTTCACGCGTGGTGGCGTTGTCATGCAGGTAAGGCGGCACGGTGATCTTCGCGGGATCATACTTGGGGCCTCGGCTCCAGGGGCTGTGAGGATCATTCGAAGCGAAAACCATGAACCAGGGCTGCGCGGCATCGCGAGTGACGAAGGCAGCGGTCGCGGTGAGATCGTCCGCGCCGTCGAGGTGCTCATACGGAAAAGAGGCAGCGGGGCCGACGTGCTCCTTGTTCTGCAAGGCCACCCGATAGCCTGCGGACTTCAGATGCGTGAAGAGGCTCTTCGTTCCATCCTGGACGCGGGTGTGATTCGGATACGCGCCGCTGCGGATGGGATAGAGGCCAGTGTAGAGCGCATGACGCGTCGGCGAGCAACTCGTGGCCGGATTGAACATGCCGCGCAGGTGCATCGACTCGCCGCGAAGCTTGTCGAGATGCGGCGTTTTCACATCGAGGCTGCCCTCGTAGCCCAAATCGCGATAGCAGAGGTCGTCGCCGATGATGATCAGGAAATTCGGGCGCTGCTCGGCAGCGAATGACGAATGCAAAAGGCAGAATGATGAAAGGAGGACGAGCAGTAGCTTCATGTGGCGGTGAAACGCGGACATGAGATGCGGCTTTCGCCAATCGTTCCGCGGACAAGCATCGGAGGCACTCTTGCCTTGTTTGCCTCACTTCCTCGGCTCGACGGTGATCGCCGCGGACGAAATCTCCGCCGGGATGCCGCGAAGGTGTTTATCGAAGAACTGCTGGATGCGATGATCGAGCTCGGAGCTGCGGAAACCGTGGCCGCCATTCGTCATCGTGATGAGGAGGGATTCCACACCGGCTTTTTTCAAGGCGGCATCGAGTTCGGTGGCTTGCTCGTAAGGCACCAGCGGGTCCTCGGTGCCGTGGGCGGTGAGGAAGGGCGCATCGCCAGCGGAGATGTGAGTCACGGGCGAGGCTTCTTTGGCGGCTTCCTGCTTCTCCTGCACGCGACCACCGAGCAGCAAGGCCTCGGGATAGTCCGGCGTGGTGCGGTCCACGGTGCTTTTTTGGGTGACCATGGTGAGGAAGTTCTCCGGGCCGAAGAAGTTCACCACGCAGGCGACCTTGCTGTCTTGATCGGTGTGCTTGCCGAGCGTGCCTTCGAGTGATTTCACATCGCCACTGGTGCCGAGGAAGGAGACGAGATGCCCGCCGGCGGAGGAGCCCCACACGGCAATCTTTGAGGCGTCGAGGCCGAGTTCCTTGGCGTTGCCTTTGATCCAGCGGATGGCGGCTTTGCAATCATGGATCTGTGCCGGCCACTGAGCCTCACCGGTGAGTCGATAGCCCACCGAGACACCGGCGTAGTGCCCGCTGCCCACGAAGCGGCCGACGTTGCTGATGCCGCCCGCTTTATCGCCGCCCTTCCAGCCGCCGCCGTGGATGAAAACGATGACGGGTAGTGGCTTGTCGCTCGTCCGCTTCTTCGGCAGGTAGAGGTCGAGACGTTGGCGTGGGTTCTCGGTGTCAGCGTAGGCGATGTCGCGCTTCGCGTCGATGCCCTGCGGCGTGAGGGCATTGTTGAGTGCCTGAGCGGCGCGGTTGAAGATGGCCTCGTGCTCGGTCATCGAGACAAAGCCGTCCTTGTCGGTATCCACGCGGTCAAAATTCTTCCGCAGACCTTCCGGCAGTTCGTCCGGGCTGAGTTTGCCGTCCTGGTTGCGATCCCAGTTGGTGAAGGGATTGGGCCGCTGCTGGGCCACGGCGTTGAGTGACAAGAAAGCGAGGAGTGGAAGGAGCTTTTTCATGCGAGCGGTTCAAACGGCGCAGGGAGAGGGAAGTTTCGGCATCGGAGGAGATGGAGTGGTGGAGAATCGGAGTGCTGGAGTGTTGAGACTTCGGCATGACTCCATCATTCCATTGCTCCATTGATTCTGGGCCCCTGAGCCCTCTTGACCTTTCCACGTCGCTCCGATAAAAAGGCCGCCATGAAGACCCCCAC
This sequence comes from Prosthecobacter sp., assembly GCA_044370285.1. Taxonomy (GTDB): domain Bacteria; phylum Verrucomicrobiota; class Verrucomicrobiia; order Verrucomicrobiales; family Verrucomicrobiaceae; genus Prosthecobacter. Next base: position 87,691 of record JBILVU010000001.1, read on the forward strand.
CCGTCTTTTCCTCGCTCTCACAGCTGTTTCCGGCCTCGCCATGGCCCAGGCGGAACTGCGCACGTTCACCAGTGCGCAGGGCAAAACCGTTCAGGCCCGCGTGCTTGGCATTAGCGGCGCGAATGTGACCATCGTGACGGCGGCCGGCCAGCAGTTCACGCTGCCCATCACGTCCCTCTCGGCGGCGGATCAGCAGTATTTGAAGTCGATGCCGGCGCCCGCTCCGGTGCCGGTGGCCAGCAAGGCAACCTACAAACCCTCGCCGAATGACAAGCTGGAGCCTGCGGCGGTGAATGAAGCCATCGGCCAGCCGCTTTTTTCGGAGACCTCGCTTTGGGACAGCCCCGCCGAGGAGCTGGCGCAGAAGCTCGACCTCCCGCCGGAGTCAAAGACGAAGATCGCCAGCAGCTTTCGCAGCTACACGAAGGATGACTTCCAGATGTTCGGGGCACATCCCTTCTCCGTCGCCATGTATGCGGAGAATGACCGCGTGACCTCCTTCTCCCTCGTCTTTGCCAACAAGGGCGATCTCTTCAGTGCGAAGGGCGGCGGTGAGATGCATTTCGACAAGGACACGCCACCGGCGAAGGCCGCCGCCATCGTCAAAACCGCGATGGACAAAGACGTGGCCGCCATCACCGCCGCGCTGACGAAACAACTCGGCGAGCCAAAGAAGGAGCGCATCGGCGATTCGCAGTCCGTGCGTGAAAACATGCTGCGCTGGGACTGGCGTGGTCACAGCATCCTTTTGGCCGATGTGGAGGGCGAGTACGTCGGCATTCAGATCGTGCCGAGTGCCTTTGCCGATGCGGGTGGCAAGGTGGAGGACACCGTGGACAAGGTCATCAAGGCTCGTGCCCTCGCGAACCTCGAAAAACGCGAAAACGGCGATGTGGTCATCGGCGACATCCCCATGGTCGATCAAGGCCCGAAAGGCTACTGCGCTCCCGCCACCGCGGAGCGTGCCATGCGCTTCCTCGGTATCCCGGCGGACATGTACATCATCGCCAACAAGGGAAACACCGGCTTTGGCGGCGGCACCAGCATGCAGGCCATCTTTGAAGGCATGGGTAAGCAGATCCGCAGCAAGAACCGCTCGGCTGACGCCTGGCAGGGCGAGCTGAAACTCAAGGAACTGCAAAAGCACATCGACAAAGGTGTGCCGGTCATCTGGACTCTTTTCAGCACGGACGACTTCAACAAGACCGCCAACGAGCGCACGAAGGCCCGCAAAACCGTCACCAACTGGGCCGAGTGGAAGACCAAAGTCACCGGCGAGGCCGCAAGCACTTCGCTGCGCAAAGACAAGGAAAGCGGCCACGTCGTGCTCATCATCGGCTACAACAAAGATACCAACGAAATCGCCTTCAGCGACAGTTGGGGCGAGCGATACAAAGAGCGCTGGATCACGCTGCCGGAGGCCGAAATGGTTTCCCAAGGCTTCTTTTATACGGTGGGCTTTTGATTTACTCCGCCATGAAACGCCGCACCTGGCTTCTGCTCGCTCTTGCCATCGTTTCGGTGGAGGCGCAAAGCACGCATGAGCAGGCGGAACAAGCTCGGAAGCACATGCCTGAGGATGGCAGCCTTGCTTCACGGCTGGTGCATGCGGCGCTGGACCGCACGCATCAGGTGGTGCGCTATGATCCGGCCTACGTGCGGCTCGATTACCCCGGCGGTGATGTGCCCGCCGACACCGGCGTCTGCACGGACGAGGTCATCCGCAGCTACCGCAAGCTCGGCTTCGATCTGCAAAAGCTCGTTCATGAGGACATGAAGCGTCACTTCGCCGCTTACCCAAAGCATTGGGGCCTTTCCGCTCCCGAAAAAAACATCGACCACCGCCGCGTGCCGAATTTGCAGATGTTTTTCAAGCGTCAGGGAGCCTCGCTGCCCGTCACGCAAAACGCCTCCGACTATCTTCCCGGCGATCTCATCACCTGCACCGTCGCCGGAAAGCTCCCGCACATTGCGTTGGTCGTCCCCGCACCCGATGGCGGCACCACGCCCTGGATCGTCCACAACATCGGCCAGGGACCGCAGTGCGAAAACCGCCTCTTTGAGTTTCCGCTCACCGGCCACTACCGCTGGCATCCGGGGCGGTGAGAGAAACCACGGAATACACAGAATACACGGAACAGAAAAAGCGGCACATGCCCCACGGAGCTGCTATCGAAACCCTCATTCTTACTTCCGTGTATTCTGTGTATTCCGTGGTCAACCATTCCCGGCCAGGGCGAAAGTCCACACGTCTCCGCCGCTCACATCCACACCACCGGCAGCGGCAAAATCATCGCCAGGTCCGCCAGCACGCGATGCTGCTCGACGCTCAGTTTCCCACGAAAACGATGCAGGATGGTCATGAGGGCCAAACCGACGAGCGCCGCCGTGGCGGGAGCGAGCAGGACGGCATCGAAGGTGCCTTTTTGAATGAAATAAAGCACTGCCACCATCACCAGCACATTGCCACCGAGCAGCGTGGGATGCGCGGCGTGCCAGTGCGCGGGTTTACCAACAGCCTCTTCCTCCTTCGCGGCGAGGGCGCTCAGGTTCGCGAGGAAGAGCAGTGTCAGCACCGCGCATTCCAGCATCGGGTCCGCCCAGGTCTCCGGCATCGAGAAGAAGCGGATGCTCGCCGTGCAACCCAGCGCAAAGAGCAGCGCCGCGGCGTGGGGTCGCGGCATCAGCGCCGGGGCGATGCGGGCCACATAGATGAAAAAATACAGCGCTACAAAGACGGCGATGCTCACCGCCTGCCACAGGATGCCTTCCGGGATTTCCTTCAAAGCGATCCATGCCGCCGCCGCCAGCGCCAGCGGCATGAGGAGCGCCATGGAGAGCACGCGATGCCGCCGGTAAAACGCATGCCGCACATCCAGCTCCGCCTTCGGCTGGCGAAAGGTGTCCCACAGCCGGTCGAGCACGTAGATGATCCACACCACCAGTCCCAGGCCCACATGCACCATCGGCATCAGGTGCAGCCCATGCGCCTTCGCGAGACCCATCTGCCACAGCACCGCCACCAGCGGCGCCTCCAGGCTCAGCACATGCGGCCACAACCACCACGGCGGTGATTTCACAGGCAAAGAAGGGCGGGTCGGGAGTTCGGCGGACAAAGCCCGGAAATCTGGCGTCTCTTCCCCCTTCCGGCCAACATCATTTCTCCAAAACTCCATCACTCCGTCTTTTCTCCCCGCACTCCCGAGCTAAATGAACTGCATGCGCCTCCTCCACACCGCCGACTGGCATCTCGGTGCCCGCCTCATCGAGCGGGACCGCCACGCTGAGCACGCGGCCTTCGTGGACTGGCTCATCGAAACGCTCCGCAGCGAAAAAATCGACGCCCTACTCCTCAGTGGCGATGTCTTCGATGCTGCCAATCCGCCGCAGGAGGCCGTCGCGCTCTACTTCGACTTCTTGAAGCGCCTCGCCGATCTCAAAACGGTCAAAGCCATCATCACCGGCGGCAACCACGACTCCGCCTCCCACCTCAACGCCCCGCGTGATCTGCTGCGCCGCTTCGACGTGCATGTCTTCGGCCACGCGGGCGAAAACAACCTTGTCGATCTCGGCGGAGCCGTCGTCGCCGCCGTGCCCTTCCTGCGTGAGCGTGACCTCCGCCAGGCCACCGCCGGTGAAACGCTCGCCACCGTGCATGAGCAGATCCGCGCCGCCATTCGCGCCCACTACGCCGCGCAGCTCGCCGCGTGTCGCGCTCTCGCGCAGGGCCGTCCCATCATCGCCATGGGCCACCTCACCGTCCTCGGTGCCACCACCAGCGACAGCGAGCGCGACATCCACATCGGCAACCTCGGCTGCGTCGGCGCAGACATCTTTGATGGCTTCGACTACACTGCCCTCGGCCACCTCCACCGCCCGCAACGTGTCGCCGGCCTCGAAACCATCCGCTACAGCGGCTCCCCCATCCCCCTCAGCTTCTCCGAAGCCGCCGATGCGAAGTCCGTCGTCATCCTCGACCTTCAAAACCATTCTCCTGCCCCCATTCTTCTGCCTACCAAGGCATTGGATAGGCAAGAGAATGGGGGCAGGAGAATAGAGATTCAGACTGTATCGATCCCTACCACCCGCCAGCTCATCCGCGTGAAAGCCGCGCGTGCTACGCTCGCCGCCGATCTCGCCCACGTGCCTGCCGGAGCCTGGGCGGAGGTCACCGTGAAGCTCGACGCCCCCGAGCCCGATCTCGACCGCCAGGTTCGCGAAGCCGCCGCCGGCCGCTTCGAAGTCCTCAAAGTCCTCGCCGACCTCCCCGTCTCCGAAACCGCCCCCTGGCAATCCACCGCCCCCACCCTCCACGACCTCCAGCCCCGCGATGTCTTCCGCGAACTCCTCCACGAAAAGCACATCGAAGGCGACGAACTCACCACCGTGTTTGATGAGTTGCTGGCGTTGAGGGAGCAAAGAGTCACCGCGTAAAAACAATCAGTTTGCGGCAACCATGCCTCTAACAGATTCGGAAATCACCAACCTCAATTCAGCCGCTATGCGAAACCCAATAAGAGTGCTGGCCGTTGCGCTTCTGACCTTGATTTGTGGCTTCCTTTTCTTCGTTGTCTATTCCCCGACGACTCCAAGCAAGAGTGCGTTTGCGGATGATTGGACCGGACTCTTTGTTGCTGTGACCAAGGGATTCAGTGGGGAGACATACTATTTGGGATCGGACGATGAATGGGCTTACTTTCGGTCTGGTAGACTGATGCCAGTTTATCGCAAGATTGGTGCTTCACGAATACGGGTTCCGGTGGTTTTCCCGCTAGCTAAGGACGAGGCATATCTGATCAGCCGTTCTAACTTAGTTGGATACGAGAGCCATTAGTGCCTCGCAAGCTTTGACCCCATGCGCCTCCTCGCCGTCCGACTTCAGAATCTCAACTCGCACCGCGGAGCGCATTTAGAGCGGTTTGATCAGATGCCGTTGAGGTTGGAGTGCTTCTGCCGAGCCGGAGGCTCGCAAGAAATGAGCCGGTGGTGCAACCACCGGAACCACGCCGACACCCCATCCATCCTCCGTTGCGTCCTGGAAGGGCGCGAGAAGGGGACGAATGCCAAACGGCCATCGAATGCTTCTCGCGCTCCCTCCGGGGCGCGGTGGCTTGGGCATGGTGGGTGGTCTCGAAACCGGTGGTTGCACCACCGGCTAGGTTCTCACGAGCCTCCGGCTCGGGCGGCTGCCAGCCCACGCATCCTGTCGGTGGACTCGAAAACCTTCTCCAACCGATGCACTAGGCTCGCCAAATTTGTGCCTTGGCTGAATCCGTTCTCGACATCTGGCGGGGCTTTGATGTAATATCCCGCCATGCCCTCGCTGTTCCAAGAAACGCTGTTTTACCAGAACCTGTATGCCACACCTGCCGACTGGCAGCGCGATTTGTTTTATTCGGTGGTCAGAGCTGGACACCTCAAAGCGGGCATCGATCATCGCATCGAGCGGGAGACTTATCCCGGCCATGAATTCATCCTCTGCCTCAGTGGCAGGGGCTGGCTGCGGGTGGCGGGGAAGAAGCATGACGTGGGCCCCGGCTCGCTGGTGTGGGTGAACTGCCACCATCCGCATGCCTACGGCGCGGTGACGCGGGAGCCGTGGGAGCTCTACTGGCTGCGGGTGGAGGGTCGCCCGCTGGATCGCATCTCGGAGCTGCTGCAGATCCGCTCGCAGCCGGTGTTTGAGAAGGTGGATGCGAAAGCCGTGGCGCTGGAGTTTGAGCGTGCCTTTGACCGCATGACGGGCCAGCGGCCGAGTGATGGAGCGCTGACGAGCGCGGCGGTGGCGGCGATCATTGGCATCCTGTTTGATGCGCGGCTTTCCGAGCCTGGCACCATCCAGCCGGAGCTGCCGCTGGCGGTGCAAAAGGCCGTGGAGCGCATGCGCCTCTACTTTCACATGCCCACGCGGGTCGTGGAGCTGGCGCAGCTCAGCGGCATGAGTGAGAGCCACTTCAGTCGCCAGTTCAAAGCGGCGCTCGGCACAAGCCCGATCGACTGGCTGCGCCGCGAGCGCATTCATCAGGCGAAGCGCCGCCTCATCGAGAGCGATGATCCGGTGAAGGAAATCGCCCGTCAGGTGGGCTACCACGATCAGTTCTTCTTCTCCAAGGACTTCAAGAAGATGACCAAGCTCACGCCGACGCAGTTCCGCGAGCAGGAGAGGCAGGGATGAACCCATCGACACGGCCAGATGACTCAGTCCAGCTTCACCCGTCTTTTAGTTCGCGTGCAAATCGGCTCGCTCGTCGTCTTTCTCCTGGCGGCAGCGGTCGCCGTGATTGTCATGCTGCCCTACTTTGCGGATGGGGCCGTGATGAAGCGTGATGGTGCCTATGTGGACCGAACCGGGGCGATGCGCACAGCGGTGGAATTTGAACGGTACTCGGTGCGTGAAGGCATCGCTCGATACGCTGGCGTGTGCGGGCTGGCTTCGGCCGCCGCGTCGATGCTGGCGGGCTTTGGCCTGCGCAGCCGCTGAGCAGGCGAGTGGATGCCAATTAAGGCTTGGCGTTTCGTCGTCATCGTGAGAGAACGCTTTTCACCTTTCCTGAAAACCTCTCTGCCCACCATGAACGCCCCCGTGAAGCATCCACCCGGATTGATGACGCTGTTTTTCACCGAGATGTGGGAGCGCATGAGCTACTACGGCATGCGGGCGCTGCTGGTGCTGTTCATGGTGGATCAGGTGCAAGGGGCCAAACTGAGCGATGCGCAGGCCACAGCGGTTTACGGGCTCTACACGGCGCTCGTGTATGTGATGGCGCTGCCGGGCGGCTGGGTGGGAGATCGCCTGCTGGGGATGAAGCGGGCGGTGTGGTGGGGAGGTGTGGTGATCGCTCTCGGGCACATCACCTTGGGCATTGAGCGCCCGGAGGCGTTTTACATCGGGCTAGTCATCGTGGCGGTGGGCTCTGGACTGCTGAAATCAAACATGAGCAGCATGGTGGCGCAGCTTTACCCTGAAGGCGGAGCACGCCGCGACGCGGGCTACACGCTTTTCTACATGGGCATCAACATCGGGGCCTTCATCGGCATGATCCTGTGCCCGTGGCTGGCGCAGCGCTTTGGTTGGCGCTGGGGCTTCTCGGCGGCGGCGGTGGGCATGGTGTTGGGCTTGGTGCAGTTTCATCTCACCAAACATCGCATCGCCCACATCGGCGTGCAGCCGGAGCATCCGGCCGCGCACATGCGTCGTGACAAGTTGCTGCTCTTGCTCGGCATCGCCGCCATCGGTGTGTTGACGGTGCTATGTGCTTCGGGTGTCATCGTCATCGACCCGGTCTCGCTGGCGAAGGCCACCGCCACGATCATCTCCTGCCTCGCGGCCGCTTTTTTTGCCTGGGCTTTCCTGCTCGCTGGACTCACCTCCGATGAAAAGAAGCGCATGGTGCTCGTAGTCGTGCTTTTTGGAGCCTCGGCGCTGTTCTTTGCCGGCTTTGAGCAGGCGGGCTCGTCCTTCAGCCTCTTTGCGGAGCGATACACGATCCGCACGGTGGGTTCGCTCGGCACCATCCCGGCGGGGCAGTTCCAGTCACTGAACTCGCTGATGGTCATCGGCCTTGCTCCCTTGGTGGCGATGCTTTGGAGCTGGCTGGCGCGGCGCAAAGCGGAGCCGCTCATGATCACCAAATTCGCCTGGGGCTTGTTTGCTCTGGCGCTCGGCTTTGTCGTGGCCGCCTTCGCCGCGCGGCAGGCACTGGCCACCGGGCCGGTGCTGCCCACCTGGCTGATCTCCATCTACCTGCTGCACACGCTGGGTGAGCTGTTTCTCAGCCCCATTGGCCTCAGCGCGGTGTCCAAGCTCGCTCCTGAACGGCTCGCGGGTCAGACGATGGGCATCTGGTTTCTCGGCAGCTCCTTGGGGAACATCCTCGCTGGTCTGCTGGCCGGAGAGGTCACCGGCGATGCCTCGGCGCAAATGCCGCACATCTTCATGCAGGTCGTCTATCTGGCCGGAGCCACCGGTGTGCTGCTGCTCATCCTTTCGCGACCGCTCAGCCGCTTGATGAAGGGCGTGCAATGACTGTGAGATCGTCAGCGGTGCTTCGTTAAGTTCCCGCTCATGATTCGCCTTCTTGCTATCTCACTCCTCGCCGCTGTCTCCGCCTTCGCGAAGCCCAACATCGTCTTCATCCTCTGCGATGATCTCGCCCAGGGCGATCTCGGCTGCTACGGCCAGAAGATCATCCAGACGCCGAACCTCGACCGCATGGCGAAGGAAGGCACGCGCTACATGCAGGGCTATTCCGGCACCACGGTGTGCGCTCCCTCACGCTCCGTGCTCATGACGGGCCTGCACACCGGCCATTGCCCCATCCGGGCGAATCGCGAGGTGCAGCCGGAAGGCCAAAAACCGCTGCCGGAGGGCACGATCACCGTGGCGCGGATTTTGAAGGATGCTGGCTATGCCACCGCCGCCTGCGGCAAGTGGGGCATGGGCATGTTCGACACGAGCGGCAGCCCGCTGAAGCTCGGTTTCGACCACTTCTACGGCTACAACTGCCAGCGCCACGCTCACAGCTACTTCCCCACCTACCTTTACAACGACGACCAACGCTTCGACCTGCCCGGCAACAACGGCAAAGGAGTCGGCAAGACCTACGCGCAGGAGCTGATCTCCGGCGAGGCTTTGAAATGGGTGCGTGAGCACAAAGAAGCGCCCTTCTTTCTCTACTACGCCATCACACTCCCGCATGGCCGCCACGAGATCGACCAGCTCGGCATCTACGCGGACAAAGACTGGACACCCACGCAGAAGGCCTACGCGGCGCAGGTCACACGTCTCGATAGCGATGTGGGCCGCCTGCTCGACCTACTGCGGGAGCTGAAACTTGATCAAAACACCCTCGTGATGCTTTCAGGCGATAACGGCTCGTCCTTCGATCCGAAGTCCGAAGTCGGCAGTCTCTTCAACCAAGCCTCCAACGGCCTTCGCGGCTACAAACGCGGTCTTTACGAAGGTGCCTTGCGCCAAGCCGCGCTCGCCTGGTGGCCCGGCCAAGTGCCCGCAGGCCGGGTGAGCGATGAACCCTGGGCTTTTTGGGATTTCCTACCTACCGCTGCCGAACTGGCTGGTGCGAAAATTCCCGCTGAATGCCGCACCGATGGTCTTTCACTCGTGAACTACCTCCAGGGCGGCTCCGCCCCCTCTCGCGATCATTTTTACTGGGAACTGCACGAAGGCACCTCCCTGCAAGCCGTGCGCTTTGGCAACTGGAAAGCCGTCCGCAACGGCCCCGAAAAGCCCATCGAGCTCTACGACCTCTCAAACGATGCCAGCGAGCAAAACGACCTCGCCAAGCAGAAGCCCGAACTCATTGCCAAAGCCGAAGCCCTCATGAAATCCGCCCGCACGGATCATCCCGATTGGCCGCTCGTGCAGCGTGTGGCGAAGAAGAAGCAGGGAAAGAAGAAGTAAGTGCCTTCGGCGAGTGCTTAGCGCTTCGTTTCGAGCTCTTGTGCTCTTGCAGGCCTGCCAGCAACGGATAGGCGAAGCAAAGTGCTCATCTCGCTCCGCGAGATGAGTTGGACGCTTCTCAAAGCCCATCGTTAACGAGTCATGGGAATCCAATGTGCTGGCGAAAGCCTTGTGCTCATCTCGACGGAGCGAGATGGCCACTTTGCTGCCGCATCATTCGATGCGCCCCAGATGGTTTTGGGACACGGCCTAGCTCGCTTCCTTACTCGTCGGCTTTTCCTCTTCCTTCACTTCCATCTCCACCCAGTCATCGCCATCGCGTTCCATTCGGAGGCCGTTGATGATCATCACGAGGCCGAGACCGCCGATGAAGAGACAGGTCTCCATGATGAAGGGTGTGGTGAGAAAGGCGAAGAGATAGCCTGTACCTTGCAGTACCACTTCACGGGCCGTTTCATTCACCCGGCAGGCGATGTAGAGACCGACGAAAATGGTGAGCGACCAAAGAAGGGGTGTGATCCACCAGCGGCGGCGTTCAACGGCGGGAGCAGTCATGGCTTAGAGGCCGTCACCGGGTTGCAGCACCGGATAGCTGCGGGGTTTCGGCTGAAGTGTGATCGGATCCACCGGCACCGCCAGCTGCACCTGCTCTCTGAGCGGAGCCTCGTTGGCCATGTTCATCGGCTGCGCCACAGCGGAAGGCAGTTTTTGATCCTGCACCGTCTGTTGCTCCGTGAGCGTGCGCTGCGAATCCATCACATACTTTCCAAAGATGCCGCTGGCCGCCAACACGCAGATAAAAACAGCCAGTGCGGCAGGAACGGGAGATTTGATCGTCTGCACGCGGCCCACCACCGGATCGGCGAGTTTTTCCATGCGCTGAGGCTTTTCACGCAGCCAGGGGCCAAAGGAGTCCACGAGGTGACGGTAGTCCTGCGGGCCGCCAAAGACAGCGGAAGGCAACTCTTCGAGTACCTCAGCGGCATTCACGTCGAGGTAATCGCTGTAAAGCTTCAGGAACGAACGGGCATAGGTCATGCTGCCGAAGGAGGGATAATTTTCCGCCTCCAGATGGATCAGCCGCTGCGCGGGGATCCGCGTCTCATGCGCCGCATCCGCAAGCGAAAGCCCGCGAGCTTCGCGGGCAGCTTTGAGACGCTGGCCTAAGGTAAGGTTCATGAGTGGCTGTTGGACGAGGTCGAGTCTGACACGCTGAGGGGTTAGATGCGATGAAAATTTTTTTGGAAAATGAACAACTAAGTTCTGGAGACTATAACCCTGCCAGTGGAGGAAGAGTTACTCATGAAGACCAAAAGTCGGATGAGAGGTCTTGCCGAGCGATGCTCCGCTTGATAAAAAGCCGCGATGATCCCCATTCACGAGACCCGCCTGAAACTCCGTCGCGAACTCGAAGCGCCGCCCGCATTGCGAAAATTCGGCAGCGGCTGGATCAGCGGCGTGCTGGGCATGATGCTGGGCCTCGCGACGCTGGGTGCGGTGATCATGATGCGCTTCCCCGGGGTTTTCGTGATGAAGGAAAGCGCCGCGCTGGTGGCCCATCCGGGTTTTCGCACCGGCATGATGGCGCTCATGGTGCTGGCCTTCCTATTTTCGATGCTGAGCCTGCTTTTGCGCCCCAGCAAGGTGCTGGGCATGACCGGCATGGTGGCGGTGCTCATCGCGGTGACTCTCGGTGGCTCGCAAGCGCAGGCCGCGGCACCGGACATGACGCCCCTCTACTTCGGCCTCGATTTCTTCGTGCTGCGCCTGCTTTTCACCGGCTTCCTGTTCGTGCCGCTGGAGACGATTTTCCCGCATCGCGAGGAGCAGGGCATCTTTCGCTATGAATGGCGCGAGGACCTCTTCTACTTCCTCGTGAGCAGCATGATGGTGCAGGTGCTCACCTGGCTGAGCTTCATGCCAGCGCAGACCTTGTTCGCCATCACCTCATGGACCGAATTCCGCGCTTGGGTGGCCGCGCTGCCTTTCGCGGTGCAATTCATCGCCATCATGTTTTTGACGGATCTGGTGCAGTACTGGGTTCACCGCCTGTTTCACCGCATCCCGGCGCTGTGGCGCTTTCATGCCGTGCATCACTCCGCGCAGGCGATGGACTGGATCGCCGGGGCGCGGATGCATTTCTTCGAAATTCTAGCTCTGCGTAGCACTACCGTCATTCCGATGATCGTGCTCGGCTTTAGCCAGGGGGCGGTGAATGCCTACATCCTCGTCGTGTACCTCTACGCCACCTTTGTGCATTCGAACCTCGGCTGGAAATTCGGCTTCCTCGAAAAGCTGCTCGTCACGCCACGCTTCCACCACTGGCATCACGGCATCGAAAAGGAGGCCATCGATGTGAATTTCGCCGTCCACTTCCCCCTCTTCGACAAGATCTTCGGGACCCACCACATGCCCGAAAACGGCCGCTGGCCCTCCGGCTACGGCATCGGCGGCCATCCCGTGCCCAAAGGCTACTGGCAGCAGTTTTTGCATCCGTTTCAGAGGAAGAAACAATGATGAAGATCGCTGCCGTCCTCGTTCTGCTGCTCGCGACCTGCTGCCATGCGCAGGATGCCGCGACGCTCGCGGCTCGTGAGGCCAATCAGCATGCCTTCGAACTGTTCCAGCTCTTCCGGCAGATGACGAAGGGCAACTTTTGCTTCTCGCCCTACAGTGGCCATCGCGTGGCAGCGATGCTGGCCGAAGGAGCAAAGGGTGAGACACAAAAACAGCTTCTCGCGATGGCTCATTTGGCCGCAGATGCTTCGAGCCGTGCTCCGCAAGCTGAGGAGTTGCGGCAGGAGCTGTCGAAAACGACCGGCCAGGGCTTGGTGCTGGAGGTGGCGAATTCCATCTGGATACCTTCAGGGAAGGCTTTCCTACCTTCATTTGTGACTCTTGCGAAAGAGCAGTTTGGAGCTTCCTCGCTGCCACTGCCTCCAGGTGATGCAGTCAGTGCCGCCGCCGTAGTGAACCGCTGGATTCGCGAAAAGACACGCGGTCGCATCCCATCGCTAGTCGGGCCGGGAGTCTTTGATGCAAATCTCCCGACCGCTTTGGTGGTGAACGCGGTCTATTTGAATGGCAACTGGAGCCAGCCCTTCGAGATATCCAAAACAAAGCCACGAGAGTTCACGCACGCCTCTGCCAGCACGAGCACGCTGCCCATGATGCTGCAAACGGCCGCTTTTGAATACAGCGATTCGGAAGCGTGGCAGTGCCTCGAAATGCCCTTCTCGGGAGACGATTTCTGCATGCGCTTTCTCCTGCCTCGTGCCGAAGCTGGAAGAACAGTTCTTGAGACAGCTTTAAGCAGCGCCACATGGGACAAAGTGGTTCAGGCATTCAACAACTGCGATGTGAATGTGATGCTGCCACGTTTCGGTTTCAGCACGCAGCTTGATCTCAAAGGCCTGTGGCAAACCCTCGGGGCAAGCGATGCCTTCGAGGCGCAAAAGGCAGACTTCACGGCCATGACTTCCCACCAACCCTGCTGGACGAGCGGAGTGATCCATGAAGCAACCATCGAGGTGAATGAGCAGGGTGCGGAAGCGGCGGCTGCTACTGTGGCCGCTGATCCATTTGGCGCGGCTCCTGAAGCGCCCAAACGCCGCCGCGTGAGCTTCATCGCCAACCACCCCTTCTTGTGGGTCATTCAGCATCGGCGCACGGGTTTGATTCTGTTCATGGGCCGCTTTGCGGGAGAATGATGCTGGACTTGGCAGGTCGGTTTCGTTTTGAATGCCCGCCCGCATGCACTGGACCCAAAACTACGATCCCCTCGGCCATCTGATTCTCTCCTCGCTCGTGGCGGCGGTGCCGGTGGTGGTGCTGCTGGGGCTGCTGGCCTTCTGGCATGTGCGGGCGCAGTTCGCGGCGATGGCAGGTTTGATCGCGGCGATGGGGATTGCGGTGTTCGTTTATCACATGCCCGCGCCGCTGGCGGGCATGGCGGCGGTGAATGGCGCGGTGTTTGGCTTGTTTCCCATCGGCTGGATTGTGCTGAATGCGATGTTCGTTTACAATCTGAGCGTCGAGACGGGCCAGTTTACCGTGCTGCAGCGTCAAATTGCTGGCTTTTCGAGTGACCGACGCATTCAAGCCCTGCTGATCGCGTTCAGCTTTGGTGCCTTCATCGAGGGCGCGGCTGGTTTTGGAGCCCCGGTGGCGATCACGGGGGCTCTCATGATCGGCCTGGGCTTCAAACCTCTCGAAGCCGCGAAACTGGCGCTCATCGGCAACACAGCACCGGTGGCCTTTGGTTCGCTCGGCACGCCGTTGACGACGCTGGCGGACATCACGGGCCTCGATCTGCTTTCGCTCAGTTCGATGGTGGGACGGCAACTGCCGCTCTTTTCGCTCATCGTGCCCTTTTGGCTGGTGGCGGCACAAGCAGGATGGCGCGGCATGCTGGCCGTGTGGCCGGCGTGTTTGGTCACGGGAGCCAGCTTTGGAGTGATGCAGTTCATCATGAGCAACTACCATGGTCCGTGGCTGGTGGACATCGTCAGCGCCGTGGTGGCGATGGTGTCGCTCGTGCTCTTCATGAAGTTGTGGAAGCCGAAAACGGAGACGGCGGAGGACTCCGCAGTTCACGGCGCATGGAAAGCCTGGCTGCCGTGGGTCTTCCTGACGGCCTTCGTGTTTCTCTGGGGCATGCCGCAGGTGAAGACCAGCCTCAACAGCCTCTTCAATCGCGAGATCGAGGTGCCGCTGCTGCACAAGGCCATCGAGAAGGTGCCGCCGGTGGTGATGCACGCGGAAGTCGAGAAGGCGGTGTTCAAATTCAACGCGCTAAGCGCCACCGGCACTGCCGCCATGTTCGCGGGCCTGCTGGCGGGCCTTTGCCTCAGCCTGAAGCCGGGACGGGTGGTGAAAATCTACTTCGAGACGATCTGGAAGCTGCGTGTCTCGCTGCTCACCATCTCGCTCATGCTCGCCCTCGGCTATGTGACGCGATACAGCGGCACGGACACGACGATGGGGCTCATGATGGCCTCGACCGGATGGTTGTTTCCGTTCTTCTCGCCCATCATCGGCTGGCTCGGCGTGGCACTCACCGGCAGCGACACCTCGTCGAATGTGCTCTTTGGCAATCTCCAGCAGGTCACCGCGAACCAGCTCCATCTCTCACCGATTCAAATGGCGGCCGCGAACAGCAGCGGCGGCGTGATGGGCAAAATGATCGACGCGCAAAGCATCGTCGTGGCCAGCGTGGCGACGGGTGGTCATCCCGAGAGCCCCGATGCAGGCACCGTGCTGCGCAGCGTGTTCTGGCATAGCATCGCCCTGGCGCTGCTCATGGGCCTGCTCGTCATGGCTCAGGCCTACTGGCTGCCGTGGATGATCGTGAAGTGATCGTCACTTCTTCGGCGGCACCGCAGGCTGATTGGGCTGGAAAGGTTTTACTTCGGGCGCGGCGACCGGTTTCGGAGCATCGGCGGGGCGCACCGTGACCTCGGCCTTTTTCACGGATTGGAAGAGCAGGTTGTAGTTATGGCGAATAGCTGCTGGAAAGGACACGCGGCCCGGCTCGACGATTTTTTCGCGCAGCAGCTTGGACGAGAGATCGGCCACGAGATCCGTGCCGATCTTCACCGCTCGATCCACATACGGCGCGGCAACCGTCGTCGAGGCGGCGGCGGTGCCTTTGATGAGATCACTGCTGATGGTGATGCCTTGCAGCGCGATGCTGCTCTGCGCCGCCACGATGGCTCCATCCGGCGAGATCGTGACCTCCAGGCTTGCGTGGTCATCGGAGGCCAAGAAGCCGCGCATGTGATCGATGCGGAGGGAGACAAACAACCCGCCATCCGGCGAAGGAGAAACCTCTGGCTGGTACGTGCGGTAGCTGGCGCCCGAGAGCTCATACTCCATCGCGCGGCCTTTGAGCACCTTGGCCCCATCGAGGCTTTTGAGAAACGTCTCCGCGTCGATTTCCACCGCCATCGTGGTCGAGGCGGCGAGCAGCAGGCTGGTGAGGCAGGCGCGGAGTTTCATCGTCGCCGTTCATGCAGTCCAAAACGGGCGAGTTCAAGCCATGATATAGGCGGCGGCCCGGCCTCGTATGCCTCGCGCATGAAATATACCGCCGCGCTCTGCCTCCTCGCCTTCACACTCCATGCCGAGGACTGGGCGCAGTTCCGCGGCACCAATGCGAGTGGCATTTCATCCTCCAAAAACCTGCCGCTGGAGTTCAGCGCGGACAAAAACATCGCGTGGAAGGCACGCGTCGGCGACGGCGTGGGCTCGGCAATCATCAAGGATGGCACCGTCTATGCCAGCGGCATGGCAGGCGACTCGAAGGCCGCGATGCATGCCTTTGATGCCGCCACGGGTGCCGTGAAATGGCGCACGGAGTTTGAAACGGGCACACTGCCACGCATCACACCTCCAAACAGCCATGCTGCGGCCACGCCGGCCACGGATGGCGAGCATGTCTTCATCCACTTCAGCACCATCGGCCTGCTGGCGTTTGATTGCGCCACCGGCAAGGAAGCGTGGCGCTACACCATGCCGCGTCCGGCTTACCTCATGGACTGGGGCGCGGCGTCCTCGCCCATCGTGCATGATGGCATGCTCATCTTTTGTCAGGATGATGACCTCGCCCCCTTCCTCGTCGCTGTGGATGCCAAAACGGGAAAGGAACGGTGGAAGACGCTGCGCAAAGACATGCTCGCGGGCTATGCCGTGCCCGTCATTTGCCAAGGCGACATCGTCGTGGCCGGCAGCGGCAAGATGAAAGGCTACGATCCCGCCACCGGTGCGGAAAAATGGACCTGCAACACGCTCCTGCGCACCATCATGGTCACGCCCGTCGTGCAGGACGACATCATCTACATCGCCGTGCAAAGCTATGGCGACAGCACCCGCACACTCAAACATGCGCTGCTCGAATGGCTCGACACCAATCAGGACAAAATCCTCGCCCGTGACGAGACGCCGAAGGAATTTCACGAACGCTTCGACGCTTCCGACAAAAACAAAAACGGCCTCATTGATGCCGACGAGATCGACACCGCCTTCCAAAGTCCCGACAACATGGCCGCCGGTGGAAACATCATCCAGGCAATCCGTGGTGGCGGCAGCGGCGATGTGACGAAGACGCATCTCCTTTGGTCGATCGATCCCAAAACGCCCTCGAACATCTCCAGCCCGCTGTTTTACAACGGCCGCCTCTACCTCGTGAAAAGCGGCGGCATGTCGAGCTGCTACGACGCCAAGGACGGCAAGTCGCTCTGGGATCGCAGCCGCCTCGGCAACTTCGGCGACTACTTTGCCTCCGCCGTCGCCGCCGATGGCAAAGTGTATGTCGCGGGCAAAAACGGTTTCGTCGTCGTGCTCGAAGACGGCCCTGAATTGAAGGTGCTCGGCAAAAACGATCTCGGTGAGGAAATCATCGCCACACCGAGCATCGCCGATGGTCGCTTATTTGTACGCACGCGTGAAAATCTCTTCTGCATCGCCCAAGGCGGCTCTGCGCTCGCGAAGGCTGAATCGAAGCCACAAACGCTCGAACTCGCCTCGCGGCCCGTCAGCGGCTCGAGAGTGTGGAACGGCTACACCGGCACCGCGATGGGCCAGGAGTCATGGAGCGATGAAGAGCTCGAAAAACGCCTCCAGCAGCTCAAAACGCTGAAGTACACCGCCGTGGCCGTGCCTAAGGCCGTGAAGCCCTTTTCACCCATCCGCGTCGATGGCGACACGGCAGGCCGCAAAGCCTTCGGCGGTGCCAAAACCTTCGAAAATGCCGACGTGGCCGCCATCACGGCCCGTTTCCGCGAAAAAGCCGCGAAGATGGGTTTCGAGGTCATCGAGGCCGATCCGCTTCCCGGCACCTTTTTGCCGCAGATGGAGTTCATCGATGAAAAATCCCTCAGCGACCTCATCACACCGATGTGCGGCGAAGGCGTCGCCGAGCGCATGTGGCTCGGCTTCCAAGAGATCGCCAAAGCGAACGCCTTGATCGAAAAACACGCCCCCACACTCGGCCAGCCAGTGCCCGACATGCTCACGCGCCATCTCGATTCCAAAGAGCCGCTGCCGGAATGGGGCACGCAGCTCAAAACGCACTACCTCACCGCGATGAGCGAGTTTTACCGCGCCAACACCCGCGCCCGCGAAGGCAGCCGCACGCTCACGCTTTACTACGCAAAGAAGCTCGAGTTCGCCTTCCACTTCGCGAGCTGCCTCGAAAACCTCTACAAAGCCCACGAAACCCGCGCCGAGTCCCTCGATGCCGCCGTCGAGTCCATCTACAACGCCCTCAATTCCCTCGCCGATGCCGCGAGAGACTCCAGTGATCGCGGGACGATTGCGCTGCTCAATGA
Organism: Prosthecobacter sp.; assembly: GCA_044370285.1. Lineage (GTDB taxonomy): Bacteria > Verrucomicrobiota > Verrucomicrobiia > Verrucomicrobiales > Verrucomicrobiaceae > Prosthecobacter. The sequence continues at coordinate 105,442 of JBILVU010000001.1, forward strand.
ACACGGCTACCGCGTGCTGCGAAAGGCCCAGTGATGAAAAAGCCCGCTGCCAAAAAAGCCAAACGCATCGTCCGCACCAAGCCGGACGCTTCCATGAGCTTCAAATCGCTCGTGGACGCCATCCAGCACGTCCACGCCGAAAGCGCCGCCGTGGTGAACCGCACGGTCAACACGACCCTCACCCTGCGGAACTGGGTGATCGGGGCCTATATTCACCACTATGAACTGCATGGACAAGACCGTGCGAAGTATGGCGAGGGATTGATCGATGCCTTGGCAAAAAGCCTCGAATCCACCGAAGTGACCAACGCCGGGCGGAGGCAGCTCTACCTTTATGTGACCTTCTACCGGGCCTATCCCCAGATTGTGCAGTCAGTGACCGCACAATCCTTTTTCGATCTGTCTGGAGTGGAAAACAGTCCATTTGCAATTGTGCGGACACTGTCCGCACAATCTACCAACTCAATTGTTCGGGCAGTGACCGAACAATCTGGGAAAGACGAAAATCTTCGTTTAGTGACCGGGAAATCAGAGAAGAACCAAAAAGTGCGGACACTGTCCGCACAATCTGCGGAGACAGTCGCGGGAGACTCTATTGGGCACTGATTGGCGGAAATTCAGAAGCCTGTGGCCTCTAAATTCACCACGGATGGACAGCTATTGATCGAAAGACTGTCCTTCTCCCACTTTGAACTTCTGGTTACCATCGACCAGCCGCTCAAGCGTGCCTTTTACGAGATCGAGTGCATTCGCGGGAACTGGTCGGTGCGGGATTTGAAGAGACAAATCGGGTCGCTGTATTTTGAGCGGTCGGGGCTGTCGAAGGACAAGGAAAAGCTCTCGAAGATGGTGAACGAGGGCATCGAGGCGGCGGAGCCAAAGCTGGCGATCCGTGATCCGTATGTTTTTGAGTTCTTGGGGCTGCGGGCGAAGGACGCGGTGGCGGAGAGCGATCTGGAAGCGGCGCTGATCGAGCACATGCGGGAGTTTTTGCTGGAGCTGGGCCACGGCTTCTGCCTGGAGGCACAGCAAAAGAGCATCGTGATCGGCAAGACGCGCGGGTTTGTCGATCTGGTCTTTTACCATCGCATCCTGAAGTGCCATGTGCTGGCGGAGCTGAAGATCGAACCCTTCACGCACGAGCACCTCGGTCAGCTCAACACCTATGTGACGTGGTATCGCGAGCACATGATGTCGCCGGGTGACAATCCGCCCATCGGATTGCTGCTTTGCACGGACAAGGACCACGCGCTGGTGCGCTACGCCACGGCGAGCGTGGACAACAAGCTCTTCGTTTCCAAATACGCCGTCGAGCTGCCTTCGCAGAAGGAGCTGGAGACTTTCCTGCACGCGAAGCACCTGGAGATGCTCGGGAACACGAAAAAGTAAGGTCAACCTCTTGCCGCTTCAGCAGCTCAGCGAGGACGGCGTGTCTTGCTGAAGGCCGAGCGACCCTTGGGGCGTTCAGGCTTTTCCGTCCGCTTTGGACCAGCCGGGCGAGGGCGGCGTGACGCGACCTTTTTGGCAGTCTTTTTGGCGACTTTTTTGGAGGGCGCGAAGGTATCCGAATCGTCTTGGACGGCCGGTTTGCGAGCGGTCGTAGGACGGGCACGTTCGCGAGGTGCGGCAGCGGTCTCTTTGAAGAAACGCTCCACATCGGCAGGCTTCAATTCCTTCCACCCACCGAGCTGTAGGCCGCGCAGTTGCAGCCAGCCGATGCGGATGCGGGTGAGACGCTCGACCTCGTAGCCGAGGTGATAAAACATGAGGCGAATCTGGCGCTTGAGGCCCTGCTTGAGCACCACATGCGCTTTGTTCGGCTTTTCCAGCCAGGCGCGCTCAGCGCGGGCGTGACCTTCCTCGGTCAGCATGCCTTTGATGAGCTTGGAAAGCACCTCAGGGTTCAGCGGCTGGTCCACGACCACCTCGTATTCTTTTTCCGCCCCCATGCTGGGGTGCATGAGACGGTGGGAGAGATCCCCACGGTTCGTCATCAGGATGAGGCCTTCGCTCTCCTTATCGAGCCGCCCTACATGATGCAGGTTTTGATACTTCAGCGGCAGGAGATCGTAGATCGTCATGCGCTCGTGGGTGTCACCATGCGAGCAGATGTAGCCGCGAGGCTTGTTGATGGCGATGACGATGGGCATCTCCGCCTGAACGGGCCTGCCATCCACCACGACTTTGTCCTCGGGGGACACCTGCGTGGCGAGGTTGGTAATGACGTGGCCGTTGATGGAGACTCGTCCTTCGAGGACGATCTGCTCGGCTCCGCGCCGGGAAGCGACGCCGCACTGGCTGAGGTAGCGGTTTAGGCGCACGAGAAAGCAGGGCTGGCGGGGTCAAGATCGCGCTGCCTGAGGCAGGCGCGATGGCTTACTCCGACTTGGTCTTTGGCAGGTTGGTGGGAAGGCGGCCTTCCTTCCAAAGTCCGCGGGACTTCAGGAGTTTGATGCGTTCGCCGCGTTTCAAAACGCTGCGCTTGGTGCCGACGGAGCCGGAGGTCTTGAGGCTGCGATGTTGTGACATGACGGTGAACGGGGTAAGAAGGGGGTGTGCTGAAAAAGGGCGCGGAGACTAACCGCGACCTGCTTGGACGCAAGGGTTTTGTTCCCCTCGGCCCTGGCCCGCGAGGTCAAAGGATGGCTGGAGAGCCTTTTCAGGCCACCGCATTCATGTCGAGAAGGGCCTTCACGAGGCCTTTGGAACGGTAAAACTCCACTTCGGCAGCCCCGGCGGCTTCGAGATCTGACCGGATGGCGGCGGCGGGGCGGGCTGCCTGGACGTGTTCGCGGATCAGAGCCGTTTTGCGGGCTTGGAGTTCGAGGAAGGCGCGATCGACGACCGGCGTGGCGGGCCATTTGCCAGCGGCCTGACCTTCCCGGAGCACCTGCTTGAAGGGCTGGCCGATCTTTTGCGCATGCTGTTTCGCATCGTTGATGCCCGCGAACCACTCCGGCTCGACGAGGCGGTAGTAATCCCGCATGGCCTGCTTGTTGAAATGGACCACGAGCTTCCGTCCCTCCACCTCGATGAAGGAAGTGCCGCGAAAGGAGTCGGCGTCGATGGTATCGACAAAGAGCAGGTCCTCGCCATCGACGGCGAATTCCCATTTCAAATCCCACAGCAGCAGACCGGCGGTCTCCAGCAGCTCACGCACCGCCCAGCCGCCGAGGATGGACATTTTGATCGTATCGAGGAAGTCCTGGCTGCTGAGGCCGCTCATGATGAGGGCTTCCTGCTTGCTCACGGCGCGGTCTTCCGGCTCGTACTTGCTCGTGAGATCATACACCGGACGCTCCAGCATCTCCCAAACCTTCATTGGCTTCGTGAGACCCATCTCCTGCTCGTAGGCACGCTTCGCGGCGTCACCGAGGCTTTGATACTTTTTGAAGATGGAGGAGCCGCTCGTCACGCCAAAGCGCACGATGTACTCCAGCGGGATGACGTAGCTGCTGCTCTGGTGGAACTGCGCATAGTCGAACACAAACGTGCCGAGCATCTGGCGCTGCGGCGGATGCATCACGGGGAAGCGGCGCACCACGTTGAAGCAGCTTGGATGCTCTGGCATGCCCTCGCGGACCACCGCGCCCGTCACCGCGTCCACCATGCCGATGTGATGCGTCACCGCGCCCTGCTCCAGCATCTTTTCAAAAGGCCCGGTGAGCAGTTCCTCGCGCAGTTCGGGGGCCATTGAGGAGGCTTCGATGGCCGCTTTCACGCGTTTCCACGTCTCCGGCTGGGCGAGGCGGGAATACATCGCGTGGCGGAAAATGGCGCGGTTGAGGTCATTGCCCTCGATTTTGAAAATGGAGCCCACGTCGAAGACGGAGCCGGCCTCCGTCGTCTCGCACACCACAAAGCCGGGATGGCCGGGAGCGGCGTGGAGATTCTGCACGGAGCCGCGATAGACGGGCTCGCCAAAACTGCTCAGATCGATCTGCGTGGGCGCGGGGGCGGAATGGGACATGGCGGGCAGTGAAAACGCCGTTTCCACCTCCATGCAAGTGCCGAGCATGCTCGCATGGCCGAATCATCCCTGGCTTTGGACAATCAAACCCTGCCGCGTCTAGATCCCCTCCGCCGCGTTCATAGCGGGCCATGATCCAGACCACCACCGTCGGCTCCTATCCCATTCCCGAATGGCTCGCCGCCCTACCCAGCGAGCAGGCCGTCGTCGATGCCACCCGCGTCGTCTTCCACACGCAACGTCAGGCCGGGATCGACCTGCCCACCGATGGCGAGCTTTACCGATTCGATGTGAACCATCCCGACACGAACGGCATGATCGAGTACTTCGTCCACAAGCTCGGCGGCATCGACCGCCGCGTGGGCCGTGCGGATGCGGCGGCGTTTCGCGCGAAGCACGAGATGGCCTTTCGCAGCAAGCCCGCCGCCGTCGTCCGCGGCCCCATCACCGAGGGTGTGCTGAATCTGCCCGAAGACTGCGCCCGCGCCGCGAAGGTGGCCGGCGGCGCGTTCAAGTTCACGCTCACCAGCCCCTACATGCTCGCCCGCACGCTTTTGGACACGCACTACCATGACTTCGCCGCGCTGAACATGGCCATCGCCGATGCCCTGGCCGAGCAGGTCGCCGATTTGCAGTGCGACTGCGTTCAAGTCGATGAAGCCAACATTCCTGGCAACCCCGCCGATGCCCCCATCGCCGCCGCAGGCATCAATCGCGTGCTCGATGCCGTCAAAGGCCGCAAAGCCGTCCACTTCTGCTTCGGCAACTACGGCGGCCAGACCATCCAGAAAGGCGAATGGGCCACGCTCATCGCCTTCTTGAACTCGCTGCATGCCGACCACCTCGTGCTGGAGCTCGCGCATCGACCGCCAGCCGATCTCGATGCCTTGAAGGACCTCGATACGAAAATCGGCGTCGGTCTTGGGGTCGTGGACATCAAAGTGAACCATATCGAAACCGCCGACGAGATCGCCCGCCGCATCGAGGCCGCCGAAAAGAAGCTCGGTGCCGGCCGCGTGAAGTTTATCCATCCCGACTGCGGCTTCTGGATGCTGAAGCGGAGTATTGCCGATAGAAAGATCGAAGCGCTGGCGAAAGGACGGGACCGGTTTGAGGGACGTTAAGCGAAGGCTTTGGAAGGCTTGCCTGCCTTGGCCCGATCACGGATGGCCGGCACGCTCGACTGACTGCGGAACCAGGCCATGCGCTCGGCCATGCTCATGCCTGCGGTGCTATCGGCCACGGCCTCTTTCCACTTCCGGCTCTCAGCCACGGCGTCAAACGGCGTGGCCTCATTCTGGCTGTTCTTGGTCTGCATAAATGATCTCCTTGGGGCTGACGATACGGATGATTGGCAGGCCGCGCAACACGTTCACCGCATTGAATCCATCCTCGCGACGCACGTTGACCAGATGCTTGAAGTTCCAGCTCACGATTAAACGGATGCCGTGAACCGTGGCCATCGCCACGTGCAACGCATCATCTGCGAACTTGGGCGGCACGACGGCGGCCTGCATGTAGGCTTCTGCCAGCTCTTCGACTTCGTCACTGGTGTCTAGGATGTTGGCAGCATTAAAAGTATCGGCAAAAACCTGGCGCACCTGGGGCGGTGCGTTCTTCACCTCCGCCTCGGCCACGATGGAGGTCATCAATTGCCAGTGACCGGCTTCGGCCTGCTGCCACAGCAGGCGCGTGTCGGCCATCCAGAGCGGATCGTGATACCCGCCGATCACGGAGGTGTCGATATAGAGCTTTCTCATGCTTGGCATGCTGGCCTGTTACGTTCGGTTTGGCGAACAAAAGTGATCGGACACTCCCTTACCAAAGCCTCCAAGCCACCAAAACCTTGTCATCCCTCGCCAACAGCATCGAACCCGCGAAAGCGGGATGCGCCCACGTCTTGCCGATTATCTGCCAGCGGGCGAGTTCCTCGCGTTTTTCGGGCATGAGCTTCACATAGACGAGTTCGCCGCTGGCGTTGAGCAGCGCGGCGAGGTTATGCGACTCGTCCATCCACACAAGGCTCATCTGCGGATTGCGGTCCTTGGGCGTGAGCGTGTTGTCATCGCTCCAGAGGATCTTGCCGGTCTTCAGCTCGAAGGCTTGCAGGCCGTGGTTTTTATCGAGCAGGTAAACGACGCCATCTTTGAAGAGCGGCGCGGACATGAGGCCGCAGATGTCCGTTTCGTTTTCCCAGAGCAGCTTCGCGCCACCGGCATCCGGGCGCAGCGCCTTCGTGCCATGCCAGTAGCCGGAAACGATCAGCACGCCGTCGTGGTAGAGCGGCTGCGCGATGCTCACGCCGTAGGTGATCTTGTACGGATAGGTCCAAAGCACCGCGCCGCTGTCCGGGTTGAGGCTTTGGATGTTTTCCGGTCCCCAGGCAATGAGCTGGCGCTGTCCCGCATGCGTGATGATCTCCGGCGTGCAATACCCCGCCGGATCAGGACCACCACGCCACACCTCCGCGCCTGTTTGGGCATCCAGAGCAATCACGCTGCCGTTCTTCGCCCCCACATGCAGCAGCACGCGACCACCATCGAGCACGGGCGAGGCCGCAAAGCCCCAGGTCGGTGCCTTTGCGCCGCAGGTTTCCACCGTGTTTACCTCCCACACCACCTTGCCGCTCATCGCATCGAGGCACAAAGCCATGCCGGTGGCTCCCAGCGCATAGGCACGGCCCTCGCTCACGTTCACGGAGGCCCGCGGTCCCGTGCCATAATCCATCCCGCCATAGCTCACCTCCCACTCGTGCTGCCACAGCGGCTTTCCACTCGCCGCGTCGAAGCACAGCACGCGCTCCACCTCCTTCGGCGACTTCTGACGGTCCATCACATAGACGCGACCTTCACTCACCGTCACCCCGCCAAAGCCCGCGCCGATCTCCGCCTTCCACAGGCGCTGCGGTTCCTTGCTGGCAAAATCCGCCGGCAGCCCCTTCGGGTTCCAGCGACCATCCGCCGTGGGGCCACGCCAGCGCGGCCAGTCCTGGGCCTGCGAGATCGAAATCGCGATGAGGAGGAAAAGAAGAGCTTTCATGTGCCTCGAATACGTTCCAGCGAAGGGAAATTCAAACTGGCGGCGTCTTCCAGCCTCCTCTATTTTTGATTTTTAGTTCCACTGCCTCCCTCCCCGCGCTCATGGCCACCCCCACCATCATCTTTGAAGACGGCCAAGAGATGGAATTCTCCGGTCCCGAGCGCCTCACCATCGGCCGGGAAGAGGACAACAACGTCATCGTCGATGACGCCGAGATGTCCCGCCATCATGGCGAGATCATTCTGCATGCCGATGGCAGCGCCGAGGTGCGGGATCGCGGCTCCCGCACCGGCACCTTCATCAATGACCAGCGGGTGGACAGCCAGATCCTTCGGGATGGAGATCGCCTCTCCTTCGGTCCGCTGCATGCCGTCTTCCGACTCAAAAAAGCCCCGGCCACAGTCACCACCCGCATCCCGCTTCGCAATGACACCGCTCAGCGTGAAGCCCAGGCCGCGCTGGATGCCATTAAGGCCAGCCACGCCGCGAAAGCCGCCGAACTCGATCAACTCACCGCCGAAAGCGAAAAGGCCAAAGCGAAGCTCGATCAGCTCACCACCTCCACCGCCAAGGCAAAAGCCAAGCTCGATCAAGTCACCTCTGAGACCTCCGCTGCTCAGTTAAAGCTCACGCAGCTTAGCGCTGAGACTTCAGCAGCCCAATCGAAGCTCAGCCAGCTCACCGCCGAGACTTCCACCACTCAATCCAAGCTCGATCAACTCTCGACCGCTGCCGCCGAAGCCCAAGCGAAGCTCAGCCAACTCACAGCGGAAACTTCCACCGCTTTATCCAAGCTCGATCAGATCAAAGCAGACGCCGCCAAAGCTCAGGCCAGCTTTGATCTCCTCGCCGCCGCCACCGCCAAGGCACAAAATCGACTCGATCAGTTCACGGGTGAAGCCCAGGCCGCTCAATCCAAGCTCGATCAACTCACCGCGCTTCACGCCGAAGAGGAAAAGCGCCTCCAGCAGACCCGCGAGACCACCGCAAAGGAAAACGCACGCCTCGAAACCCTTCGGCAGCAGCTCACCGAATCGGAAGCGCAGCTTCAGGAACGCCAAACAGCCCTCAAACAGCACGAAGGCCAGATCCGCATCAGCCAGGAAACGCTGACTCGCCTACAAGACACCACCGTGAAGACTGAGCAGGTCATCGCCACGCTCACCGCCCAGCAGGAGCAAAAGACCGCATCACTGGCGAAGATCACGAACGAGGCAGCGGAGGCTCAGCAGCTCCTGGAGGCCCTTTCCAAGCGCAAAGCCGATGATACAGCGCAGGCAGAGCTCGCTCGTCGTGAGCTGGGTGAAGCTCGCTCGGAATCCGCGAAGCTCCGCGAACAGGCCCGCATCGCGGAGGAATCCCTTTCGATGCTTCAAGCAGCAGCGGCAAAGTCCGAAGCCTGGCAAAAGGAACGCCAAGCCGCTCTCGATGCCCTCAGCTCACAGCACGATCAAAAGACGACAGACCTTCAAGCAGCTCAGAAACGCCTCGATGAGCTTCAAGCCCGCGAAAACGAGGCCACCGCCCGTCTTCGTGATCTCGAGCTGAAAACCTCGCAGAAGCAGAAAGACCTCACCACGAGCCTTGCGGGTCTTCAAACTGATCTCTCCGCCAAAACGGCGCAACTCACGCAGGTTCAAAAAGACCTCGACGCCGCTGAAAGCGATCGGGCGAATCAGCAAAGCAAGATCGAGACCTCCCTTCGTGATCTCAAACGCCAGCTCACCACGGCGGAGGAGCAGCTCGCCTCCGCCCGCCGCACTCTGGAAGAGGAGAAAGCCGAGCTTTCAGACGTTCGCTCACAGCTGGCAGCCACTCAGTCCGAACTCATTGGCGAAAAGCAGGAGAGCGAAACGCACACGATCAAACCCAAGACCTCCCGCACCACCATCACGCTGCGTTTGTTTTTGATGCTCGTGCCTTTCACGGTGCTCGGGCTGGCCTCGTGGGCCTCCGAGCAATCACGCACGCTGCGGGCGATGCGCGGCGAGGGCGTGGTGGCCATGCTCACCGATCCAAAGCCCGCGATGCATCCCTACGCGCCGCGCACGGAGGCGGAGCGGCAGATCATTGATCTCGTCCACGAGCCGCTCATGCGCGTGGGAGGTGATGGCACGCTCCAGCCCGCGCTGGCGGAGCTGTGGCGCTGGTCGCAGGATGTGACGTGCTGGTTTGCCGATGAAAAAATCGCGAAGCAGGCGCAGGAGCGTCTTCAAGCTCAAATCGGCGAGAGCAATCGCTGGGCGGAATGGCGGCTGAGTGCCGTGCGTCTCGTGGCAAATAGCCTCGTGCTCAATTTCAATGACGCCACGCACGCCGACACCCCGAAGGCGCTCGAAGTCATCGGCGATCTCCAGCCTCAAACCGTCGCCTTCTGGCGCATCGAATGCCAGCAGCCGCTCAAAGAGCTCGCGGCGAGCTTTTTCAACAGCTCGCCGCTCGCCAAGCAGATCCGCCGTGTGTGGTTTGATCGCGACAATGTCTTTGAGATCGTCACCGTCGGTCCGGCGCAGCGCTTGTTGGATGAGTTTCGCAGCCATCTGGCCGCGAAAGTGCCCACCGAGGTGCGCATCAGCCTGATGGGCGAGGTTTCCGCGCTCAGCGAGCCCGTGCTCGATCTCGACATGCGCCAAGGCCAAACCTGGCATGATGGCACGCCGGTGACCGCGTGGGATGTGAAGACCACCATCGAGCAGGTGAGCCGCCGCCCATGGCTGCTGCCGAACCGCGAGGCGCTGCGCCACATCCAGGACATGGAGATTCAAAACGGCGGCAATCAGCTCCGCGTGACTTTCCGCAGCCGCTACGGTCCCGCCCTCTGCGGCTGGGCAGGCCTGCCGGTGCTGCCTGCCTCGTGGTGGAAGGCGCATGAGCAGGATGATGACAAGGCCTTCAGCCTCACGCCGCCGCCCGGCGCGGGCTCATTCCGGCTCACGCATCTCGATGCACGCACGCTCTCGCTCACGCCGGTGAGCACGCAGCAGGAGTCACCGCGCTTTTTGTTTCACTTCAATGCCTCGCCACTGATGACGGAGGTCGGCCTCGGCACGAAAACGACGAATCTCGTCTGGCCAGCGACCATCGCGGGAAACCATGACGATCTCCTCGCCTGCCTCACGCCGCCGCATCGCCGTCTCGTGGTGCTTTGGAACACGAAAAGCCCTGTGCTGGCCGATGTGCGCACGCGTGAGGCGCTGGCCACGATCACCGATGTGGCCTCGATCACCGCCGCGCTGCCGGGAAAGCACACCATCTCCGATGGCAGCCTCTTCCCACCGGGCATGTGGCTGCACACGAAAGCTCCACGCGTGCCGTGGAGTGCCGCGAAGGCGAAGCGCCTGCTCGCCGATGCGGGCTGGCTGCCGGGCGTGGATGGCATCGGAAGAAACGAAGGGCACAAATTTGAATTCTCCCTGCTGCTCGTGGCCGGTGATCCCGTCGTCTCGCAGACGGCGCATCAACTCGCCGTGCAGTGGCGTGAACTCGGTGCCAACATCCGCGTGGAGACTGTCGCCTCCGCTGACCTGCTCGCGGGCCGTCTCGCGAGCCGTGAATTCCACGCGGTGATGCTCGAACAAAGGTTCGAGGTCTCGTGGGATCAATTTCCCTGGTGGCACTCCTCGCAGGCCAAACCCGGCGGAACCAATTTCGCCGGTATCGCGGACCCACAGACGGATTTGCTACTCGAAGCACTCGCCACCGAGTTTGAGCCCGCCGCAGCCGGTGAACGCGTGAGGCAGCTCGAAGGCCGTTTGCTGCCGCTGCAAGCCATGCTGCCGCTATTTCACACCGTCGATCATGCCGCAGTCAGCGCTCCGCTGGCGGCGAACAAGCCACGCACCTCATGGACGCTGCGCGAGCTGGCCTTCAAATCGAAAACACCTTCCCGCACGCCCTCCACGCTCGAATTGAAGCTGCCTGACGAATGATCTCCACCGTCCTGCCGAACCCGCCACGCTGGCTGCCGGTGCGCATCGTGCTCGGTGGCATGCTCGCGGCATGCGTGATCGCCCTGAGCGGTGGTGCGGGCTTCTTTGCCGGATGGTCCGGGCTGTTCGATCCCGCTCTGCTCGCTCGTGGCGGACGCAGCGCGATCGTTTTCGCCATCGCTCTGCTCACCGCAGCGAGCGCAGGCTACACACTCTCATGGCTCGCCGAGTCGTGTGGACGTGTGGTGACGAGCATCGTGGCCATGCTGGGACGTGCGGTGGCCCTTTTTCCCGTCACGGCCCTCGCGTGGAGTCTCGTGGGCTGGTGGATCGGAGCGCTCGGCAAGCCGGTGGAGACCTTGATGCCCTTCCAACTCGGCGCGGAGCTCAATGACTGGCGCTTGATGTTCGGCGCGGAGCTTTGGGAATACCTCGCGCCGGCGCTGGTGCTCGCCGTGCCATTGTTTGGCGAGGTGCTCGGTGGCATCGGGAAGCCGCTGCGGGCGCGTTTGCAATCGCTCTGCCTGCACGGCATCGCGTGGCTGATCCTCATTGAAGATGTGCTGCACTTCATGGGCTGGGGCGGCTGGATGGCACAGGCCATTCGCGCCGGTGAAGCCGCGAACGTGGCCGCTGGGGTGGCCGTGATGGCCTGGCTCTCCGCCGTGTTTTGCACGCTGCTCAATGCGCTGCCAACCACTCAAAGCACCGGCGCGGGACCTCTCGCCACGATCAGTTGGCTGCCCTGGCCGCTGTGGGTGCTGGCGCTGAGCGTGAGCCTCGCCTCGCAGCAGCTTTTGTGGCTCATCATGTGGCTGGTGATCGGCGTGATGAGTTTCCCGGCATGCTTTGCCAAGCTACGCGGACAGCCCACCGCACAGCAGACCTTTCATCTGGCCGCGTGGAGCTTTGAGACACTCTCCCAGCTCATCGTTTGGCTGGCCGCCATCGCCACGCTGCATCCGCAACCACTCACCGGCGGCGTCATGCGCACCTTCCAGCCGCTTTTGATCACCACGCCCGCTCAAGCCGCGCAAACGCTCGCCGATCCCACCCGCATCCTGAACGCCGGTCTCGTGCTTCTCAGTGCCTCGTTCGTGCTGCATTTGCTGAGCATGGCGTGGCAGTTCATCGCCGCACGAAACGCCACGCCAGCCCAGCCATGAGCAGTGCTCCGAGCACGACTGCCCAAGCCCAACTCCAGCCTTCGTCACGTTTGGCCTCCTCCTGCTGCACAAAGGGATCCTCTGCGAAGCCGGTATCATAGGTGTACTCCGGCTCCTGGAAGCTGAAAGGCACCTCCATGATCTGCCCGTCCTGCTCATACAGGCCGCGGATCGTCTGCATCGTCCCGGTTTGCTCGAAGAAGGCGAACTCGATCCAGATATCCTCCAGCACCGCCTTCTGCGGCAAAACGAAGGTCACATCCACATTCCGCGCCGCATACTCGATCTCCGGCATCGGCGGTGTTTTGGCGAAATTGGGCCACAAGTAGCTGAACGCGGCCTTCTCACCCCAAGCGGCAGGTTTTTGATTCACTTCCAGATGGATGTGCTCGTTGAGGTATTTTGTGAAGACAGGCTCGGCGGCCTTCAACTCGTCCACACTGAGCTTTTGATCGCCATCGGCATCCACTCGCACGCATTTGGTCACCGTGAGCAGATTGAAGGTGAAGCGCACCTCCAGTGCATGCGGCGCGGGTTTGACCTGCATCTCGCTTTGATCCGCTGGATGAGCGTGGGCGGATGCCTGCATGAGCAGCACCGCCAACCAGGGCATCGAGAGAGGAGGGATAAGGCGCATCTGAGAGATCACTCCATCGCCCGCTTCCACTTCATGAGCCGGTTTGCCAGCTTTTGGGCGGTGGCTTCTTCGGTGAGGCCATCGGCGAGGGTGAGCTTCTTGCCGAAGGTGGTCTCAAGACGCAGGCGGTAGAAGTGGACGTTGCCGGAGCGCAGGTAGTTATCGTGCATGAACTGAACGATATGACGCGACTCGAAGGTCTCGGTTTTGGAGAAAAAGGGGCCGACTCGATTGGTGAGGGTCATCGTGCTGCCGCTGAGTTGCAGGCGACGCGAATGGAGGAGCAGATAAACGGCCAGCAGCAGGATCGCCGGGGCGGAGAGACCCCAGATGAGCTTGAAGATGAGGGGCGCATTTTGAGCGAAAATCATGATCATGGCTCCCATCCAGATCGTGCCGAAGAAGAACAGGAAGATCGCGATGCCGCGATTCCGGCCCGGCGGACAGGTGAGCGACTCCGGCGTGCCATCCGCGTTAAAGCTCGCCTGAATGCCGCGTGCCTGGAGGCGGGCGAGGAGCTGCTCGGTGAGGTCTTCTTCGATGACGGGTTTTGCCACGGCGGCCGCAGACGCCACGCGGACTTCTTCACGGGCCTCGCCAAAGACCGGCAGCGGCAGTGTCGCGGGCTTCGTTCCCTCACCGGCCATCACTTCCATGCTCCAGAGATGCTCGCTGCGTTCATGGGAGACACTCATGAGGGGTCCCATGCTGGTGCCGGGCAGATCCAGAGGGAGCTCAATGCGCAAAGGAAGCGCACAGCCGCGATCCTCGCGCTGCGCCTCGGCGGCGGAAAGTGCCTCGGTATGCTCCCACAGCGTCTCCTCACTGGTGGAGGTGCTTTTTCCGCTGCCGCGCGTCACTTTGCGGATCGCCCGCACTCGCACGGAGAGCGGCACCTGCGGACTCAGCGCCTGCGAGAAGCGCAAACGCCCCTCCAGCACATCCCCCGGCCGCAGCGGCCACTGACGCGGCTCCAGGCTCACCACGCCGATCAGGCGCTTCGTCTTCATCCGACTCCACACCGCTCGAAGTGGGAAAAACGCGTTGGCGAGCGGCAAAAAGGCCAGTGCGGCCAGCAGTGATTCTGACAGCGCTCCGCTCATCACCACCGCCGCCGCGAGCGGAGCCTGAATGAGCATGATCCATGCCGCCACGGCCAGCAGCGCCTTTGAGCCATCCCCGCTCGCGGTGACTTTCTGATCTGCCCACTCGAGCTTCCAATGCCAAGGCTGATCAGGATACTTTCGCTGCCGCCCCATGATCTTGATCCCCTCCCGGGCCATCGCGATGCCGCCAACCGCCACGAAACCTCCCGCCAGCGGAAACAGCGTGGGAAAGAGCGACATCATCAAGAGCAGCCCCCAGCGCAAATCATTGAAGAGAATGGCCTCACCGGGCTGGGCGGGGTTCACGAGGCAGCGGAAGGGACGATCCTGCTCGCGGGCGAGGCGCAGCTCGTCGTAGTGACGCTGCTGGAAGTCGCCAAAGTTATCGCTGCCGCCCATCAGGCTCACCTGCTCGCTGCGGAAGCTGCGCCCTTGGTAGTCGTAGCGGTAGGCCGCTTTGGCTTCGTAGGTCGTGCTGTCATCGCCATGCGAGGCCGCCAGTTCCGCCGATTCGATCCGGCAAGGCACTTCCTCCCACGAACGCGCCACCCACCAGCCACCGATCGCCGGAAAGTAGAGAAACAGGCCGATCCCTATGCCCGCCAAGATAAAGATGGAGCCAAACAACGCCGCGCAACCTCCGCCCAAGCCTGTCGCTGCGGTTCCTGCCTGATGGTTTGTGATCTCTGCCATGCGGTGACTCTCGCACAAACCGCCTGACACACGCAAGAGCCGCGTATTCTCCGCGCATGCCTCCCGCCGTGCCTTCATTTCATCCCTGGGGAACCTCGCATCAGGTCGTGCTCGCTGTGGTGGGCCTCGTCCTGATCACGCTGCTCGTGCTGGCACGCACGCGTTTTGCTAGCCTCGCGGAGCGGGCGCTCGGCACGGTGCTTCTCGCGCTGTATCCCGTGGGGCTGGTCGTGCATGGTCTGTGCGGCTCCCTCACGGCGCAGACGATGCTGCCGCTACAATACTGTGACATTGCCACGATCGCCGGCGGGCTGGCACTGTGGACGCGGCGGCAGTTCTGGTGCGAGGTGGTGTACTTTTTCGGCATCGCCGGCACGCTGCAGGGACTGCTCACCCCGGCGCTGGTGTATGATTTTCCTGATCCACGCTTCTTCCTGTTCTTCGTGATGCATGGCGGCGTGCCGGTGACCTCTTTTTATGTCGTCAGCGCCATGCGGCAGCGGCCGCAGGCGGGCGCGGTGCGGCGGGTGATGGGCTTTTCGCTCGCTTGGTATGCGGTGACGGCGCTGGTGAATCTCACGCTCGGCACGAACTACGCCTTCCAATGCCAGAAGCCCCCGCAGGCCAGCCTCTTCGATCATCTCGGCCCTGTTCCCTGGCACAATGTCTCCGCGATCCTGCTCGGCCTGGCGGTTTATTCGCTGTTGCACCTGCCTTTTGCCGCCCGCCGCAAAGGCTGAGATGTCGCTTTGCATTTCCCAAATCGACCTGATAATCGCCGCCCCAAATCCGAACCCGCAACGCAAGCCCCACCGAAATGAAAGCCCCCGCCTGGTCCACCGATGACTCCGCTGATCTCTACGGCATCCGCGAATGGGGGCATGGCTACTTTGATATTTCGAAGGCGGGCGATGTGACCGTGAATTTGAAGGACAAGACGAAGACGAAAGCCGTCTCGCTCGCCTCCATCGTTCGCGATCTGCGGGAACGCGGCACGCAGCTCCCCCTGCTCGTGCGCTTTGGCGATCTGCTGCGTGGCCGTATCGACGAGCTGAACGAAGGCTTTGCCTCCGCCATCGCGGAAGGAAAATACCAGGGCGTCTATCGCGGCGTGTATCCCATCAAGGTGAACCAGCAGCAGGAAGTGATCGAGGAGATCACCCGCTATGGCCGCAAGTATCACTACGGCCTTGAAGCGGGCAGCAAGCCGGAGCTCATCGCCGCGCTGGCCTACATGCACGACCCGCAGGCCTACATCGTGTGCAATGGCTACAAGGACGAGGAGTTCATCGATCTGGCGCTTTATGCCCAAAAGATGGGCCTGCAGGTCATCCTCGTGCTCGAAATGCCCACCGAGCTCGATTTGATCCTCGAACGCTGCAAAAAGATGGGCGTGCGTCCCACGCTCGGAGTGCGTTTCCGCCTCAGCGCCGAAAGCGCCGGCCATTGGAGCGGCAGCGGCGGCGATTCGAGCGTCTTCGGCCTCAATATCTCCCAGCTCATGCACGTCGTCGATCACCTGCGTGAGCAGGGCATGCTCGATTGCCTGCGCATGCTGCATTATCACCAAGGCTCGCAGATTCCAAACATCCGCGCCATCCGCCAGGCCGTCACGGAAGCCACCCGCGTGTATTGCGGCCTCGTGCAAGAAGGTGCTCGCATGGGCATCCTCGATCTCGGCGGCGGTCTCGCCATCAGCTACGACGGTCAAAAAGGCGCCAGCGCCGCCAGCAGCAACTACGGCACCAAGGAATACTGCGCCGACATCATCGAAGCCATCACCGAAGTCACCGCCGAGGCTGGCGTGCCCCACCCGGACATCATCACCGAGTCCGGTCGCGCCATCGTGGCTTACTACAGCGTGCTGGTGATCAACATCCTCGACATCAACCGCTTTGAATCCCGCTCCGACATCAGCGAGATCCAGATCAGCAAAGACTCCCCCGCCCTGCTGCGCAATCTGCACGAGCTGCGTGTCGAAAGCACCCGCAACGCCGCCAAGACCGGCCGCGACCGCCTTCAGGAGATCTACAACGACGCCGTCTATTACCGCGACAAGCTCCGCAGCGAATTCAACTATGGCAAAGTGAACCTCCGCCAGCGTGCGCATGGCGAGGAGCTCTACTGGGACATCTTGAAGTGGGTCTCCGACATGCGTGAGCAGTGTGAGCACGACGGCTCCCAGATGGAGCGCCTCGAAACCATCCTCACCGATTACTACTACGGCAATTTCAGCGTCTTCCAGAGCCTGCCTGACCTTTGGGCCATCGATCAAATTTTCCCCGTGATGCCGATCCATCGCCTCAAGGAGAAGCCCACGCGCAATGCCGTGCTCTCCGACATCACCTGCGATAGCGACGGCAAGATCGACAAATTTGCCCTCGCCGATGGCATCAGCCGCAGCCTCCCGCTGCACGATCCCGAGATCGAAAAAGGCCACGAATACATGCTCGGCATCTTCCTCGTCGGTGCCTATCAGGAAACCCTCGGTGATCTGCACAACCTCCTCGGCGATACCAACGTCGTCTCCGTCCACGTCGAAAACGGCAAGGTCAAATACAGCGAGCTCGAAGGCGACAGCGTCGCCGAAGTGCTCACCTACGTCGAATACGAGCCGAAGGACATGGTCACCCGCTTCCGCCACCTCGCGGAGAACGCCGTGGCCACCAAACGCATCACCGCCACCGAACGCCGCGAGATTATGGATGTCTTCGAGGCAGGTCTGCGTGGGTACACTTACTTCGAGAGCTAAGCGATAAGGAGATCGAGACGACTCGCAGCCTTCGCGCCTTCACGGCGGGCTGGCGTTCACGCGGAGGAAGGCTGGGGCACCGGGAGTGCTGCTTGCCGGGGTGCGTGCCGCTTTCCAATGATAGAGCATTTTAAATAATAATGTGGAAACGTTTGACGGACGGTGTACAGCTAAGAATGGCCGCACTTTCCCTTGATCTCCGTCAACGCATCATCAGCACCTGCGACCGGGGTGAAGGCACCCAGGAA